>NZ_CP014309.1:300000-600000 GCF_001557535.2 Burkholderia sp. PAMC 26561
CGGCGGGGGATGTTGCATGTCGCCGGCGCATTCATTTATTCAGACTGCAAGCAATTGAGTTATGGCGTAGGAACCTACCCATTGCGCAGATGCGATTAATCAGGTTTCCCGTTCGGTCCGGAACACTGTCGCATGCCTCGGACAATCACGTTTTGATCGACGCATGAGCGGGAATCGCCGCTAGATGTGCGACCCTAGGACAATAAAAGTGTGGAACACCATGACGAATCCGACAGTAATGCTTGACGTCCCGGTCGTGGATAACGCGCCTCCTAAGCAGGATGCTGACCGGGGCCCCGCAGAATCGATGGAAGACAACGACGCGGCCTCAATCCCTGTTGTGCTACTCGTCGACGACGAGCCGAGTGTGTTGTCGGCCCTTAGACGTTTGCTCAGGCCCGCCCGATATCACGTGGTCACAGCGGAAAGCGGCGCGGCTGCGTTGAGTCTGCTCGCAACAACCAACGTTGATCTAATCATTTCGGACATGCGAATGCCCTATATGAGCGGGGCAGAGTTGCTGGCGCATTCGCGGGCGCTCTATCCGGATACGATGCGCATTCTATTGACCGGTTACTCGGAGATTGAATCGGTCGTCCGTGCAATCAACGAAGGGGGGGTCTATCGTTATCTTAGCAAACCATGGGACGACCAAGACCTGCTGCTGACGGTAGCCCAAGCACTGGAGCAACGCAGGCTTGTCAAAGAAACCGAGCGGCTTACTAAGTTGGCGCACCGACAGAATGACGAACTGCGGTGTTTAAACGCCGGACTCGAGACGCAAGTTCTTGCTCGCACGGAGGAGATCCATCAAACGTTCATGTTCCTTGAAGACGCGCATCGCGATCTCAAACGGAACTTCTCAACGATGGTGCAGGTCTGCGCGAGCATGATTGAACTGCGCTGCGGTGTGCTCGGAGGCCAATCGCTGCGTATTGGTGAAGCAGGGCGGCGCTTGGCACTTTCGTTCGACATGAGCGACTTGGAGGCACAAGATCTGTTCTTTGCCGGCCTGCTGCATGGCATCGGCAAATTGTCGTTGCCAGACGAATTGCTGCACAAATCGCTTGATCGTCAGTCTCCGGAAGAGATTCAGTTTTTCTATCAGCATCCGCTGCGCGCGCAAATGGTGTTGACACCAGTCGCCCAGCTGGACCGCGTCGCTCACATCATCCGCCACCAGTACGAGCGCTTCAACGGTCGAGGCACGCCAGACAATTTATCTGGCGCCGATATTCCGTTCGGTTCGCGGATTCTTGCAGTCGCCCGCGACTTCGAAGGCTTGCGCAGCGGGGGCATCGTGAAGCAACCCGCTTCGGTCGAACAAGCCATCACCATGCTCAAGTCGCAGTCTGGCACGCGCTACGACCCTCTCATCGTCGATCGCTTTGTAGCGTTGATGAAGGACCCCTCTGCGTTGAGCACGGACACGCCGGTCGAGCAAATCGGCGTAACCGACCTTCGAGAAGGCATGCGACTCGCCGATGACCTGCATACCGGTCGAGGCGTTCTGCTGCTGGCGAAAGACGGTGACTTGTCGACTCATCAAATAGCACAGGTAAGGCGCTTCCAAGAACAGGAAGGGACGCCGTTCACAATTAAGGTCTATTTGGCTACGCCGATCAAGCCGGAAGCCGCGCGCCAGTAGATGCGCCGCCATAACGCTTTGATTTTTTCGGATTGTAACGGTCGGGCATGATTGAAGAGCGACAGCAATGAATCAGATCGATGCGAGACATCCATGAACATCACCGATAGCAGCCGGGTGCACGCGGGAGAATTTCAGGAACCAAGCCTCACCCGCGAGCAAATGATCCGCGAATTGACTGTCCAGCAGGACCGTCTGAAAGTGATATTAGAAAATATTCCGCAGGGAATTTGCTTCGTGGACGAGGAAGGCAACCTAGCCGCTTGCAACCGAACTTTCTTAAATTTGGTTGGACTCGCGGCCGATGCGTTTGAACACGGCAAACCTTATGTCGATGTCCTGTCCGATTCTCCGGCATTAAGGGATCAAATGGGATCCAATGAGCAGCCTTATGCTGCTGACTATTTTTCGATGGTCTCATTGAAGACTCGGGCCACTGCGGAGCAGCGATGGTTCGACCATCGCGTCATGTTGATTGTGCATCAGCCTTTGTCGACAGGCGGTTCCATAGAAACATTCGATGATATTACGGAGTCGCGCCGGGCCGACGCGCGCATTGCGCATGTGGCGACCCACGACGCATTGACTGATCTGCCGAACCGGGACCTGCTGCGACGGCAAATTGAAGAGGCGTTGTCGCACGAAATTCCGGACGGTTGTGCGCTAATGTATATCGATCTGGATCGTTTCAAGAACGTGAACGACACGCTTGGGCACGAGATCGGTGACGTGCTTTTGCAACGGGTCGCGGAACGGATTTCGCAGCACGCGTCGAACTGTGTTGTTGTTGCAAGAATAGGCGGTGATGAATTTGCGGTGCTGATCAGACAGGATGTTGAACACGGACACGTTTCGATGTTTGCGGAGCGGCTGATTTGCGGTCTCAGCGACTCTTACACCATTCGAGGACACAACGTCGTAATCGGCGCAAGCATTGGCATTGCGATCGCACCCGAGGACGGCGCCAATTGGGCCGAGTTGGCGAAGCACGCGGACCTCGCGCTGTACGACGCGAAGTCGGCTGGCCGCGGATGTTATCGTTTCTTTGACGTCGCGATGGAGCGCTCTGTGCAGGCGGAAAGAGCCCTCTCGCTTGAATTGCAGCAGGCAATCGGCAGGCACGAATTCGAACTTTGCTATCAGCCTCTCGTCAATCTGCATCCCCAACGCATTAATGGCTTCGAAGCACTGTTGCGTTGGCGCAATCCAAAGCGGGGTATCGTCAATCCTGGAGAATTCGTGCCGCTGGCCGAGGAACTAGGACTTATCGCACCCATTGGCGAGTGGGTACTGCGGCATGCCTGCTGGCGGGCGACACGGTGGCCGGAGCCACTTCGCGTATCGGTGAATTTGTCTGTGGCCCAATTCCGAGCCAATGGACTTGTTGACGCCGTCGCGTCGGCGTTAAGGGAGTCTGGGCTCGCGCCGCATCGGCTCGAACTTGAGATCACTGAGTCGATGATGCTGGACGATACGCAGGCCGTGCTGTCTGTGCTTCATCGGCTGCGACGCATGGGTGTCAGTATCGCAATGGATGACTTCGGCACGGGCTACTCGTCGTTGAGCTATCTGAAGATGTTTCCGTTTGATCGCGTAAAGATCGACCAGTCGTTTACGAGGGGCATTGGTCAGCGTCCGGAAGCCGAGGCAGTCATTTGGGCCGTGATGGGCATTTGCAAAAGTCTTGGAATCGACAGCACAGCCGAAGGAGTAGAGACGAACGCGCAACTTGAATTCTTGTCCAGTGCCGGCTGCAACGAAGCTCAGGGGTACTTGTTCAGCCGCCCGCGGCCCGAACAAGAAATTGAACGGTTCCTTGCTGCGTGGGAACTCGACGAGTCAAGCCGTGCAGCGTTGCTTCCAGAGCGAGATACGGTTCAGGGGATCGCGCAAGAAGATGTGTCGTGACCCAAATGCTATCCGCCGCATGATCGGCCGGAATCTGAATTTCCGACTTAAAAATCTCTGATGTGGTGAGAACCGCATCAGAAAGCCCCCTCATCTGGAATAAGCAGATGGCGGACCCTCTGGTTCATACAAGTAATACCTCTTTCACCCTTCTGGATCGCTATGTGGATCGACAAATGTATGCGTGCCACCGAGCTTTCCGGCGTGTTCGACGTCGTGCGGGCGCTAGCCGCAACCCGCCAACCAAATGAGTTATTCGATACTCTTATTCGGGCGTTGATGAACAATTCGAGCGCGAGCAAGGGGTGTTTGCTGCTGGCGGAAGGTAGTGCGTTGCGGTTAGCCGCGCATGGCGAAAGAGGGGATCAGTGTGTGAATGTTCGCACAAGCTTTCAAGACGCTTCTTGTCTAGCGCTACCGGAAACCATTCTCGCCAGCGTACAGCGAGGGTACGTTGAAGTGATACTCGCCGACGCGGCGCAGCCCAATTCTTTCTCAAACGATTTTTATTTCGTCGAGAGACATGTCAGATCTGTCGCATGCATACCTTTGATCGCGCACAGCCAGTTTCTAGGACTCGTCTATCTCGAGGACGATCTTCATACGGACGCGTTCCCCGACGAGCGCGTGATGTTCCTGAGTTTCCTCGTCGAACAGGCAGCCATTTCGTTGGAACACGCCCGCCACTGTGAAAATCTGATAAAGGAAAACAAGCGGCTTAGCTTATTACAAAGCGATTTGGCCTTTCAACGCAATCTTTTGCGGACGCTGGCGGAAACTTTCCCTCACCGTATCTATGCGAAGGATGCGCAGACACGTTTCATCTTTGGCAATATGGCCGTGGCGCAAGGTATGGGAGTCACTAGTCCAGACGAGCTGCTCGGAAAGACCGACTTCGGTTTTTATTCAGAGGAGTCCGCAATTCGTTATTACCAAGATGAGATGACGATAATGGAGTCTGGCCGGCCACTGATGAATCACGAAGAAGAAACAAATTATTTGCTAACCGGCGATATGGCGTGGATGCTGACTACGAAGGTGCCGCTGCGCGACGACGACGGAAAGGTGATTGGCATAGTCGGTGTTAATTGCGACATCACAGAGCGCAAGCAAATCGAGATGGAGCTTGTATCGCGTAACGCCGAACTGGTCGCACTCAACATCAAACTTTCTCAGGCGCAGGCTCAACTTCTGCAATCCGAAAAGTTGGCTTCTATCGGCCAGCTTGCCGCCGGGGTCGCGCATGAAATAAACAATCCAATCGGCTTTATCTTATCCAACTTCGCCACTCTTGATGGCTATGTTAAGGATTTGTTGGCCCTGTTGGATGCGTATGCACAAGCGGAAGCTTTTATCGAATCGAAGGCAATGACGGAAAATCTGAATTTGCAAAAGGAGATTGTCGATTTGCCGTATCTGAAGGACGACATACCGGTCTTGGTGACACAAACCAAAGAAGGGATTACGCGGGTTAGAAATATCGTACAAGCACTTACTGCGTTCTCTCGCGTAAGTGAGAATTCGGAATGGCAATTTGCAGATCTGCATCACGGCATCGACGCGACTTTAAACATCGTCAACAGCGAGATCAAATACAAAGCAGACGTGATCAAGGACTTTGGTCAGATACCAGAGATCGAGTGCCTCCCGTCCGAGATCGACCAGGTGATCATGAACCTGCTCGTGAATGCAGCGCAAGCGATTGGAGAAAGACGAGGCGTCATCACTATCCGTACTCGCCTAGAGGAGGAGATCGTGTTGATTGTAATTTCGGACACGGGTTGTGGCATTGCGGAGGAAAACCTCTTGCGCATTTTTGACCCGTTCTACACAACGAAACCGGTGGGCAAAGGAACCGGGCTCGGATTGTCGCTGGCGTACGGCATCGTGCAAAAACACAATGGAACGTTAGAGGCCGAAAGCAAGGTCGGGACGGGAACGACTTTTCGGCTCACGCTGCCGGTTAGGCATCGCCACGTTGAGAAAGCGAGCGGGACGCGGACGCACTTTGTCAGCGCGTTGGCGGCAACGCAATAGGCTTGCGCGTACACATGTGATTCAGTAGGCGTTGCCCTCGTTCGTTGACGGACCACCGGTCATGGACGCAAACAGCGTCAAAGGCTCTGGACGAAAGCCTCACTCGTCACGCCTCGGCGCGTGTTCCATAACGACCCCAGCGGGAGCCGTTGCTACTAGCAACCTATGAGTCGCGAGCAGTCGATACAACGTTACGCGAGAAGTTCCGAGTTGCTTTGCCGCATCGCGAGGACGGCCCCGATGACGCTGTCAAACGCAATCTCAAGTTGATACAGCTTTGGACTGAACACTGGGACTCGACCAGGCAAGGGTCGGAAAGGGCATTGTCGAGTTCCGAAGAGTGAGACGGCACGAGGGCAGGTGTGACGACTATCACGAAGCGATCGACGGATTTTGGGCGAGTTCTGCGAATTCGCGCCATGCAACGAATTGGATTGCCAGTTGTTTGCGATAAAGTGAAGCGCGCAGCAAATGCCGCTTGAGCGCGAAATACGCTTTTCGCTTTCTGATCAGTCGTCACATCTGCCGTCGCGCCGTCTCACCGCGTTAATTTGACAATGCCTTAAAAACTGCTTTTGCGCCTCAGGTATGACACATCGCCATTGCAGCGTTTGGATCTGCGTTCATTGGTAGTTCGGTCACTCGTCTCAAGCGCAAACGGCGTTGGTGCCCCGTTAGGAGTTTTAATCATCCGGCCTCGACGCGGCCTCTGTCACACCCTCAGGACGGGTCGGTGCCACCCGCAGCTCGTGAGCGTTAAGCAATCGATATAGCGTCACGCGAGAAATTCCAAGTTCCTTCGCGGCGTCGCCGAGACGTCCCCGATGACGCAGCAACGCGAGTTCGATAGCTTGGCGTTCCGCCGCTTCGCGCGCACGTGCGAGCGACATCGGCGCGCTCTCGACATGTTCGGCTAGTTCAAGATCCACCGCGCGTATCTGTCGTCCTTCCGACATAACGATCGCGCGGCGCACGCGGTTAATCAACTCTCGTACGTTGCCTGGCCAGCCGTAGACGTGAATCGCGGCGATTGCATCGGGCGCAAATCCAAGCACTCGGCGGCTGGCTTCGTTTTTAAAACGCGCGAGCATGTGGTTGGCAAGTAACTCGATATCCTTACCCCGCTCGCGCAACGGCGGTTCATTGATCTGCAGGACGCACAACCGGTGGAACAGGTCCGCCCGAAAACGACCATCGATCATGGCCGTCTGCATTTGCACGTGTGTTGCGGATATGATGCGTACATCTACAGGAGTAGGGGCGTGGCCACCGAGGCGCTCGACGGTGCGGTCTTGCAGGAAACGCAACAGACTCGCCTGGCTTTCGAGGGGTAGGTCGCCGATCTCGTCAAGGAACAGTGTGCCGCCGTCCGCGGCCTCCACCCGACCGATCTTACGCTGATTGGCACCCGTGAACGCACCGCGCTCATACCCAAACAATTCCGATTGGAGGAGGTGAGTCGGGATAGCACCGCAGTTGATCGCGATGAAGGGACGGTCGCGCCGCATCGAAGAGGCGTGAATGGCGAGCGCAGTCAATTCCTTGCCGGTTCCCGACTCCCCAGAGATGAATACAGCAGCGTCGCTCATCGCGACTTTTTTAATAGAACCGAACAGTGTAAGCATTGCGTCGCACGACCCAATCATGAGGCCCTCTGAGTGTTTGTTGGGCTGATCCTTCCATGCGTGCTCGTGCAATGAGGCCATGCCGTAGGCATGGCCGATGGCGTTGATGATTTGATCGTTCGATACCGGCAACGTGATATATGCAAAGAAATAGTCACGGATCAGCCGAAGTACGTTTGCATCTTCAATGTCAGTCGGACGACATATGCCCACCCATCCAATTCGCGAATGGGATAGCAACCCGCGAAGCGCCGAAAAATCCAGCGGGCGCTGACACGCTGAGAAGTCAAACAGCCCCGCCGACGCGCTGCCGAATCGGCGCGCGCTTTCAAAATTGTCGTCTTGCAGGATCGTCTCAACCCGCCACGCTCGATCCTCAAGGAGTGTTCGCAGAGACGCCCCGACATTTTCGCCAACGTAGTAAAGGGTTCTTACGTGCTCATTCATCGTTGTCTCTTTATTTCACGCTTATTTTTAGGGAAACGCTACAAACGGCCGATTAAACTGTACGACTGACGCCTACGCTTGATAACAGGTCTTGAACCCGTGCGCGATTCCGGCGATTTGATCGTGTTCGTGGCGTGTGTCAAGGCGAAAGACAGTGTCACTTGGGGGGCGATGGCCCGTCGTAAAAGGGAAGGCTAATCGTAAAGGCACAGCCTTTCCCGGGCATGTCCCGCGCGGTAAGGCTCCCGCCGTTCAGTTCCACGTTTCTACGAGCAACGGCGAGGCCCAGACCAAGGCCGGTTTTGTCGATGGTGCTTTGCGTAAAGGGCAGAAAGATTCCATCGATATCGCCTTTAGGAAGGCCGCCGCAGTGATCAACGACATCGATCAAGATACGGCCTGCGGCCGTATGGACATTCAAAAAGACCGCCGTGTGCGCACGGGTAAATTTGAAAGCGTTTTGCACCAGACTGCCGAGAGCGGCGTACAGCAGGTCTCGGTCGCCCCTTGCGTTGAGGGCTGGGCTAACCGCCGTAACAAGAAGGGAGCATCCGCGTACCTGAGCAGCCAATTCCGCAGCGAATCTGATTTCCTCGATTAGCTCGGCGACGGAAAACACCTCCCCAACAGGAGCGCCTCCAGCCGTCGAACGAGTCTCTGCCAACGCTTGGTCAATCAAATCGCGGAGTTCAAACAAGCCGTGTTCCAGGACCGAGCCGGTTGGGCCCTTAAGACTAAGATTACTTGCCTTTGCTGCCGCGAAAGCAAGCATTGCGGTCCCAAGACGGTTTCGTAAATCCTGCGCCAAATATTCAATCTTTTCGTTCATCTCAAGCGCAGTATCGTGCGCCGAGATAAAGTCGCGCTGGGTTGTGTACTCCACAACAGCGCTTGCTATTGCACTGTCGAGACAGCGGTTGAGCGTTCTAAACTCATCGACCTCAAAGCTAGCATTACGTTCATACGCGAGATCCGTGATCGCCTGGCATAAGTCACCATAGTTATGCACGACCTGATCGATTGAAAATCCGAGGAGCAGAAGTTCGCGACCATGCTTCGCAGCTGTTCGGTCTACCTCGTCGAGAGTTTGCTCGCTTGCTGGCAGACCCGGCGTTCCGCTGTGGGCCAAGGGATCGCTCGTCTGTTCGATTCTGAGCGTCTGAATCAATTGATCGAGAAATAACGGAACACCGTTTTGCAATTGCTCCTCTGTTGTCGCGCGGCCGGGCCGCACCGCAACTTTTTTTCTGCACCGCTCAATCAGCGCTTTGTGGTTATCCAACAAAAAGTCGTGCATCATCGCGACACCTTAAGCGTAGTGGGGCAGCATTGTCGGTTTAGAGACTGGTCTTGCGCGCCGGCGCCAACAACGCCGGTGGCGAGCGAGAAACGTGGGTTGTCTGGAACCGTATAGTCCGGGTTGATGCGAAGCCGCTTGAGAGTAAACCGCCCCGGTTAGAGCAAGCTGCGATGCGTGGGCCGAGCTGTTATCCAACTATTTATCAGAAGACGCAATACACAGCTAAGTCAAGGAAGTCGGTGCGCTGGTCAAGCAGTGTATAGAATTGACCGATCGCTGCGCTTCACCGGCGGCACACGGTAAGCCACGTTGTGAAGTTAAAAAATGGGCAGTCGAGCTCAGTCAAATGACAGTCGCACTTCACATGCGCTTTGCCACGCGTAGCTCTCTTGTTCCAACTCTTTATGCGTGCCGCTCCGTTGTAAGTGACGAGAGGCCTTTTGCAGCCATGTCTAAAATTGTTTCTATCTTCGAAAAGTCGACGGGCTTGACCAGATGATGGTTAAAGCCTGCTTTCAACGCGAGCTGTCGATCCGACTCTTGCCCATAACCCGTTATAGCTACCAGCACGACGCTTTTTAGCTGCTCCTGCAGCCGCATCCATGTCGCCACTTCATATCCGGTTACTCCCGGCAATCCGATGTCCAGCAAGACAACCTCAGGTCGGAACTCTTCGGCAGCGCGTATTGCGGCATGCCCATCATGAACTGTACGCACAGTGTGTCCCGACAACTCCACAATAAGTGCAAGACTGTCCGCAGTATCCGCGTTGTCGTCCACAACTAGCACCCGCAAGGAGTGCGCTGGAATCCCGGTGGTCTCCCTGGGAACCAGGGATGGTTTGGGAGTGGGCGAATGCACAACGGGTAGCCGTACAACAAACTCGCTACCTTGACCCGGAGTACTGAACACTTCTACGCCGCCTCCGTGGAGTTCGACCATTTGATGCACGAGCGCCAAACCGACGCCCAATCCCCCTCGCGAGCGGGCAAGCGAGCGCTCTGCTTGGGCAAACAAATCGAAGATGCGTGGCAACAATTCTGGGGCGATGCCAACGCCCGTATCACGGAGTCTTATTACACATTCTTCTTGATCCTGCTCGACCGTCAGCCAGATACGGCCTCCTTCGTCGGTGTATTTTGCCGCGTTCGTCAACAGATTGACGACTACCTGCTCCAGTCGTGCGGGGTCAGCGTGCAGCCATATCGGATTCTGTGATCGCGATACTAAAAGCGAATGTCCGCGCTGCTCCATAAGCGGACGCGTGGTTTCGACCGCATGTTCAATAATGTCGTTTGCTGCGACTGTTTCGTTTCGCAACAGCACCCTGCCACTAGTGATGCGCGAGACATCCATCAGATCGTCAACCAGATGCGTCAGTTGAACGACTTGGCGCTGGATGATGATGCATGCTTTCTGCTGAATGGGGTCATCGGATTCGTGCATGCGCAACAGGTGCACTGCATTTGCTATCGGGGCGAGTGGATTGCGCAATTCATGGCTTAGCATCGCCAAGAACTCGTCTTTGCGCAAATGCAGGTCCGATAACGCCTCGGCCTGCTCGCGCATGGTTTTCTGCATCCCGGAACGCTCGCTGATGTCCCGGATATTGCACTGGGCGACCGCTCGCTGACCGACTAAATACACATTGCTGATGAATTCAACTTCAGCGCTTATACCTTTCTTCGTTTCGAGGGGAAGATGATCGTAACGCACGTAACCGCGCTTTTGTAGCTCTCGATAAACCGCTTGACTCGACGCCTTGTCTCCGAAAAATCCGATTTCCCAGAGCTCTTTACCTAAAAGCTCTTCGCGTGAATAGCCAACCAACTCTGTCAGGAACGGATTAGCGTCTATAATCTCAAGCGTGAGTGCGTCTAGAATGAGAATCCCATCCTTTGCGCTTTGAAACAACCGCCGGTAACTGAGTTCAGAGGCCTTCAGAGCAGCGTCAGCACGTCGACGTTCCGTAATGTCCTCAATTGTCAACACAATCAAGTTCGACTCGTTATTACTGGCCTCCAAGAATTGAGCATTCAGCAGCATGACTCTCTTTCCGACTGTTCGTAAAACCACAGTTTCTAGACAGCATCCGGCTACCGGTAGCCGGCGTGAGATAACGGCGTTGAGCATTGTCCTCACGCGAGCGACGTCCCAGCGGCCGCCGTCCACGACGTAGATAAGTTGGCCTTCAACTTTGTCTTTCGCAATGTCGAAAGTACGATAGAACGACATGCTTGCCGTCTTGATTCGGAACTCGGAATCGAGAACAACAAAGGGATCGCTTATTGTCGCGATAATGTCATCAGGGTAACGCAGCTCGGAGGAAAGGCGCTCACGTTGGTCATTTTGAGCCGTTGCATCTCGAAAGATTACTAGACTTCCAGCGATTTTTGCTTTCGCATGCCAAAAGGGCAAGATGGCATGTTCGACAGGCAATTTACTGTGGTCTTTTGGAATCAGAAGAGCTAAACGGGATGTTCGCGGCGCAGCTCCAGCGCGCAATCCGCGTGAGATGCCACAATCGTTGGAACTGTCAGGGCCTTCCGTAACGAGCCTCAACACCCTGCGTAACGGTTTTCCCAAAGCATTGCCTCGCGTCCACTGCGTTAGCCGCGCTGCCTCCGCGTTGAGAAAGGTTATTTTCCCGAGCGCATCCGTGACAATGACAGCATCGCCAACAACACAGCTCATGGCCGAAAGCCATTTGCGTTGCCTGCGGACTGCAAAATTGTCGAGAGAGACGGTCATTTCGGCTCCGTTATTTTTCTGTGTCTGATCTTCATCACGAAACCGGCGCTGCAAGGCCATTTGCAATATCTCTCAGATGCAGGGTTCGAGAAACCTATAGAAATAAGGGACCAGCACTCAAGGCCGACTCTTCGCTGCGGGTATTTTTAACTAAAGGAACCCTTAACGTTGAAATGGTTTTGAGTGTAATCAAAGTTCTACCGTGGCTCTATTCTGCGCTGGAGCCAAAACCGGTATTAATCAGAACAATTGCCATTTGTCGGGTATTGCGGATGTTTCGCCTTGCCGATCTCGTGCGGGTTTCAGATTACCTCATATTTTGGCGGACGAACAAATATTTGACGCTACAGAAGCTTTCTCAAGTTGGGGTGAAACAATGTTTTGTTCGCGGACTGAATGTCGTGGGGGCCAGGGTTATGTTTCACCCGCTGTCGAGCGCCCGTTAATGAGACCACGATGCATCTGGCTAAACCGACGGCGCCACTTTTACAGTGTGTCTGCCAAAAAGGAAATAAGCATGTCAACAACCAGGGAGCGGGCATTTGTTCGGAACGGTGGTGAGCCCATCCCTGGGCAAGTGCAGCAACACAACCGATCCTCTGGACGGTTATATACCGTGACCCTGCTATCTCCGCTGAGACCTCTTGCTAGGCCAGAATAGTCAGCTTCTTGTCGGTCGCTTTCTCTCTACGCGAGTCTTCGTCAATAGCGTTATAGCCTGGGCGCATCCAACATTCTCGCAAGCGCGTAAAACGTGCCATAGGAGGGCGATTTCGTCATGTTTGACCATGTGCGCCGCGCTGATCGATGCCGCATCCACCTTCGGGCCTTTTTTCGATCCCTTTGGTCTGCTTATCGGATTCTTAAATTGATCCTTCCATCGCAACGCAGTAATGCTATTTACCTTGACGCCCTAAGCTTCGCCGCTTGGTTAATGTGTTCGATCTGTCTTGTCGAAAACACGGAGATGCGAGTAAGCATAAAATTGATCGCCAAGCTATGGCGTTACGCCGGTAGATGAGATGATGTACCAAGCTCGCTCAGCGCAAGAAATGCTAAGAGTGATGCGCAAAATGGTGTTCGAGGCCTAAAGGAGAGCAGTGGTCAGACGTATCCAATTGACGGCGTAAAGTGCAATGGGATGTTCCGGCCGGCTAATGCAGTCTGCATCAAGTCGTACTCCGTTTCCGATGTATTCATAAGCAATAGTATGTATCTGATTTTCCCTCGTTCCGAAAGAAATGGTGTTTCAACAAAGCGCTGATGCGACATTATTTACGTACCCTCCAGTGTATAAGTTCAATGCAGCTCTATTCCAAAAAATTCACTCCCGCGGCCCGAACCGACCGGCGCATTGTCACCTATACAGAACCCCTGCGTGCGCTGGTTGTTGGCGACAACATAAATATGGCGGAAGCACTCCCCTTTGTTCGCTCGATCCGATGACGTGCCGGATTGCGCTGGGCGGCGCCCGGGCGATTGAAATAGCAACGCTTGCGTCCGTGAAGTGATGGCATTCGGACATTTCGATGCCTGAGCCGGACGGGCTTGAGGACTGCGTACGCATAAGGAAATTTGCGAACAGGCAACATCGTGATCAGCGCTTTCACCGCACTCGACGAGGCGGACTTCCGCCGGCAATCCGGCTAAGCTTCGTTTTACAGCGTCCCCGTCGCACCTGAGAGCGTTAGGTTTCCGGGTAAAGGGCCTCGAAAGCAAGCGAGGTGAGTCGAGATAATTTTTAAGCTCGTGGGCGAAGAAGCCGGCTTGCTCATTGGCTGCTACTGTTTGTTTTCCTGCAGTGTCGCGCTGGTAACCGATTCAGTGACCGCGTCCGCAATCGCATTGTCCAGGCGCTGGTTGAGCGTTCTGAACTTATAGACCGCAAAAGGTGCGTCTCGCTCGTAGGCATGATCAGTGATGGCTTGGCAAAGGTCGCCGTAGTCTGCACCACTTGACCCACATCAAAGCGGAGGTCGAGTAACGCTTTACCATGTAATGCAGCGGATGTTCCGATTTCCGACGCTTGAGAGATGCAATAAATACTGAAAAGTATCACGTAAGGTTGATGGCTAATCTGAGGGCAAGGCAATGAACACCACAAATGATTCCGCTGATTCAATTCGGGAAATCAACCTCTCGTACGTTCTGCTCGCGCAGAAAATGCTGCGTTTGGACCGGGCTAGAAGCGAGGCTCGACTCGGGGTGACAGGACGAGTGGCGGACATTCTTGTTGACTTGACAATGCCTCAGACCATGTTGCTCTCTACAGCGCCTCACCTGCTTTGCGCTTTTCGGTTCAATGAACAGTCCATATTATCGTCGCTGTTTCGTGCGGGTGAGCAAATCAAAGTTACGCCTGAGGAGTCAAAGCTGGCGTTTGCCTCTGTAACCCGAAGGGCAGCGTTATCTGTGTGAATAGTTTCGAATGATGTCGAGCGCCAACGCGTGGATGTGATGGATGACGAGTTGCTGTTGTTTGGTGATGCCGAGGTGAGCGTGGGCGCAGCCGTTAATGCTCAAACCGTCATCTCGATTCGCGATGCGCAGAGAAAAAGCTTACCGCGAGAGCTTCCGGTTGATTCGGTTGAGTGGGAAGCGGCCGCGCTCGAGTTCGCTAAAGATACGGATCGGGTGTCAACAGGCGAGAGCAATCAATCCTATTGTTGAACCTAGTAGCCGGTAGCCTGGGGCGTGCAATAGAGGCGCAGAGATCCGGCGTATCGTCTGCGGGCGACCGCAGCGACTAATGCACACGAGCATAAAGCGGATATGGCCAACGCTAACATCGCCACGATACAATCTGTGAACGCCGCAAGAATCGGCGGGAAGACGCGCCGATAAATTTGCGGTACTTGCTAAGCGTACCGCCCGGTATCGGCCGTGAAAGGACGTTTAATCCCTTTCCTCAGCGTAACCCGGAGGAAGAGCGTTTCGATTGTCGCGTGCCTCAACGGCAAACAGCTGGCCGATCAGCCGAATGAATTCACTTACCGGATGATTGCCGCCGCGCTGTTCCTTCGGGAGGTCCTCTTCGGCCTCAATCAGGTAACGTCGAGCGTGCGCCCAGCATCCGAGGTGCGCCAGTTGGTTTGTTCGGGCGATTTTGTTGTACGGCTCGTAGCCAATGGAATGAGCGCCTCCCACCCATCGTCGAATAGGAAGATCATGGAGGCTTCCAAAGCCAACTTGGAGAAACGAAAATGACGCTCATGCCTGTTGGGATTGATATTGCCAAGAATGTGATGCAACTGCACTACATTGACCAGGAGACGGGCGAGATTGTGAACAAGCCCGTCAAACGCGCGCAGTTGCTGGAGTACTTTGCAAATCGGGCGCCGTGCCTGATCGGAATGGAAGCTTGCGGCGGAGCTCACCACTGGGCGAGAGAGCTCTCGAAGATAGGGCATCAGGTGAAATTGCTACCGGCCGAGTTCGTAAAGGCATTCAACATTCGCAACAAGAATGACGCAGCCGATGCACGGGCGATCTGGTTTGCAGTACAACAGCCCAGCAAACCCGTTGCTATCAAAACCGAGATACAACAGGCTATGCTGGCCTTGCACCGTGCTCGGCAGCAACTGGTCGAATTCCGCACGATGCAGATAAATGGATTGCGCGGCATGCTGGCCGAGTTTGGTGAGGTCATGGGGCGAAAGCGTGCCGGAATGGTAAGTGCAATATCTGACGTGTTGGAGCGGGTTGCCGAGCGGCTTCCCGCCGTGCTCATCGATACCTTGCGCGAGCAGTGGAATCGGATACGAGAACTGGATGAGGCAATAGGAGGGATCGAGCGGCGCATGCGCGAGTGGAAAAAGGATGATCGCGCAGTAAAAGCCATAAGCGAAATTCCCGGCGTCGGATTGCTGACGGCGACAGCCACGGTTGCGATGATGGGCGACGCCAAGGCGTTCAAATCTGGCCGAGAATTTGCTGCGTGGATTGGGCTAGTGCCGAAGCAGACCGGTTCGGGAGGAAAGACAAAGCTGCACGGAATCAGCAAGCGCGGGGACGCTTATTTAAGAACGCTTTTAATCCACGGCGCGCGTAGCGTCGTGACTAACGCCAAAGACCCCGGGACATGGGTTCAGCAATTAAGGAAGGGCCGGTCTTGGAACGTAGTGATTGTCGCATTAGCGAACAAGATGGCCCGAACAATCTGGGCAGTGCTGGCTCGCGACCGTCCGTATCAAAAAGGATATGTGAGTGCCAAACCGGCATGATCATAATCCTGTCGAAGAACACAGTTTGCAGAAGATAACGTCGAAAGGTTGCGCAGTGATCGAGTGTGATGACAAAACAGGTTGGACCGAGACTCACGAAACCTGAATGAGCGACTGAGCGTTAAGCTCGCGTAGCCAGTGAGGTGTGAGTAAGCGGATTTCATTGGGGGCCGCAGCGGTGTGATCAGCTGTAATAAGCCCGGATATACATCTGCAACCATTCTGTCGAATGCTGAACACCGATACTTGTGCAAACGGGGGGCGCTCATATACGTCGCTCATCAACACCGCGCCGGGTTTGATGCCCGCATAGAGCACGGCGGCCTGCGCCGCGCTGCGTGTGGGACTGTAGCTGAACATTCGCACTGGTGGTCCGGTACCGTTCATCTGTGCCCACATGTAGCTCTTGCGTTGTGCAGCACGGCCTGGCTCTTTTAGTACCTGCACCGTCGTTTCATCGCCGTAGACGATGTCGGCCTCGAGCAAGTGGTCGCGCATCAGGTTAATCAGCGGCTGCACTGCCGTACCGACGCGCACTACGCTTGCTGCAAGCGTGCCGCGCGAGAGATCGCCACCGAAACGGTGCAGCAACGCGGCGATTCGGTACAGCGGCAACGCGTCAGCGAACTTACTCACAACCACCCATGCAAGCGCTGATTCAGTGAGTAAGCCCTTCGGGATAATGCGCGCAGGTGCCGGCGTCACCTTGATTCCAAGGTCGCAGCAAAGGCATGCGTATTTGATTCGCTGGTGCTGAATGACGCGAACCTGCTGCGGCACGATATCGAGTTGTTCGCTGATCTCGGCGCCGATCTCGACCAGTGCATGGCCGTCGTGTGCGCAGACGCGTTCTAATTCGGGCAACTCATGGCGCACGACCTCGCGAGGCAGCATTGGGTCCAACGGTTTGCGCCCACGCTTCTTGCGTTCATGCGCGCCGACTTCGACGCTCTGTTCCGTTTCGGTCTCTTGCACCGGCTCGCATCCCATTGCGAGCGCTTCTGCTTCGTTCAAGAAGAGGTCGCGTTGTTCAGCGCCGCGCACTTCGCTCTTGGAGGCAAACAGCTGCCGCTGATAGGCCTTAAGCTTCTCGCGCAGCAAATCGCGTTCGACTGTCACCACACGCAACTTACCCTTCATGGCAGCGAGTTCTGCGCGCAGCGCCTGCAGTTCGTCGGTAGAGGATGAGGATGGCGGCGGCATCGCTGAGTTAGACCAGCGATGCTGGTTCGCGTTTCAGCTCACGCGCTGATAATAGCGCCTCGGATGCGCGCGCATCGCTTCGATGTCGATGCCCTCGAGTAACCAGTGAAGTTGCTCTGTCGCAGTATGAGCGCCGCTTCCTTGCGCGGCCATACGAAGCGGTCCCGCTCAAGGCGCTTCATTAGAAGCCAGAAGCGGTTACGGTCCCACAGCAGCATCTTGATGCGGTCGCGCCGCTGATTGCTGAACACATAAACCGCGCGCGCGAATGGATCGAGCTTCATTGACTGCTCGACGATGGCTGCGAGCCCATTGATGCTCTTGCGGAAGTCAACGGCGTCGCGATGCACATAGACCTTCAGTTCATCGTCCAGGCGGAACATCGCACCGTTCTAGCGTCTCGATCATGGCCGATAGCAACGACGCGTCATTGCCGCTGCATTCAAACCGGAGTGTGACGCCGTTGGGCATCTGCACTGTCAACCGCGCCGACGCCAACGCGGGCGAAAGCGTCCTTGCTGCAGGGGTGTGCCGTTGTGCCTTCGCGGATTCGGGTACAACCACCGCTTCGTGACTATCGACTTCAACTACCGGAACGAAAGATGTGCCAATTGGCGCTAGGGACGTGCCAGCTAGTCGCTGCTGATGCAGCTTGATCCACTTGCGCAGCAAGTTGGCGTTGACCCCATGCTTGAGTGCGAGCCCGGCGACCGAAGCACTCGGCTCAAGACACGCTTCCACCAACTTCTGTTTGGTTTGCCGGTCATATCTGCGCTTGCCATCCCGACCAACGGTGACGACCTTCAGGCCGGTCGTTTCTGAGTGTTCTTCTGTCATGAAGGGTGTCCACTGATTCGAAAACAGTGGACATAGCCTGCACGCTCAAATCAAAGAGTTCCAGACGTCCATTTCTGCGCGCTTACTTCACATGTCGATGCGTGAGCCTGTCCGGTAAGATCCGCAGCAAAAGAACGTCGCGAGCGGCTGCAGCCGTGTTGGTCGCTGCGGTCACCGTTTGCAGTTGCACGCTTTGGGTAGTCAGCGCACGATCGCACCACTGGCAGAATAGGGTTATCCTTCACGCTAGAATTTCTGATCTTGGGAGAGCTGAATGCTGCGAAAAATGGAGGTTGACGGGTACGAGATAGCTGTCACCGCGTCTGAGGTACTCAGACCAATGCAGTCCAGCACGGCCATCGAGGGTTACCGAGTAGCCGCAGTTATCAGTAGAAATGACGGCGGCGGTGTCGTTGGTCATTTCCTCTGCGACGTTATTGCCCAGGGAGAAGTGCATTTAACGCTGGACGCCGCGCTCGACTATGGCGAACGGGAAGCCCGCGCAAGAATCGCAAGCGGTTTTACAGACCAGGTTTAGAGATAATTTTACTTTGACGAGGTCTTGTGCCACCTGTGCTGCTTTGTCTGGGGAGCAGCCCGAGGAACGCAGCGAAATCGCGTCCAGACCTGAACGTCTTCGCGTCTCCGAATTTTGCAACCAGTGCTGTAGCAGTAAGCCGGCCGATGCAAGGGACTTCTGCGATCGCGCGGCTGGCAGCTTCCAGTTTGTGACACGCATCGATGCGCTTCTCTAGAAGCTCAATATCATCCTTAATGCCGTCGATGCGTCGAAGCTGATCCTGCAGGTGCGAAGTTATTGTTTGGCGCTCGCTACGAATTGAGTACAGCACCTGCAGCGACAAAGCTCGCACCAACTTCTCTGTCGCAATGCACGGCCGGCGTCCTTTCGCGTCAGCCTCCTCCATCCGCGCGAACACATCGTCCATGGGGTTAAGGGCGTTATTGAGCCACGTGTGAATCGGACGCGACGGATGGTCCTTTGGCAGGAATACATCCAACTTCAACACCGTGAACGTCGATTTGGTAAACCCGCCTGGACCGCGCGTCCTTTCCATCGCGTTCTCGTTGGTAACATCAGCTCAACGATTACGCCTGCGTCCGGGATGACCGTTCCGCGGGGTATTTCAACAGCCTGCCGAAGTTCAGTGAGCGTTACGCCCTGGATGGTTATAGAGTAGTATGGATAACGCCCGTGTGTTCCAAGGCAAGCGCCGCGAACGCGAATCGCCTGCCGGAACACCGGACCTCCCCCTTGCTTAGATCGCGCAACGAATGAGGAGGTACGGCTCATGATGCATAATTTTCTGGCGAATAACCGTTCTGAATTAATTGAGCGGTGCAAAGCGAAGGTCGCACAGCGGCCCTTGCGTGCTGCAACGCCCAAGCAGCTGCAAAATGGTGTGCCAATGTTCCTGGAGCAACTGATCAAGACGCTCCGTGTCGAGCAGACCACCAGGCCATTGGATAGCCGAGAGATCTCCGGTCCTTCCGATGGTGAAACGTCAATGTCGGAAGTTGGAACATCTGCGGCACAACATGGCCGGGAACTACTCAGTCTTGGGTACACTGTTGATCAGGTCGTACACGACTACGGCGACCTGTGCCAGTCGATCACGGACCTCGCGTTTGAGCGTGATGCACCCTTTCAGATAGACGAGTTCCGAACGCTTAATCGCTGCTTGGATAACGCGATCGCAGACGCGGTGACAGAGTTTAGCTACCAGCGCGACTCTGCTGCAGATGAGAAACGCACTATCGAGGCGAACCAGCAGGCCGGATTTTTTGCGCACGAATTGCGTAACGCGCTCGGAACTGCATCGCTTGCGTTTGTTGCTGCCAAAGCTGGAAATCTGAGTTTTTCGGGAGCAACGGGATCGATATTGGAGCGTAGTCTGATAGCGCTGGGCGAGCTGATCGATCAATCCTTAACTGAGATTTACGTGACGGCTGGGAAAACCGTTCATTCGAAAATGTTTTCATTGGCGGAATTTATCGACGAGGTGAAGCTGGCGGCAGAGCTACTGGCTCAAGTCAAAGGCTGCAAATTCACGGTGTCCCTTGTTGACGAAGAGCTGGCGATCAGCGGGGATCGAAACCTCCTCTATGCAGCGGTTGGGAATCTGGTGCAAAACGCTCTCAAGTTTACGCACGCTCACACCGAAGTGACTCTGAACGCTTACGCAGTCGCTGATCGCATCCTTGTTGATGTCAAGGATCACTGCGGCGGGCTTCCGGCTGGCGAGGCCGAAAAAATGTTCCTTCCATTCACGCAGAACAGTGACGACAAAAG
This sequence comes from Burkholderia sp. PAMC 26561, assembly GCF_001557535.2. Taxonomy (NCBI): domain Bacteria; kingdom Pseudomonadati; phylum Pseudomonadota; class Betaproteobacteria; order Burkholderiales; family Burkholderiaceae; genus Burkholderia; species Burkholderia sp. PAMC 26561. The sequence continues at coordinate 320,291 of NZ_CP014309.1, forward strand.
CGGACTGGGGCTTGGTTTGTCGATCGCGCGACGCAGCGTGGAATCGAATGACGGGACTCTGAGCGTAAGAGACGTGCCTGGAACCGGGTGCATCTTTACAATCAACATGCCGCGGTATTCGACGACCGCCCAAAAAAGCTGAACTTCAGCGGGCCTCTGGCAGGTGAAGATGGCTTGCTCCGCTGATTTCATCCTCGCGCCTCTCACCATGACGCTTAGGCTCGCTATACGATTAGCGACGGCCGTTAATTACACAGAGTGAGGCCAAGCATCGTCACGATCTCGTCAGCTGAAACCGGTCGGCTGAAAAGATATCCTTGCGCTTCATCGCACTCGTTCTCGCGTAGGAAAGCCAGTTGCTGTTCAGTCTCAACCCCTTCTGCGATGACCTTGAGGTTCAGCATGTGACCCAACGAGATGACGGCCATCGCAATCGCCTTGTCATCCGGGTTTGCTGGAACGTCACGAATGAAGGACTGGTCAATCTTGAGTCGGCACACCGGAAATTGCTTCAACGCGCTGAGGCTGGAATAGCCTGTTCCGAAATCGTCGATGGACATCTGGACGCCCATGGTCTGCAGCGCCTCCATTTTTATAATCGCCTGCGGCACATCTTGCATGATGAGACTTTCGGTCAGTTCCAATTCAAGGTAGCAGGCTTCCAGACCGCTATCCGCCAAGGCTCTCGCGACACGATGAGTCAGGTTCTTTTCGGCGAATTGGCGTGCGGACACGTTGACCGACAAGCGGATCAACGGCATCCCTGCGTCCTGCCAAGCCTTATTTTGCTTACACGCTGTCTGAAGCACCCATTCGCCGATGGGTACGATCAACCCGGTTTCTTCGGCTAACGGAATAAACCTGTTTGGCGAAATCACGCCTAGCTCGGGATGCTGCCAACGGATTAACGCTTCCACGCCAATGATTCGGCCAGACAGCAGATCGATCTGTGATTGATACAGCAACAAGAACTCGTTGTGCTCAATAGCCCTGCGCAATCCATCCTGCAGCACGAGCTTTTCTTGAACTTTTGCATTCATCTCGCTCGCATAGAACTGGTAGTTATTTCGCCCCATGTCCTTCGCGCAATACATGGCAGCATCTGCGTTCATCAGCAACGTATCGATATCAGTCCCGTTTTCGGGATATATCGCTACGCCCATGCTGCATGTCACCTGAAGTTTCTGTGCACCGACCTGGAAGGGCTGCGCGATCTCGTCCTGGATGCGCTGCAGCGTGTGCGCGATACCTTCCATGTTGTCGGGCGCGTCGAACAGAACGATCACGAATTCATCGCCGCCCAGGCGCGCAACCGTGTCGATGCTTCGTACGCACTTCACCATCCGGTGCGCCGCTGTTTTAAGCAGCTCGTCGCCAGCGCTATGGCCCAAGCTGTCGTTGATTAGTTTGAACTGGTCGAGATCGAGGAAAACTACCGCTACATCGCGACCGTCACGATCGCTGTGAAGCAAGGCTTGTTGGATACGCTCTTCCAGAAGTGCCCGGTTTGGCAAGCCGGTCAGCGCATCGTGAAGGGCCATGTGCCGAATGCTGTCTTCCGTGTTTTTTCGCTCTATCGCGATGCCCGCAATGCGCGTAGCGATATCAATCATCTGGGTTTCAATCGGGGCCGGCTTGCGTACTTCCTTGGCATACAACGCAAATGTCCCCATGACCTTGCCGTGATGCGACAAAATAGGAGTTGACCAGCAGGCGCGAAGGCCATATGCGCCAGCTAGTGCCCGATAGTCATCCCAAAGCGGATCCAGCGAAATATCGGCGACGATGACGGGCTCGCCCCGATGCATTGCCGTACCGCAAGAGCCGACCTTCGGGCCGATTGGAATGCCATCGAGAGCCTGGACGTAGGCGCCTGGAAGACTGGGAGCGGCGCCATGCCGCATATGCGCTCCATCAGCGTCCAGCAGCAAAATCGACGCGGTCATTCCGATCAATTGTGACTCGACAAGACGCGCCAAGCTATCCAAAACTCTGTTGAGAGGCGTGCTCATTGCGATCATCTCCAGGACCCGCCCTTGTTCTTCGCGTAGGACCCCGGCTCTCTTACGTTGATCGATATCGTGCACCACCCAGATCGCGCCCTTGGACAAGGTTGCACGATCGACCGAGATCAGGGTTCGCTCAACCCATAAAACCGTGCCGTCCCGGCGCTTGAGTTGTATGTCGCCCGCGTGCACGCCTTCGAGTTCGATCGCCGCGTAAGCCGAATCTCCATTCTCCTGATATTGCTGGTTCGATGGATGCAATCGATCGGTCGAGACGCCCGTCAGATCATCGACCTGATAGCCAAACATGGTGGCAAACGAATGGTTGCACCGGACAATGTGTCGATCTACGAGAAAGGCAATGCCCACGCCAATATTGTCCAGAATGATCTTCTGTTCCGTCATCAAGGCAACGATTTCCTCCTCTGCTTGCGAGCGAACAAGTGCCTCGTGCTGCAAGTGAGTATTTTGTGTGTCCAATCTTTCCTTGATAACGCTTAACTCAGTTGTTCTTTGCTTGAGCTGATTGCGGTCCTTCAGCAACTCGTCGACCGCGCTCGCCATCTCATCTATTTCATCGACGCGCACCACCTGTGTCGTCACAAGCGTGTCGTCGGTTGATTCTTGACGAAGATGCCGGCTAATGCCGCGCAGCCGCGCAAGTACATGCCGCCCCATGAACAAGTACGCGATGAGCCATGCCAACGTCAGGCTGCAGGTGAGTATGGCCAGCACCCACTGTTGGTTGCGATTCGAGACACCAACAAGCGCTTGGACCGCTTCCTTGTAGTCCAAGGTAAAGTAGTTGGATTGCCGCCGTGCAACTAAAACTAGTGCGATTGACTGCTTCTGCAGTTCATTGTGGAAGCGCAGCAGCCCTTCGTTCTCTTGGATGAGCCTCATCCGTAGCGAAAATAAATCCTTCGCGTAAGGATTGATACTCCCAGCTTTCCTCGACTGAAAATCGTCAGCTTTGGCTCGCACAGTCTTAGGCAAACCGTCTGTCGCCTTACCCGCCTTCTCGAACTGGGAACGCAGTTGCGTTACGTCCTCTGTGCGCTCCGCGCTGTCGAGACGATAGAGCACATTCGCCAGTGCAAATCCCTCTCGCGTGTGGGCCGCCTGAAGATTCGCAATGCGAGCTTTGAGCGTCTGCGCAAAAACGGCCTCGGTTCTCAAGGTGCTCTCGCGCAGTTGCGCCACGATATTGGCGGTACTGCGAAACAACTGGCTCGATTGCTGTAAATCGAGAACGTCTACATTTTCGCTAAACGCGCCTACGCGCGTCACAAGGCGGTCAAGCGTGTTCAACTGCACAACCATGTCGGAATAACTTGAATGCATCGTGTCGAGCGATCCAGTGTTGAGCAACTGATAGGTCGAGCGTTCTATCAACACCGTCTGTTCAAGCAGGTCCTGTACGTCCTGCATGCGCACCAGCCGTTCTTCTGTCAGTTGTCGCGCAGCGATGCTCGAAGTTCGCAGGGTGTAGACAGCCGTCATGGCGCCCGCAAGGATCAGCAATGCCAACACTGAAAGCGCGAGGGCGAACTGGCCGCGAAGCGATCTTGGCGTCATGCGACGGAGCATGCTTGCTACCATGTCGGTCAAGGCCAACCCTAACGTTTCCATATGCGCCGATAGATGTCCCTATAGTCATTTTCAGGGTCGTACTGCAAGCGGTCGCCACCATCGAACGCAATATTATTGGTGTCGACAAGGTGAACCGCCGCCACGAAGCCGCTGACCGGCTTGCCTGCAAATAGGCGGTTCAGCTCATCTACGAGTTGCCATCCTTGCTGATTGAGCGGTTCAGCTACAGTTCCGGTTTGATAGGTTTTCGCCTGGATACGTAGAAACGCGGTGGCGCTACCGTCGCCGGCTGACAACAAGCTTAGTCCGTTGCTGGGCACGCCAGCCTTGGTCAACGCGGGAGCGGCATAATCGAAGTAGATATCGTTGATGGCAAGCGCGACCGTCCAACGCTTCCCATATCGCGCGAGTAACTCTTTTGTTATCGCCGGCACTTTCTCGCCGCTTTCAGAGATGGCAACGTCGCGCACCTCCAGCAAAGTGCATTCTTTACAGGCATGGATGACAGCTGCCATGGCATTCGATTTGGTCAGCGCAATTTCGAATTTGGAATCCGTCAAGATTACGACCCCAGCATGACCGTTTGACTGCGCCACCGCTCCCAAGGCAGTCACGCGAGCGACTTCTACCGGGTCTGTCGTCACATTCATTGCGACGGGCGTGTCGGCAAGAGGACCCGGCTTTGACCCGGCATGCCACGCGACGATCGGAATTCCCCGACTCGCGATCCGTGCGAGCTGACTGTTGCTGTCCTGTGCGTCGGCGCCACATAAGATGAGACCGTCCGGGCTTGACGCCACTGCTCGTTCGAACGCCTTCAGGCGGCCGGCTGATGTGCCTCCGGCGTCGAATATTTTGAGTGACCAGCCCATCGTCCGGGCAGCCTCGCGCACCCCCTGTGCGACCCCGAGGATCCCGCCATTACGCAGATCTTCCGATATGAAAGCGATACTTTTTCCCGGTTGCGCGGATGGACCCGATTCAGGCCCAGCCCACGGAACGCCGTGCAGCGTCGCTTGGGCGATAATCTGTTGCGTTTGGGCAAGGGTTAAGGGAATGGCCGAAGCGGGTTGTCCCGAAGCCGACAGCGGGTTACTCCGGGCAAGTTGCGGTACGCACAGGAAAAGGCAAATGCCAGCAGTTTTGAGTACGGGCAGAACAGCCAGGATGCGTGGAGCGCGGATGAACAAGGCTTTAAACGATATCAACCAACCAGTACCTTTACTTTGTGGCTTAAATGACATCACACCGCCTTGACTTACTTCGCTTATCTGATCCGGCCCTCGCGCGAAACAGCTTAAATGGGCAATTTTGCTCGTACTAGCACATGCCCCAAGCTTTCCACAAACGACCAACCTACCGACTGCGTTCCGATTTTTAGCCGCAAATAGTTTTCCTAAAAGCGACGGAAGCGATTTACTGAACGAAGCATGCAAATCAGATGCCGTGCGTATACGGTGCCCTATTTCCCGTAGGAATGTTTGCAAAATAGACCCAGGGATGTGAATTAATGTGAAAACGTTGTAAGAAGCACGATTAGCAATTGAGACGGATGCCATTGTGCAGGTTGCGTCGCGGATCGCGTAGGACGACTTGTCTCAACGCGACAAAGGAAACTGCGCCGGCTGAATCGATATGCGATTGCCTGTGGCGTGACAATCTAGTGATGTATGCACTCCATGGCATTAGTCAGCAAATCAGTTGCGACTAACAATTGTGGTCGTCGCTGGTCTCGACGCCTACAATCAAAAGAAAGCGACCTGCGTAAGCGCGCAATTTGGATTAATGTGGTGGTAACGACTGCACCAGATTTCTACCGCTGAAAATCTACTTCTACCTCAATGTGAGTTTCGCATGAAAATCGAAATACTCAAACAAGCAGTGTTGGACTCATGTGACGGCATCACCATATCGGATAATCTTGTTCACGATAATCCTTTGATCTTTGTCAATCCATCATTTGAAAGCATGACTGGATATTCATCTGAAAAAATCATGAACTTAAACTGTTGTTTTTTACAAAACAACGACCGTGATCAAGCCGAATTAAAAATTATCAAACGTGCCTTATAGAAGGCGAATATTGCCTTGTAATAGTGCAAAATTACCGAAAGATGGCCCGATGTTTTGTAACGAGCTAAGTATCTCTCCCATCTACGATGCTAACGGAGTCGTAACCAATTTTATCGGAATTCAAAAGGATGTGTCAGCGCGAGTAATCATCCAGCAACAGTTGCGAGACGAAAATCTGTCGCTGGCGGAGATACGAATTAATCTGGAACAGTGGCAATCAAGGATGGTTTGACGGGGATCTACAACCGACGGTTTTTTGATATGCAGTTGGAAATTCAATGGGAATTTCACGTCGCAGTAGCGAACCATTGACCGTAATCATGATTGACGTCGATCACTTCAAACAATTTTATGATATGCACGGGCATAACGCCGGCGATATCGCATTAAGACGGGTTGCAGAGAGCTTAAACAAATCCTTCCTGCGGAGCTCAGATTTTGTTGCTAGATATGGCGGCGAAGAGTTTGTAGTACTGTCCGTTGGCATGACCCAGGATCAGGCGTAGTTGTTTGCCGCGACACTATGTGAGCGAGTTCGTAGCTTGGAAATCCCGCATGTTGTATCTAGCACAGGATATTTCACTGCCAGCATCGGCGTCTCGGTTCATGCTTCTGCACATGTGATCACGCGAGCACATTACTGGGTCTTGCAGACAAAGACCTCTATGCCGCAAAACAACGAGGCAGAAATCAATTTTTTAGCTTCTAGCTAACAAAGCGGGCCAGTTTGCCGCGTTTAAAAGTATAAAGATGAACTTCTCCTCGAAGCTCGTGCTTTCGCGCTGTCGCTAGTCACGATCCGGCGTGCACACGGGAAATCGAATTTGAGCGCTTTCCGGTCGGAAGCGTTGAGTGCGCGGCAAGAATCGAGGCATGTACTGCCGATGTGATCCGTGCGACTTTGTTGGACCGGCGCGTATTGCCGCGACAAAGCCGATCAAAGCTGACCAAAGCCGGAAATGGCTAGGCTGAAACTATGAACATCAACCGGCCTCCTGCAAGTAAAGTGGGGCTTGTCCCCCTCGCGGCATTTTTGCGCCCCGCACCGTGACGCTGAGGTCCGCTATATGACTAGCTACGATCCTTATTTAACAGGGCAAGACCGAGCAGCGTCGGCTAGGCACGGAAGTCGATCGCTAAATACGTGACGTGGTGCAACAAGGAAAGGCCTCATTCAAGTCTTTCCTACAAGACCCTGGATGAAGCTTACTTCGCGATGCTGCCCGCGATGAAGATGGCAGCGTGACCGCCCAGCGTTCCACTTAAAAATCGCAAAAAACTGTCCGAACAAACGGGGCCACCTCTCTCTCGATCATTGGGCGCAAGCCCCTTTCTGCTCTATAAGCACATTTTCGTGTAGGCGAAGGGATTTTCGGCTTCCAATGGGGTATGGCACAAACGGTGCTCACGACGGTCCAACTTCTGAGCCCCTATGCCTTTCAGCCTCGAAAGTTCAATGCAACCCTATCTCAAAAACTCGCTCGCGCGAGCCTGGACCGACCGGCGCATCGCAGCCTACACCGAACCTCTGCGCATATTAGTGGTTGACGACAACTTAAATGGGGCGGAAGCACTTACTGCCTACCTATTGCTTGACCCTATGGAGTGCAAAATTGCGTCAACTGGCGCTCAAGCCATTGAAATGGCAACGGCTTGGCTGCCAGATGTGATTGTGATGGATATTTCTATGCCCGAGCTGAATGGGCTAGAGGCAACGCATGCGCTAAGGCGTGATCTGCGAACGGGCAGCATCGTGATCATAGCTTTCACCGCACTCGATGAGGCTGAGGTTCTCCGGAACCTATTCCACACGTCGTTCGATGGCTACTGTCAAAAAGGACAGTCGCCGCTGGTGCTAGTGGCACTAATCAATTCTTTTGGACGCCAACCCCGAGGTAGGTAATGTTAGAAATACCTTTTTTCGGCACGGTAACTATTGCTGTCCGCTTGACGTGTCCGTAAGCTCGGACTCTGCTTTTACACAAGTCTTGTCCTGCGGCTTCCAATGATTGATACGCCTATTCACCCGCTGCGCAAGTTTTCCGACTTCATTCGCGAGCATCGGGTTCGACTGACCGAGCAGTGGATGAAGACCGTTTTCGGCGATGTCGACCTCGTCGGTGCTGACAAGCTCACTACGAGCAGCTCGCCGATCACTTGCCGGAAATTCTCGACGGGTTGTGCGCCGCACTCGACGTCGAAGATCTCGAAAGTGTCGAGCCCGCGATCGAGCGAGACGCGCGAAGCCACGGGTTGGTCCGGTGGCGCCAAGGCTATCGGATCGAGGAGCTCGTGCGCGAACTCGATTTATTTCATCGAGCGCTCGCGGACGCACTGGAAGAATTTGCCGACCAGGACAGCACGTTCACTCGCCGCCATGAAGGTCGGGCGCGGCGCCTTGTCGCCGAAACACTCAGCAAGGTAACGCTCACGCCGATCAGAGAAGTGGTCAGCGAACGCGACCGCAAGATCGACGAGTACACAGGCCAACTGGAGCGCGCCAATCACGAGCTGACGCTTAAGCTACGGCTGGTCAGCGATCTCTACGAATCGCGCATGCAGATCACGCGCAGCGTGGTCCACGATCTCCGCAATTTCCTGAATGCGTTTTCGATCGCGCTGCAGCTGGTCAGTCGTGCGCCCTCAAAAGCCGACGTGGCGCTGACGATGGCCACCCGGCAGGCCGCCGACATGAAAGAGCTCGTTGGTCAGATGGTCGAATACTCGGTCGTGCTTGGCGACGCCGCTCCGCTCACGCTCGAACACGTCGAATTGCGAGAACTCTATGATGAACTCGTCACTTCCGCGCAGCCGGCCATCGAGGCGAAAGGGCTGACTTGGCGCACGAGTTTCGACCCTGCGCTGTCCTCTGTCACCTCCAATCGCCTCAAGCTGAAGCAGATTGCCCTCAACCTCTTGTCCAATGCGACGAAATACACGAAGTCGGGGGAAATCAATCTCGGCTTCGCCATGGCGGGCTTGATGCTTTGGTCGATCCACGTGTCGGATACTGGCGTGGGTATCGCGCCTGAGGACTCAGACCGAGTGTTCGACGAGTTCGAACGGGCCGCAGGCCAAGATGTCCCTGGCGCCGGTCTTGGTCTCGCGATCGTCAAGGAGCTTTGTAGAATATTAGGCGGGCAGATCGACTTTGTTTCTCGCGAAGGCGTAGGGACCACAATCGAAATCCGCTTTCCTCTGATCCTGGAAGAACCGGTGAGTGTGCCGCCGACTAAAGATCGGTATGACTGACAGCAATTGAACCGGAAGCGGGCGTTGAGGCCCTGTGGGCCCGATCCGGCTAATGGGTCGATCACGACCGGTCAAAGACACCGCTTGAATGCAGCAGGACCAGAAAATCAACGTAAGCGGTGTTTTCTCCACACTACGAAGGAAGCGTGAGGATCAGCGGTCCGCTAAAACGGCATATCGTCGTCACGCGGCGCGGCCAATGACCGCTTCACAATCTTTAGCCATTCCTTCAGTTGCTTGATGTCTTCGAATACGAGCAGGTCATGTTCAAGGGCGTGGAGGCTCTCCTGCAGCGAGAAGATATCAGAGGCAAGATTGCGCATGATGGTGCCGGGCGACACGTCGATGAAGGGTGGAATTCCGTAGCTGTGCTTGAATCCGTTCTCGACATGCAGGATTTCGTGGTCGAGTTCACCGACCTGTTCCTTTAGTATCTTGTTGTAGTGTTTCAACCGGTCTTCGCCGATGTTGTTGATGGCGCTTTGGTCGATCAGGATGAAGAGCGCTGGCTAGTTTTCGGTAGACCTCGCGAATCGATAAGCTGAGCTCTGCCTGCTCCGCTTGTTCTCGTGCCTCTGCAGCGAGTTGTTTAGGGGTCCTTTTTTCGTTTCGCGCGGCGTTCTATCATCAAACTTGGCGGCAGCTTCACTGTCAAAGTCAGATTCGCTGTAACGGTTGTAAATCGTCTTAAGCTCCGGATCATCGCTCTCGGCGACCAACTCCCCCGCCAAGTCGCTGATCAGGTCGGCAATCGTGCGCCGCTCGGATTTGGTCAGCCCCTTCATATCGTATGTTTGGTCCAGGCGATAAACGAGCTTGGTACGCAAGTCGATGGAAGTTTGCTCAAGGGGCGCGAACTCGCTAAGGTATTTCCGATGGAAGGCAGGCATTGCAGCCTCCCAGGCACTCAGCCGGGCACGCCGCTTTTCGATCTGCTTGATCAGCGTGTTGAATGCCTTTTGCCCCTTCGACAGATGAGCCTTATTGTGGTCGGGAGCAATGCTGATGGCCCTGAGTCATAGGATGATTTCCGCTGGTCGATGCTAGAGAGCGAGCAGCCACTATTTTTCGCTGGCGCTTGAGCACGCCGCGTAAGCGCTTGAATTGTTTTGCGTGCGCATAGCCGCCCGCACGACAACGCAGTTGCGGGCCTTCGCGTGCATAAGTCTGTTTGAGTGTGAGTCCGGCTCGTTGCGCCAGTTGCACAAGCTTGGCACGCGCCACCTCGAGCAGGCGGCTGTCGCTCGGGTAAGCAATGGCTTTCTCCTGCACCGTTGTATCAACAATCACGCGTTCGAATTCGGCAGGCGTCACCGCCTTCATCTGCACAGCGGCCGCGATAGTCGTCGCTAGCAATTCCTCGACACCGGCCTCGCCCAAGGCCTGACGAAAGCGCACTAAATTGGTTGGATCGCACGGCAGACGCGGCTGAAAGTACTCTTCGCCACAGAAGAACTGGAAGTACACGTCCTGTGCCCAGCGCTCGCACACCGAGTCGACACTTTCGTTGTATGCATGTTTCAGATACAGCAGACCCACCATCAGCCGCGTGGACAAACGGGGACGTCCTGCGGCACTGACGCCGCCGGCAAGCTCCAGCGAGTTCACTCCAAACAAATCCACCGCTTCGCTCACCCGGCCCGTCGCGTGAACGCCGCTCTAAAATCGGCGCGAGCGTCGCTTCGATCGACGCCCACGACATCCTCGTCGCCAACACAGCGAGCGGGTGACGAAGATCAATCATCGAGTCCAGGCGACTACGAAAAAAATCAGGCGTGCTCATCGGCGACCGCTCCGAAACTCCCAGGATGTTAATCAGATCGATATTCTTTCTGGGAGTTGTGTTACTAACCAACTAACTGCATTGCCTAACCCAGCGGAGCCTCACGTACTTTCTGCAAGGCTGACTACTTATGGTTTGACGAAGCAAGCGCACGAGAATCGTTGACGCGGTATTCCAGTATTTTTTTGCCCCGGCACACGGGCGTGGGGCAAGACCTTTAAAAAAAGCCCGGCCACGACGGCCAATGGCTAAAACCTTGGCGCAGAAGGTTTCGATTGATATTCTTCTTATACGATGCGCTTTTTTTTGATGAACGGTTGGAAAATAAGCGAATCGGAAAATTAACTGAAAAACGGTGTAGCGAGAAAGAATAGGTTGCCTCACAGAAGCACCGCGCCACTAAAGCTGTAAATTGGAGATGCATTCAGACCAGTCCGCGCCCATTGGGGTGCTCTTTATCACCGGCGGGCACCCCAGTTCAGAATGCACCCTCATAACCTAACGCTAATGGACGGCTAGACGGTCGTGATGGGGTTTGTGCGCAGCTATTGTGGGCTTAGTGTGCTAAATGGCAGATTACGTCGAACCCTCTCACATTCGTCAAATTCTGAAAACCTCAGCCATTGAAAATGAAAACCCTTGGTATACCTGCTGCAATCCCTTTTATGGTCGTTAACAACGAGATACCTAAGGCAATAATATTGGGGTCCGATTGAAAAAACGGCTGTATGCCTGCGCGCTGATATCAAATCAAGTTGAGATGAAATTTTGCCTGGAATTAAAGGGCCAGTACTGTGAGGACAAATTAAAAAAATTAATTGCATCTGGCATTTTACGACGATTCTTTGATCAAGATCAAAGTAAGACATTAACTACTAGACCCGTCCAGATTTTGGATCATCTAAATATTTTTAACTTCGGAACGTTTATGACTATCAGGAAACGGCTCATCTTCACGCTGGGCGTCGCGCTTTTCGCTTTGATTGTAGTGGGGGGCTTCGGTCTTTGGCGGCTCAGTCAGGCGCAGCAGCGTTTCGAATATGTTCAGGTGAATATTATCCCGAGCGTCAAAGAGATCAATGCTGCGAAGGATAACGTCAGTAGCCTGCGCCGACTGGCTTACATATACTTGGTGAGTGCTGATAAGACCACCCGTGCCTCGACGGAGCAGGAATTTGCCAAGATGGATAAGAGTGTCGATCAGCACCTTGCGACCTACGAACGGGACGACATCTCTGATGACACTGACCGGAAACTCCTGCAGGCAGACAAGGCAGCGTTCGCGACCTACCTGCTATTACGGACAAGCTTCTTCGACAATATGCGGGCGGGCGACACGGATGATGCCAAGTCGATGATTGCGAATGGTGGCGTGCTGAGCAATGCATCCAATGCCCTCAAGACGGCCTTCGATAGTCATAACGATTACAACGAAAAACTCAGCCATGATCTGCGCGAAGCGAACGATGCAGCCAGCTCAAACGCTTTCTGGCTGATGGTTTCGTTCATTGTGATTGCGGTGGTCCTGAGCGCAGGCTTGGGCGTTCTGCTGCTACGCACGTTGATGCGTGCGTTGGGGGCCGAGCCCGATGTGTTGAGAGAGGTCACGCAGCGCGTTGCCAGCGGCGACTTGAGTCCTGTGCCGGGCGCGCATCAAGCACCTGCGGGCAGTGTGCTGGCGTCCATGGGCGAGATGCAAGGAAGTCTGGTCAAGCTGATCGGTCAGGTTCGCAGCGCTGCCGAGAGCATTGCAAGCGGGTCGAGCCAGATCGCGGCAGGCAACGTGGATCTGTCTTCGCGCACCGAAGAACAAGCGGCGGCACTGGAAGAAACGGCAGCCAGCATGGAAGAACTCACTTCGGCTGTGAAGCAGAATTCCGAAAGCGCGCAACAGGCCAGCGGGCTGGCAGCTACTGCATCAAGCGTGGCTCAGAAAGGCAATGCGGTCGTCAGCCAGGTAGTCGCTACGATGGCAGACATCAATCAAAGCTCAACCAAGATTGGGGATATAACTGGGATTATTGAAGGGATCGCGTTCCAAACCAACATTTTGGCGTTGAACGCGGCAGTTGAAGCAGCACGCGCCGGTGAACAGGGACGGGGGTTCGCTGTCGTAGCCAGCGAAGTGCGTAATCTGGCACAACGCTCATCGAGTGCCGCCAAGGACATCAAGGACTTGATTGCGACGTCGGGACAAAAGGTCCGGGATGGCTCGGTGCTGGCCGAGGACGCCGGCAAAACGATGGCCGAAGTGACTCAAGCAGTCGCGCGCGTAACCGACATCATGCAAGAGATCGCAGCGGCCTCCGGGGAACAAAGTCGCGGGATCGAGCAGGTCAATCAGGCCATTACGCAGATGGACGAAGTGACGCAACAAAACGCGGCGCTCGTGGAAGAAGCAGCGGCCGCTTCGCAATCCCTGGAAGATCAGGGTCGGCAATTAAACGAATCGATTTCCTTCTTTCGTCTTGATGGAGCGGCGTCGCACGGGCACGCCTTGAGCGCACCGGTACGCACCACGCTTGCCAAGCGTCCAAGCCCGTCGAGCCTCAAGCGCAGCTCGATCGCGACCAAGCGGCCCACCGCACCTGCTAGCCTCGCCCCTACTAGGCAAGCCGCGCCTGAGACGGCCGCGTGGGAAACGTTTTGAACCTGGCTAACAATGCATACACGGAGGACCCGATCATGGAAGCGATTCAAGAGAGCGTCAGCGCCGCAACGGCGTCGGCAGTGTCCTCCGCGCAAGCGGGGGAACAGCCCCAGGTGGCTGCGTCCCACACGGCTGGCGAGTTCCTGATTTTTAATCTGGGGGCCGAGGAGTACGGCATCGAGATCCTGCACGTTCAGGAGATTCGCTCGTATGACCCCCCGACCAGCATCGCAAACGCCCCTGCTTTTATCAAAGGGGTGATCAATCTACGGGGCGTTATCACCCCGATCCTGGATCTGAGGATCAAATTTAATCTCAAGTCGGTGAAATACGATGAGCTTACCGTCGTCATTGTGGTGAATGTCGGCAAGCGTGTCGTCGGCGTCGTGGTGGATTCAGTCAGCGACGTACTCGCTTTGGATAGCGGGCAGATTAGCCCCGTTCCGGAACTCAGCGCCGCAGCCGATGTTGGCTTCATCACGGGTATCGGTTCGGCGCCTGGCGTCGGTCATGAACGGATGCTTATTCTCGTCGATATCGACAACTTGATTTCTTCGGCAGATGTTGGCTTGCCCGAGATGGAATTGCATTGAGCGTATAGGTTTGGACTGGCTTGGGGACGAAGCGTCCCCAAGCATCTTCGCGACAGCCCAGAGGAACGCGTAGGGCCGTCTTGCCGGTTGACGTTCCCATCACAGCCTGATGGCCCAGCTTTCTACCGAGAAGACGCCAGGCTCCGAGTTTAAGCCGCCGCGTCACATAGTGCGCTTAAGGTTCCCGGACTTGTCAGCGTGAAGGGTGTTCGCCCGTGGCACTGGCGATATGCGATGTGTACTGCGTGGAACGGATATGGAAAATGATGTGTTTGTGGCCCGTCAGCCGATATTGGATCGGCGCGGTGCGGTCGTCGCGCAGGAGCTTCTCTTTCGCGATTGCCGGAGCGGCGTGGCGGGTATTCACGACGGCTTCGCATGCACCACGATGGTGGTGAAACGCGTCTTAGGGGTCGTTGGAATCGAGTCGGTGCTCGGCGACGTGGAAGGCTTTCTGAATTGTACCGACGAGTTCCTGTTTTCTGACCTGATCAACCTGCTGCCCGCTTCCCGGTTTGTCCTGGAAGTGTTGGAGGATACGGAACTGACGCCCGAATTAGGCGCGCGATGCGATGCGCTGCGTCAGGTCGGCTTCCGCATCGCTCTAGACGACGTCCGCGAGATCACGCCAGCTTTGAGCGAGTTCCTGACCCACGTTGACATCGTCAAGCTCGACTGGCCGTACATTGCAATGGGCGAGGTCGCGGCCATGGTCGTTCAGCTCAAGCGCGCCGGGAAACTGGTGCTCGCAGAAAAGGTGGAGCAACGCACCGAACACGAAGCTGCCATGCGCGCCGGGTGCGATCTGTTTCAGGGTTTTTATTTTGCCAAGCCGCAATTGTTGGCTGTGAAAAGATCCCATTTATCTTTCGGATCGGTACTTCGTGTGCTTCAGTTGCTGACGGACGAAGCGAGTGACGCTGACTTGGAGCAAGCGCTGAAAAATGCGCCAACGCTCGTTGTCCAGTTACTTCGCTTGGCCAATAGCAGCACTCGGCCTCAGGCGCGCGGGACACCCATCACCTCGATCAGGCAGGCACTTTCCGTCGTCGGCAGCCGGCAGTTGATGCGGTGGTGCTGTCTCCTCTTGTACGGAAGCGCAACTAGCCTATCCTCGGAGATCGATCCGCTCGTGCGACTCGTTGAGCGGCGAGCGGGCTTCATGGAATTGGCGGCCCAGGAATTGACGCCTGCAGATGACCGCTTTCGGCAAGCGGCCTATCTGTCGGGCATGCTTTCGTTAGCGCACGTTTCGCAGGGTGTCGATGTAAAGGCCTTCGTCACGGACTTGCCTGTGGGCGCGACGATTCAGACGGCGATCATCGATCATCACGGAAAATTGGGGAACTTGCTTTCGATTGCTGAGCACCTTGAGGCGGGGCGTTACGACACTGCGCTAGAGCAAAGCCACGCGCTTGGTGCTGCGTTTGCGGCGAAGCTTCCTGTGCTGATGTCGTGACTGCTGGACACGAGTCTCATCCACCGGATTGGCTCGACCGTGATCGTCGGGTCAGGGCAAATATGATCCTCGTCGATATCGAGGTGCTGGTCGGTTTCGCGGACATTGGCGTTGCCGAACACCGCGAATTTATAAGTGTGTGCCGTCACATGGATTGGACTTAAAGTAGGCAATCAAAAGGATGACTGTAACCGAGACGAGAAGTACTGCGATGCATACCTGCGAGCTTGACTGGAGCAAGGCCAGGCGCTGGCGCCACGCTGTTCCGCCAGCGCGCCGATGCCTTGATACTGTACTCGGGTGCGACCGAGACGCTGAGGGACGCGGCTCTTAACGTACAGCGGCGGGCGCAGTTCCGCGATCCCTAGATTCTGGGGACGTGCAATGGAACGGGAAACCGGTTTCAGCCATGGTCGTGAATCGCTGCGTGCCGGATCACGTCGCCAAGATGAGTACATGCCATCGGGATTCTTCCCATGGAGAGAATTTGCAATATGCCGTTAAAGGCATTACGGGCGCTCTTCTGACGTGCGCATTTCGCTAACCCGGCTTTGGGGCCTCAAAGAATGATTTTTCATATTGCTTACTCGTCGTCCCGACGCGCGATCGACCTGGTGCCATGGTCGATTGTCGATTTCGGTGCGCGCGCGGAACCATGATGACTGCGCCTACTCTGCATTTTCGCAGTGCCAAACCAGCGGTTGTCGATACGACGGGCGCGCCTTCCAACGCCTTCGAACACACCCTGCTGCGTGCGCTTGCCGAGAACGTACCGCATCGCATCTATGCGAAGGATTTGGAGGGCCGGTTCACCTTCGCCAACGGGGCAGTGGCACGGGGCATGGGCGTGTCGAACCCCGACGAGTTGCTTGGAAAGACGGATTTCGATTTCTATCCGCTCGGACTGGCGAGCGTCTACTACCAACAGGAACAAGAAGTTTTAAGACACGGGCGCCCGCTCCTTAACTCCGAAGAGCACGCCAGATACCTCTTGCTCGACGAAGAAGCCTGGCTGATTACGACCAAGGTAGCAGTGCGCGACGACGCCGGCCGGATCGTCGGGCTTGTGGGCATCAACTACGAGGTCACTACGCAAAAGGCCGCCGAAGTGGCGCTGCAAGCTGCTCACGCGCAGGCGGCGGAGGCGGCAATCCGCCTGCAGGCCACCGTTGCACGGCTGGATCTCGAAATAAAAGAGCGGCAACGCTTCGAACAGGAGCTGCGCCGCCAAGCGATGCACGATACGCTCACCGGTCTGCCAAACCGGGCGCTGTTAATGGACCGGATTGAACAGGCGATCACGCTCGCGCAGCGCTGCGATCACTCGCTCACGCTGCTGTTCCTCGATCTCGACCGGTTCAAGCTCGTCAACGATAGCCTCGGCCACGCTGCCGGCGACGAACTGCTACGGGTCGTGACGCGGCGGATCCGCCGCTTGGTGCGCTCAGGCGACACGTTCGCTCGCCTTGGTGGCGACGAATTTGTCCTGTTGCTGCGCACTCCCATGTCTGCCAACGCGCTCGCAGACTTGACCATCCGTCTCTCACGAGTTGTCGCCAAGCCGGTGCGAGTCGCTGACCACGAGGTGTCCGTCACATGCAGTCTGGGCTACAGCGTCTATCCGCAGGACGGGGAGGATGCGACGACCTTGCTTAAGCGTGCCGACGCCGCGATGTACGGCGCCAAAGAAGACGGTGGAAACCGAGTGCGGCGCTACACGCCTGAGCTGACCTCGCACGCCGGCGAGCGACTGGATGTCGAAACTCAGTTAAAGCAGGCACTACACCGCGGCGAGTTCCTGTTGCACTACCAGCCGCAGATCGAGATCGCCAGTGGGCGCATTGTCGGCGTAGAGGCGTAGAGGCGTTGGTGCGCTGGCAGCATCCCACGCGCGGATTGGTGCCTCCGATGGAATTCATCCCGATTGCAGAAGAGTTGGGGCGGATCGAGCAGATCGGCGAATGGGTGCTGCGCACGGCTTGCGCCCAGGCGGCTGCGTGGCAGCGCAGCGGATTGCCGGCTCTGCGCATGGCTATCAACGTATCGGCGCGCCAGTTCCATAATCCCGCGCTGGAATCGGTCGTTGCGCAGGTGCTCGCCGAGCACGGGATCGCCGCCGAGCAGCTGGAACTGGAGATCACGGAGAGTCTGTCGATGAAGAACCCGGAAGAGAGCATTCGCATCCTCGCTAGCTTCAAAGCGCTTGGCATCAGCATTGCGATCGACGACTTCGGCACCGGCTACTCCAACCTGGCGTACCTGTGCCAATTCCCTGTGCGTCGCATCAAGCTAGACCGTGCGTTCGTTTGCGCGCTCGGCTCACAATCGAGCAGCCACGTTATCGTCGAGGCAATTGTCGCGATGGCCCACAAACTGGATTTATTGGTCGTCGCTGAGGGAGTCGAGACCGCCGAGCAGCGCGACCAACTGCTGCGCTACGGCTGCGACGAGCTGCAGGGCTACTGGTTTTCGCGACCAGTCGACGCCGATACGTTCGGGGCTCTCCTGCAAAAGCAAACTTGGATTGGGACGTGTTAATACATGGCTGCACCCCGGTTCCTACCCGTTGCTGAATGAAACTTCATAAAAAACGGTGGTCGGGAACTGACTGCGGATTAACGATAATTGATCCAGATCAACGAACGGAGCAATTAAGGTAGCGTTCTATTGCGCTGTTTAATTTTTATCCAGTAATTATAATTCGGATACGAATATGACGGTTTTCGCGCAATTGAAGTGCATTTTCTTCCAAATTTGAGATCACACACGCCGTGCTAATAAGGCCGAATTCCAATCGCCCCTATAGGTCGCTATTTGTACAAAGTTAATTTATAAAATTTATTTAAGTAACGTTTTATCTGGCCGTTAAACAACTTAGTGCGCAAGCGTAGCGACTCTCGGCTAAATCGAGCAGTGTTGAATCCCAACCACGAGTCACCAAACGTTGTGACAACGGAAACAAATACAAATGACTCTCCACAACTTTACGGTTCGCGCGAAACTTGCGTGGGCATTCGGTATCCTGACGCTGCTGGTCATGATTGTCTCCGGGATCTCGTTGAAATCGTTAAGCAGCGCTGATGACCGATTTTCAAGCTATGTCAATGGCTTTGAAGCTCGGGTTAAAATGGCTGAAAGCGTTCGAACAGCCATTGATCGCCGAACTATAGCGGCTCGCAATCTGGTACTCGTGACCGGGGACGCAGACCTAGAAGTAGAAAAGGCTGCGGTTATGAAGGCCGACGAGGACGTGAAATCTCGCTTGCAAAAATTCGACGAACTGGTCGCAACAAATCCCGATGTTCCCTAAAAAGTGCGGACTCTCGCCGCAGCGATTGATCATGTTAAAAGCGCATATTGGTCCCGTGGCGCGAGACATCGTGAGACTTGCCCTTGACCACAAGCATGACGAAGCAATCATCAAAATGAACAATGAGTGCCGCCCCCTTCTTGTGGCGCTGGTGAAAGCCACGGAGGATTATCAAGATTACGCACGTACTCGGACAGCACAAAAAATTGAAGAATCAACGGATGACTACAACAGTCAGGAGAAATCTGCTGTTGGGTATCTGCGTCAGTGCATTGCTGCTCGGCACAACTATCGCCTTTCTTATCACACGGTCTATTGTTTCGCCTATTCGACAGGCAGTACTGATTGCACAGGCCATTGCAAAAGGTGATTTAACGACCCAAATTACCGCCACTGGAAAAGACGAAACGAGTCAATTGCTTGTCGCGCTTCGTGAGATGAATGACGGCCTCGCAGAGGTTGTGGGCCGGGTGCGAAGCAGTAGCGAAAGCGTTGCGACCGGGTCGGCCGAGATTGCAGCAGGCAACATCGATCTCAGCCAGCGTACCGAAGAACAAGCTGCCTCGCTTGAGGAAACTGCGGCGAGCATGGAAGAGCTGACGGCTACCGTTAAGCAAAACGCCGAAAATGCCGCCCAGGGAAACCGGCTTGCACTGAGCGCTTCGGATGTCGCCACGCGCGGCGGAGAGGTTGTAGGTCGAGTGGTTCACACGATGCGCGAAATTACGACCAGTTCCGAGAAGGTCGCCGAGATCATCGCAGTCATTGAGGGCATTGCCTTCCAAACGAATATTCTTGCGTTAAACGCAGCAGTCGAAGCCGCAAGAGCCGGAGAACAAGGCCGGGGCTTTGCTGTCGTAGCAGGTGAAGTTCGTACGCTCGCACAACGAAGCGCTTCGGCTGCAAAAGAAATTAAAGACCTTATTGGGCAGTCGGTCGAACGCGTCAAATTTGGGTCAGCTCTTGTCGATGAAGCGGCCACCACAATCAATGAAGTCGTCGTCTCGGTCAAGCGCGTGACGGACCTCATGGGTGAGATTACTGCGGCATCAAGCGAACAACACACAGGTATTGAACAAGTCAACCAGGCCGTGATGCAAATGGACGAAGTCACTCAGCAAAACGCCGCACTCGTGGAAGAAGCGTCTGCGGCGGCTCAATCGATGGCTGCGCAGTCCTCGACGCTAAAAGAGTTGGTTTCCACCTTCAGGCTGCATCAATCGCTCGGAGAGCCAGTACTGGAGATGGCGAATGAAAGCATACAGGTTCGCCGTCCTAAGTCATCGAAAAACGGCCTCACTTCGGGAAAGAAGATCCTGGCACAGCCATTGGTTGGCAAAGCCGACGCAAATTGGCAAGCTTTCTAACACCGAATGAATTGGTGCATGTGCGAAGTCCTGTTTTCGCCGCGCGCGGGCGGAGAGTTTCTGATTTTTAACCTAGTAGGGGCCGGGGAGTACGGTATCAAGATCCTGCGCGTTCAGAAGATTCGCTCGTATGCCCCCCCGACCAGCATCGCAAACGCCCCTGCTTTCATTAAATGGGTGATCAATCTACGAGGCGTTATTACCCCGATCCAGGATCTGTGGATCAAATTTAATCTCAAGTGAGTGAGATATGACGAACTTACCGTCGTCATTGTTGTGAATGCTGGTAGCGTGTCGTTAGCGTTGTTGTTGGATTCGGTCAGCGACGTACTGGCGCTGGATCGAGCCCAGATCCGCCCCGTTCCAGAACTCAGCGCCGCAGCCAAAGTTGGCTTCATCACGAGTATAGGTTCGGCACCCGGCGACGGTCATGAAAGGATGCTCATTCTCGTCGATATCGAACTTGATATCCTCCGCGGAGGTTGGCTTGCCCGCGATGGAATTGCATTGAACCTATAGGTCTGAATTCGTTTGGGGACGAAGCGTCCC
This sequence comes from Burkholderia sp. PAMC 26561, assembly GCF_001557535.2. NCBI lineage: Bacteria > Pseudomonadati > Pseudomonadota > Betaproteobacteria > Burkholderiales > Burkholderiaceae > Burkholderia > Burkholderia sp. PAMC 26561. Next base: position 340,926 of record NZ_CP014309.1, read on the forward strand.
CAAACATCTTCGCGACAGCCGAAGGGATACAGACGACGCAGTCAATCCCGGCTTAACAACGCTGCATCAACGGCCGCAAGCGCGCCTCCATGCTCAAAAAAATCTCTGTGTCGTCTCTGCGCGCCGGAATGTTTATGCAAGCGCTGGATGGTAGCTGGCTTGGTCACCCGTTCTGGAAACGATGCTTCCTGCTGCGCGATGACGACATCAGAAAAATCGTCGCGAGCGGCATCAAGTCGGTCGTGATCGATACGGACAAAGGGTTGGATGACGATACGCTGACAAGCGTCACTGGTCGTTTGTCCCCCGGACCAGATTTAGGCACGGAACAACCGGGTGAGTCGGCTCCTGCTGCTGCACTTGGTATTACTCGAGCGCTTGCGCCTTGGAAGTCGGTCGCGGGTGAAATCGAACATGCAAAGCGTCTGTTCGTCTCGGCTAGCGCCCAAATGAAGTTGGTCTTTCGACAGACTCGCATGGGCAAGGCGGTGTTGACTACGGTGATAATGCCCTTGGTTGAAGCGATCAGCGCTTCGGTCATTCGCAATCCGCATGCGCTCACAAGCGTCGCGCAGCTCAAGCAGCATGACCTATACTTATATGCATTCGGTCGCAGTCTGCGCGTTGATGACGGCTTGGCATGCAAGCTTGAACTTGATGAGCAAACTATCCGCGAGGCGGGGGCAGCCGGCCTGATGCACGACATTGGCAAGTCGCTGATGAGACTCAACGTGCTCAACAAGGCTGGAAAGGTGACCGCTGAAGAGCTTGAGATCGCTAAGACGCACCCGGAAGACGGCCGGAGGTTATTGCAGTGCGCGAATGTGAGCGCCAGTGTGCTGCAAGTGGCTTTGCACCACCATGAAAAGTTCGATGGCAGTGGTTATCCGCATAAGCTCAGGGGCGATGACATTCCATTGCTCGCCCACATGGCAACCAGCAGAAGCACTGCAAAGCATGGCATCCTGAGAAGCACATTTCGATATAACGGTTTTTACCGCTTTCGTCAAAATGTATTGGCATCTATCCCGTGGGCACGTTGGTGCGCCTCGATTCCGGGCATCTCGCTGTCGTGTTGGATCAAAACCGGGGCGCGATCTCAGCTCCCGTTGTGAAGAAGTTCTTTTCCATCAAATCTAACCAGTCTGTTATCCCTCAAGTTTCAAACCTGGAGAAAGCGCAGGGTTTGGACCGGATTGTCCGAGCAGAAGACCCGAAGGCGTGGAATTTCCCTCATCTGACCGATCCGTGGCTGAACCATTTTGTATTGTGAAAAGGTTGTGACGGATCCTTCGTGATCGCCAGGTCCATGTAGTTCGCACAAACTTGTTGGCCAGCGCACAGGCACACACTTGTTTAGCGACGTCGTCGCAAAAGAGTACGACCCACACGGTAAGCGCGCTCCGCTTTGTCGATCGAGTTGCTGTATATGGACGCGAGTGAACCGGACCAAAAAAACCTGCTGGATATTTTCGGCTCGCCGCTTGCTAAGAGCAGGTTGCTTTGCCGTCAATGCTGTCTTGGCGTGACAACAGTCCGATCGATGCCGCCGGTTCGGAGCTTAGAGCGGAAACCAATGGGATTAGGACCGCTTAAAGTCTAAAGCTTGGTGCTGTTCTGTCGTTAAATGTGTTACCTGGCGTCTCTATTACGGTGGGTTGCCGATCAGTCTTTCCTCATTAAGGGTTCACCATGTCTATGTCTTCTGGCCAGACCTATTTTGCAGCCATTGCGAATGAAAAGTCGGGCTGTTCAGGATGCAAGTCGGACGTTGTCGCGCCGATATCTCTTGCGTTTGCGTTTCAACCTATCGTCGACACCGCGTCGGCAGCGAACTTCGCGTGTGAAGCATTGGTCCGTGGTCCAAATGGCGAATCTGCCCATTCAGTGTTGTCGCAGATTGACGAAAGTAATCGCTACCAATTCGACCAATTGTGTCGTACGACAGCCATTGCGCAGGCGGTGGACCTTAACATGGAGTCGTTCCTATCGATCAATTTCATGCCGAACGCTGTCTATCGTCCTGAAGCCTGCATCAGAAGCACGTTCGAGGCGGCCGAAAAATATGGGTTCCCGATTGATCGAATTATCTTTGAGACAGTTGAGGGTGAAAACGTGATTAGTCGGCCGCATCTTGTGAACATCTTTAAGGCTTATAAGCGGTTTGGATTTCAGACAGCCATTGATGACTTCGGCGCGGGATATTCAGGGCTCACGCTTCTGGTAGATTTTCAACCCGACTTGATCAAGCTTGATATGGAGTTGGTTCGAGGCATCGATTCCGATTCGATTCGGCAGCACATCGTGCGGGGCGTCTTGGCAATCTGTCGTGATTTGGGGGTGAGGGTGATCGCGGAAGGCATTGAAACCCGGGAAGAGCGCGACTTTTTCGCGGCACACGGGGTAACCCTAATGCAGGGATATTTCTTCGCCAAACCCGCATTCAAGTCTATCCCCGTACTCAGCGGCGAATCATTTCAAACGTAAGGTACGGTATCTATGAAGTGGCTCTGCATCTGAGATCATCGTTCGCTTGATGCCGAGGCGTGTCTTTGGCGAGGTGTTCATAAAGCCGAGTTGGGCAGAGAAGAATCGATTCGTGACAACGTAAAAATCAAGCGTCATTCCTTTAATAGGGCTTAATTCGCCGATAAACGACCATCTTAATACAGCCGCGGGCTCATTTTTTCGACAGCTTTATTTCTAATGGCTTATGCTGGGGTAGTCGGCCGCCGGGGGAGAGTTTGTTGACATCTCAGTACGTCAGCAACAGGGAGGGCTACATTCGGGCCGCTGTTTGCAGCGCTAAATTTTTAGACTCCGGCTGCCGTAAGAGCTAAATGAAACGTTGTTTCGCGTTGGAACAGGATACGGTAAATGACCATGGAAAACGCAGTTAGCGACCAGTTCGATACGGTTTCGTTCGCAGACCTAGTGCTCGCAGGTGAGCGGGAGTCCGACAACTTTAGTTTTGGGGTGATTGGTTTTGGTTCGGATTACCTTGTTTGTCGTTACAACGCTGTCGAATCGATTGGTTCGGGTCTTAGGGCTGCTCACGTAATCGGCAAACATGTGTTCGACGAAGTGGCCATATGCATGAATAATTTTATGATCGCTCAACGATTCCTGGACGAGTCGGAGCTTGACGAGATCGTGCCTTATATCCTTACTTTACGCATGAAACCCACGCCGGTGCGGTTGAGACTGATGAAGTCTTCCCGAGCAGAGACACAATTTTTGTTGATCGAACGCAGGGCGGCAACGTGACACCATGCAAGATCGTAGACGAATCTCTCGAAGCTGAACATGAAGCGCTGCTCTCCTTCATGTATTTGTCGCCAATTGGCATTATTCGCAGCACATTGTCCGGCGAAGTAGACATGCTCAATCCTTTATCAGTCCAATTACTTATGCCGCTCGCCGGGTCTGGAGGTGTCACGAACGTTTTGAAAGCCTCAGTAACGTCGCGCCCGAGTTGCGTAATCTGGTGTCGAGCTTCAAAGCCGAGCGCGGCTCCGTGTGCGAAGGGCACCGCATTGTACTGACGCCCGCTCGGGAGCGCTCAACGGTTCTGTCATGCAACATCCTTAAGGTCAATGACCGTACCTTGATGACGACGTTGACCGATATTTCGCGGCAAGTCGAAGCCGAACGATGGGCAAGACAGAATGAATCCTGGCTCGCTGGAATTTATACCAGTGTAAATGAATTTGCGTTCTTGACCCTTGATGCATCTGGTCGGGTTGATAGTTGGAACACATCGATCGAGCAGCTTACCGGATACGCCGAAGTGGACGTGATGGGCCAGACGCTCGATCAATTCTATGCCCCTGATGACGTGGATGATTATCGCTGCCCAGAGCACATTGCTCTTACACGCGAAGAGGGATGGCACGTTCAAGAGTGCTGGTGTCAAAAAAAGAACGGCCGCCGTTATGCTGCGCAAATTCTAGTTGCCATACTCCGACAAGATGATGGCGAATTTGCCGGCTATTCGGTCGTCCTTCGCGATGTATCGGAACGAAAGATAACAAGCGACGAGCTCACCCGCCTGCTGACAACTGACTATCTCACCGGAGCTATGAATCGCGCGCATTTTTTTAAGCTCGCCGATAAGGAAGTCGAAAGGTCGAAGCGCTCGGGCAAACCGCTCTCGTTTGTGATGATCGATGCGGATCACTTCAAGAGAGTAAACGACACAGCAGGCCATCAGGCAGGCGACAAGGTCCTAACCCAAATAGTCCTCGAGGCCAGGCGATCGCTGCGATCGATCGATGTTATTGCGCGTTTGGGTGGAGAGGAGTTTTGCGTGATGCTTCCTGCGACCGCCGCGGACGGCGCGATGCTGATAGCGGAGAGAATCCGCGCGACCATCGAAGCGCTTCGCATCGAAACCGAGGCGGGTCAACTCGCGGTTACTGTGAGCCTTGGTTGTGCGTCTTTGACAAACGAAATCGCGTCCGTACAAGACGTGCTAGCAGTTGCAGACAAGGCTCTATACACGGCCAAGGAAACCGGTAGAAACCGCGTCGAAGGATAACCTGTGTGATTCGTACACATCGTTTCAACTTGCACGAAGCGGTGGACCGCGAGATCGCGACTCAATTACGGTGGGTGTTGATGTATCACGAGGGCACTGTCACGATATTAAGCTAGAACGAACAGATTTGTACAACCTAGGGAATACTAAGGTATTTGAAAAGACGGCTTAGCAGCGAATGTTCGATCATGTCCCCCATTACCCAAAAGCCTGCGCTCGTGCTGATCGCTTTTCTTGCTGGTTGGTGTTGTAACGACAGAAATGAACAAGTTTTCCACCCGATCGTGGACTGACGTAAATCGTTGCAGGTGTCGAGCTGATTCAAAACAGCGCACCACTATCTCGCGTACATGCTCTGGCTTGTGCGCGGTTTCCGCCCGGTTGTTCAATCCCTTGTGCTGCCGGTGCTCAACGTTCAGGCCTAAGTCCCGATTGCCCGCAGAGTGGCTCTTGAGCTTGTCGGTGATCAGAAAGCGCCTTTCGCGGCCGAGCTTCTTAAGTAGCTATACGGGTTGTGGCGTACCGAATGAAAATCTGTCACGTATCTTCGACCCGTTTTACACGACAAAGGCGGTAGGTAAAGGATCAGGGCTCGGATTGTCATGTCGAACGGCATCGTACAAAAGTATGATGGAACCTTAAGTGTTTGAAAGTGAAGTCGGGCGCTGCATCACTTTTCGGCTGACTCTGCCGGTCAAACGGCGGTGCCATCAGAAAACGGGATTGGTCGAGACGTGAGGCTTGGTCGCTAGGCTCAGCCTTTTGGCTTTTCGGTTTGCCGTAAATGTAAGTGAAGATGGTAGGAACACGGTAGCGCTGGACGAGATTGCAAATTGAGCTTCGTCTGCGGTGTTCGCTTGTACCATAAAGGAGCGTTGTGTCCGCAATAATCATTGAGAAGAGCTGGCCGGGCCGTTATGTCCGTCTGTACGCAGCGTACGCCGGTGTCGCCGTTACGGTCGCGTGTCCTTCAGTCATGGCCACGACGATGGTAAGTCAGATGGCAGTTTCGCTGACAATCGCCGAATCCTGTAGCGTGCGGGCACACGACTTCGAGGTGAGTGTGACTTGTCTTCACCAGAGCTGGAGCAGGATAATTTACGGCCGCCCGTTTGCGGTGGTCCACGACGCTTCCGGTACTGCGACATCGCGCGGTTCTGACGTTACCATTGAAATCGCCTTCTAACGGCGGGTTTGCACCTGCCGGTTCCTCCGAATGATGTGTTCGCGATCCGGGGGAGAGTGAACATTGCTCCTACCACCGATCTTAAAAAACCCGGCCACTTCGCACCGATGCGTGAGCCTGTCCGGTAAGATCCGCAGCAAAAGAAAAGGCGGCGTTAGTGAGCCACGTGTGAATCGAACGCGAAACGGATGGTCATTTGGCACCAATACATCCAACTTCAACGGTAAGCGGCTCGGCTGGGCCGTGTCCTCACGCGCGCGCGAGTGAGGCATGATGGTGATGGCGTGTCGGAGTCCGTGTAGATCAAGGTAGATCGTGTCCACGATCGGCGATCGTGGGCACGATCCATCCAAATCTATCCAGATCTACCCGGTTGAGAGTGTGTGCGGGGTGAGGGGTTTCAGTTTGTCAGCCACATTCCAAGGCAGCAATTCGTCGATGCGGGAGATCTTGTGATCAGCGATGTGGGTCAGGACGTATTCCAGGTAGGCACGCGGGTTGATTCCGTTGAGCTTGCACGACCCGATCAAGCTATACATCGCGGCGGCCCGCTCGCCCCCGCTGTCGGAGCCGACGAACAGATAATTTTTGCGTCCGAGCGCGACACAGCGCAAGGCGTTTTCGGCAAGCACATTGCTTATCTCGGCCCGACCGTCTTCACAGTAGAACGTGAGGGCTGCCCAGTGGTTCAGCGAGTAGTTGATTGCCTTGGCGAGCGCGGACTTCATTGACAGCGTGGTGAGTTTTGCCCTGATCGTCGTTTCGAACTTCACGAGCAATGGCTTACTCTTCTCCCGCCTCACGCGCAGACGCTCGTCCGGTTCCTTGCCGCGGATGTCGGCTTCTATGCTGTAGAGCTCGCCGATCATCTCGAGCAGCTGCTGAGTATCCGCAGTCGGCGTGCGCGCGTGAACATCGTAGATGTACCTCATCGCGTGATCCCAGCATGCCGCTTCGTGGATCTCGCCGCTCGAGTACAGTTGATCGGATCCCGAGTAAGCATTGGCCTGCACGATGCCGTGGAATGCGGCGAGCCGGGTTTGAGGGTGGACGCCTTTGCGATCCGAGGAGAAGTCGAACCATATCGCACCAGGCTCAGCCGAACCCGAGCGACGATCGTCGCGCACGTAGACACAGAAGCGGCAGGTGGGCCAGGTAGCGCGCGTCGGTCTCGTCACCACTGTGCTTGAGCCCCTCGTATTTTTTGATCGCTGTGGTGTTGGCCAGATGTACCACGTAGCCGCCCGCCTGAAGGCCGTCGACAAGCCAGTACCAGTTGTATGTGGATTCGACTACGACGCCGGCCAACTCGGCTTGCCACGGGGCAAGGAACGCCAGAATCTTTGCCAAGTCGTTCGGCAGCCGCTTTTCGGCGACCACACGGTCCATTTCGTCGATCACGCTCACCACGCTGTTGTTCGAATGCAGGTCAATGCCGCTATAGTTCATGATTGCCTCCTTCCGGTTAAAGCGGTTTGGCAAACTCACTTTAACCCCGTCGCCCATCAGGGCGGCGGCAGGGGTCCGCTAGATGATTTTCAACTCGCAACTCCGCCTCGGCTTCACTCTCTCAGCGGCGGCCGAGCCGCAGACTGAGGCCAAGATTAAGGACGATCTGTCGGACATACACGCGAGAATATTTCACGCCAAACTGGCGCTCGATCAATTGCCCGAGCGTGCCGGAGGTCCATCGGGCGCCGGGAAAGCCGTACGCTTGTGGTTCGCCTTGCAGCGCAGCCGCGATCCAATCGAACGCTTCTGGACTCAACGCCGAGGGTCGCCCCCCGACCGACATGTTCTCAAGCGCGGCGAGGCCGCCAGCCGCGAATAATTCCTGATACCGCTTGGCTGTTTTAATCGATATGCCGACCTCCTCACAGACAGTTGCGATTGTCTCCCCGCGTAAGAGCATTCGGCCGGCAGCCATGCGGATCTGAACGCTGGGCAACTTGGATTTATGCGTCGGCATTCTGGTTAACAGCTAAGATTGGGTCTGGTTATCTTAAACCTGCGCCGAACGTAACGTCTCGTGTCGGGCAGGTCTAAGGGTTGTGGCGAGCCGTGTTCGGCAGATCGCTGAAAGACCGGGTCCGGCCAGCATGGGTACGTCGACCATCAAAGCCGAATTGTTTACAAGCAAACGTGCTCGGACAGCTTCATCAAATGGGTATCCGGTCAGCGCAAGGCGAACTCGGCGATTCCAGCGAACACACACACGATGACCACGGCGAGCGGCGGTACCTTCCAACGCGTCAGCAGTAGCAGACAGACTGCTGAGATCGCAAAGTCAACGCTTGAAAGAACCGCACTGGTCCATACCGGCGTATACAGAGCTGTAGCCAGCAAGCCGACGACCGCCGCGTTCACGCCGCTCAGCATTGCCGCCGTGGCAGGGCGCGAGCGCAGCGCTTGCCAGTGAGGTAGTGCGGCGATCACCAGTATAAGGCCAGGCAGGAAAATACCGACCGTGGCCAGCGCAGCGCCAGCCCAGCGATGCGGTGCTTCGGACATCATCCATCCGAGAAATGCTGCGAAGGTGAACAGTGGCCCCGGTGCAGCTTGAGCGGCGCCGTAGCCGGCAAGAAAATCGCTAGACGCAATCCATCCCGTCGCGACAGTCCGCTGTTGCAGTAAGGGCAAGACGACATGGCCGCCGCCGAACACCAGCGCGCCAGAACCATAGAAAGCGTCGAACATCTGAATGCTGCGCATGTTATGCAGAGTGAGTAAGGCCGGAAGTCCAAATAGAAGAACGAAAAAAAACGCCAGCGCAACCCACCCGATCACGCGCGAGACGCGCAATGTGACAACGGCCGGGTGCGGCTCATGGGCTCCTTGCGCGCGCTCCGCCCTACAAAAGACGACGCCGAGCAGCGCTCCGAGTGCGATAACCAGCAACTGGGCATATACCGTTGTCAAAACGGCAAGCACACCGATTACGATAAGGGCGATGGCCGCCCGCTGGCGATCCGGGCACAAGCGCCGTGCCATATCCCAGACTGCCTGCGCAACCACCGCGACAGCCACTAGTTTCAGGCCGTGAATTAGGCCTTGCCCAGCGGCACTGCCGAGGTCAGGGGCGACTGCAGCAAAGCCGATGAGAAAAAGCACGGACGGCAACGTGAAACCACACCAGGCAGCTAAACCGCCGAGCCAGCCCGCCCGCATCAGGCCGATGGAAAATCCCACCTGACTGCTGGCGGGGCCTGGGAGAAATTGGCACAGCGCCACCAGGTCGGTGTAGGACTCGTCATCGAGCCAGCGACGCCGCTCGACGAACTCACGACGAAAATACCCGAGATGAGCGATCGGGCCGCCGAACGACGTCAGGCCTAGTTTAATAAAAGCCTTCAGAACATCGAACACATCGAGTAATCGGCTGGAGCGCGGCGATTTCACGGACGGGAGCCCAACAGTCGTATCAATTCTTCGCGAAGCGCGGAGACATCAAGCACGTGTTGGGCGCGGGTGGTGGCTACGTACAAAAGGCGTAATTCGTCGTCGTCCAGAACGAGTCGACCGTTGTCTATCTTGAATAGGAAATCGTTTGTGACCTTCACACGTTTCCACTGAAGCCCTTTCGCCCGGTGAACGGTCGAGATTACGTAGTCCGCTTCAACCTCTGCGGTGATTCGCTTGGCGAGCGAGCGCAGGTAGTCGGTCCCGAGTTCATCCACGATTCGTACGACCGGTAGGAGATCGACGCCGGCGGCACTGCGCGCAAAGTATTGCGCCTCCTTCCAGTCTTCGAACAGCGAAAAGGCCGCGGGTCGGAATGCGCGACGTCCGGCCATTAGCGCATCAGCGCCGTCGGCGTACGCCACGATCTCAGCGGGGCTCATGCGGATCGAGGGTCGATGCCCTGCCTCGATTCCGGCCGCGAGATGCCAGATCGCGGAGACGTTCTTTCGGCACAAGATGGCATCGACAGGCGGTGCAATGGCCGGGTCGTCAGAGATGATGGAGCCGATGCCGGGTTGCCCGCGTAATGGCGTGGGTTCGCCCAGCAGCTGGAGCAGCCTGCTGGCCAGCGCAGCGAACAGTGAGCCGAACCGGAACGACTCGGTCAGTGCAAACTCTGGGGCGTTGATTTCGGACATCGCGTTGAGTGCACCGCGCCACTCGTAAATCTGCTGATAGGGGTCGCCCACATAAATGATCTGCGCGTGAGTTTGACGCGCCAATATTTGAAGCATAACGCCGTCACTATCCTGCGCCTCGTCTAACAGTATGAAGTCCGAGTCAATGCGCGGATCCATCTGTGACCATACCTTCAGGTACACGTCCGGCATGATCGCGCTGCGCCCGCTTTGTACAGTGCTCTCGGTCCACATGCGAGAAACGGAGGGGAGCAGCCCGTCGCGGAGCCAGTCCACGGCGCCCGTGTCGATTTTCTCGTCGACGGGAATGTGGCCCGGCTCAGGTACAGGACTCGCAGAGCGACAGAAGCGTCCAAGTCCGTCGGCGACCATGCGGCCCAGGTCGAAGGGGGTCAACTCGAGAACTTTGCCAGTGACAGATGGCACCTCCACGGAGCTCAGGCCGTACCGCGCCGCAAGCTCATGCGGTGGCTCGGCGGGCAGGCTCACCCGGGAAGTTAAGGCAGGCGGTGTAGAGGCATACGCGAGCGAGTGGACCGTCCGCGCGACGACGTTATCCGGAAAGCCCCGGCGCGCATGCTCAGCGATTTCCCTGTTGAACGCGAGGTAGGTACCGCGCAGTGGAGCGAGCCGATGCGCGACCAGACGGAGCGTTGATGTTTTTCCCGCACCCGCGTACGCCTTGATCTTGAGGTTGTTGCCGCCGCCGGTCGCATCTACGATGGCCTGTTGCTCTGGCGTGGGTCTGAACTGAGCAGGCATAGATTTGATTTGGGCCGAAAGAACGCTAGTTTGCCTCAGTCCCCGGAAAATCTGTGGCGGGAACGAAAAAGCCGGCTGGCGACGGTTGGCGGTGCGGCCAATTGCCGCCATTCGCGATCGCCGCCACGCGATCACTCGAGCGGCGGCTCGGCTCCCGTGGGGGACACTCACGCGAAGCGTCGCAGCCAGCCCGGACGAAGGCGTCAGCCAAATCCGCGATGGCGGATTTGCGAGGCTATTGCTCAAGCAGCGATCCATTCTGGAAGGTTACCTGACGCATCTCAATGGTTTTGATCGATGTTCCGGACGTGGCGTAATATGAGCTGTCTTGTAAATTATCGCCAAACACCATGCGGTCGCCACGACCAATACCATCACTCCTATCGTTGCATGTTTTCGAGGCCGTCGCGAGACATCTGAGTTTCACTGACGCGGCACAAGAGCTCAATGTGACACAGAGCGCCGTCAGCCACCATATCAAGAAACTCGAAGACGAGCTGGGACGGCTATTGTTTGAGCGGCGCACCCGTTCGGTGGCGTTGACCGATTCTGGTCAAGCGTATTACGAACAGGTCCATGAGGCTTTCGAACTCCTGCGTTGTGGCACGGAGGAAATTCGCGGGCCCCTCGGAGCGACCGGCACATTGACAGTCGGGTTATTGGCTTCATTTGCCACGCGCTGGTTGGCGCCCCGGCTGAGTGCGTTCTATGCAGACTATCCCAACATCGACCTTCGCCTGCGCCCTGATATTACACTTGCCAAGGTTTCGCAGGGTGACGTGGACGTTGCGATTCGCTATGGCCGGGGCTCGTGGCCCGGCTTGCATGCGCAAAAGCTAATGTCCGAACGGTTGACGGCGGTGTGCGCCCCGAGCCTGCTCGCCAGCCTGGGGCGTTTTGAGAAACCCAAAGATCTGCTGGGTGTTCCGATTCTGGTCTCACATACCGGCAAGCCCTTCGAGTGGACGACTTGGGCAGATCGCTTTGGCTTGGATATGAGCGACGCCAAAACCGTACAACTGCATGACTACAACATCGTGGTCGAAGCCGCGCTGGCGGGTCAGGGGATCGCCATGGGTCGACATCGCCTGATCGAGACTCAACTGACCAACGGGACGCTGGTTCACGCTCTTCCCGAAGCAACACTCGATGATCCATACATCGGATGGTGGCTCGTCACTCCCCGCGGCCCACGCAGCGAGGCCGCTTCAGCGTTCTGCGACTGGCTGACAGCCGCCACGAACGAGGACGCACGCAAAGACACGGATTAGTTTCGCTCATGCAGGAGCCGCAAGGATTGATTGGTCGCCGACCTTGCCGACCGATAGGATCGTCCTTCTGCAATCTCGCACCGGAGCGACAGATATGAGCCAGTCAATTTCTGCACGTGTGGCCGAATTGGGCCTAAGCCTTGAAGCCCCCGCATCACCCGCCGCGAACTACGTCCCTTTCGCCAAGGAAGGGAATATCGTCCACATCTCCGGCCAAATTGCGCGCCACGGCGGTCAGGTGGCTTACACAGGTCTTCTCGGTGCCGACGTGACGGAAGACGACGGCATCAAGGCGGCCCGTCTCTGCGCACTGGGCATTCTGTCGCAGATTGCAGCCGTCACGGGCGATCGGGTCGATCGCGTGGCGCGCGTAGTGAGGCTTGGCGTTTTCGTGGCCAGCGCGCCCGGCTTCAACAGGCAAAGTGCCGTCGCCGACGGGGCGTCCAACCTGATGGTCCAGATATTCGGCGATGCCGGAAGGCACGCGCGCAGCGCTGTCGGTGTCGCGATGCTTCCTGCCGGTTCGGCGGTAGAAGTCGATGCGATGATCGCCTTGCACCACTTCTAGTATCCATCACCATCGGGAAATGCCATGTCCACTCCTCTCACTCACGCCGCAATCGAAGCGTTACGTGCCCAGACGCCGGGTGCGCACACCAACGTACATTTCAATCATGCCGGTGCGTCGATTCCCTCATCCGCAACGCTACGCGCAATCAGCGAACATCTGGAACGCGAGGCCTCGCTCGGGCCGATGGAAGCTGGCGTGGCCGCAACCGAGGAAGCTGAGCAGGCTCGCACGCTTGCGGCTGTGCTACTCAACGCGCAGCCTGACGAGATCGCGCTGACCGCCGGTAATTCTCAGGGGTGGGGAGCGGCCTTTGCCGCGATGGAGAATTGGCGTCCAGGCGACAGAATTCTGGTCGGCCGACACGAGTGGGGTGGGAATCTTGCTGCCATGTATCTAAGGGCGCGGCGGTCAGGGACATCAATCGAAGTCATCCCGTCTCGGGAAAGCGGAACTGTAGACCCCGACGCGCTGGCTGCCATGCTCGACGAACGGGTCCGGCTCATCGCGCTCACGTGGCTACCGGCAAACGGGGGACTCATCAATCCAGCCGAGACCATCGGCGCGGTGGCTCGGCGTCACGGCATACCGTACTTTGTCGATGCCGCGCAGGCGGTCGGGCAACTGCCGGTCGACGTCACGCGGATTGGCTGCGACGTCTTGAGCACAGCAGGCCGCAAGGCATTACGTGGCCCGAGAGGCACGGGCTTGCTTTACGTTCGGCGCGATTTCCTGCATCGGCTGACGCCCGCTTGCGTCGACCGTTACTCCGCACCTCTCGACGCACATGGCGAGCCGGTCTTGCGAGAGGACGCCGGGAGATTCGAGTCAGCGGAGACGCCCGTCGCACTTCGTTGTGGGCTGGTCAACGCGCTTCGGGAAGCGCTGGCGGGCGGCATTCCGAATATCCGCTACCAAATCGATCGCCTCGCCAACAGGTTGCGCAAGCAACTGTCGGAGATCCCATCTATCAAGCTTCTCGACGATGGAATCGAGCGATCAGGGCTCGTCGCGTTTAACGCAACCGGTCGCGATGCGAAGTGGCTTCAGCGCGGACTGGCCGCACAGGGCATCGCAATCGGGACCAGTGGCATCGCCTACACGCCTTTTGATATGCAGGCTCGGGGACTTAGCGAGGTGGCTCGTGCGTCGGTCAGTTATCTGACCACCGAATCGGAAATTGACCGATTGGTTGACACGCTGCGAGATCTACTGCGCTGACGCGCGAGGGTATTTCTGGCGGGTGAAGTTGCCGCCATACCGCCGAGGACTTTGGCGTTATATCGCAAATAACAAAATTGATCGATGATCTACTGCCGCCGGCAAGCCGTAGAACCCGCTGCTTACGGGGCAATGAGTGGCGGTAGGGCCCCGAAAGCAGCCGTCAGACCCTCACAGAGTCGTATGGCTGAAACGGGTCGATCACGGCCGGTCAGGAAAACGAGCTGCACAAAAACCGGGCTAAAATCTACTAACGGTCTGATCGACTTGTTTCATCATCACAGAACTAGGGACGTGCCTGAATCGGCGATTTGTCATTAATGAGCCGGCAATGCGACGGGGTAGCCGAGAGAAAGATGCGTAGCAGGGCTTTCACGTCTCGGAGTGCTGAACCCGCCAGCAAATCAATAATTGCCTACTCCGTTCGCGTTGCTGCACACAGGTTGATGAGTGCGAGTACGCCACTCCTAGCGAGCGGCTGGGGATCACTCGTCGATGCGCAGGACGGCGTCGCCTACACCTATGCGGCCTCGCGAAATCACCTTCGCCGTTATGCCACCAAAACCTCGTGTGGCGTTATATCCTCCAACGCCAAGCGTTTCCTCAAGGCGCGAGCAGGGATGACACTCGCCTGTCATCTCCAGCACCGCATCACCGATGCGGAACTTCCGGTCTTTCAACGCCAATAGATTAATGCCGCGCGTAACCAGATTGCGACGAAGGACCTCTGGCGCGAGCGTTTCCAGTCCGAGGTGACTTGCGATAGCCGCGAGACTCTCGGCCTGAATGAGGGTGACTTGCCGGTTTCCTGCATCGCGACTGTAGTGATCGCCTTCCAGCCCGACATGCGGGTCCAGCATGGCTTCTTCGACCGGGCGCATGACCAACCGCCGCTCGGGCCGCACGCCGATCCATATGAGCGCTCCGGATCTGACGGGCGCATTGAAGAGCCTGGTGAGCGAGGACTGTGGGTTGAGCGGCATAAATTGGGTAGGCGTTGAGTTGAGGAAGCGTACTACGGCACCTTAAATGCATCCCGAAACTGTCGAGCCCGTTCAACCTCGTCACTGTGCAAATAGGTCGACGTCGTCGTTATAGACGCATGACGCAGGTTATCCCGAACTGAGGTCAGTTGCGCGCCGCGTGTGAGCGCATGGGTCGCGTGCGTGTGCCGCATCCAGTGGGGGCCGGCCAGTCGCAGTTTTACCGCGAACGCCGGTTTTTCCGTTTCGATGAGGGCCGCTGTTGTCTCAAAGAACCGTTTCATAATCGTCCACAGCCGCACGGTGCTCAGCCCTTGGCGATCGCTTTCATTCAGGCTGGCAATCAACGCGATTCCAGGCGTCCAGCGCTCTGGTGAGACGGGTAAGTCGCGTTCCACCAAGTAGCGTTGGAGCGCCCTGCGAGCAAGAGGCGGTAGAACGACTTTTCCCGCTTTCTGGCCCTTGCCGACAAGTTCAACCCAATGATCTCCCTGTGCATCGGTGCGGATGTCTTTGAGCGTCACATTCACGAGCTCGCTGGCGCGCAACCCCGTGGCATAGCCAAAATCCAGCACAAATCGCAGCCGCTGGGCCGATGCAGGTTTCCAGCCATACGACCACTCAAGCCCGTCGGCGATGGTCCGCAACAGTTGCCATTCGCCTTCGGTGAATGCGTGCGACGCATCAAGCGCGGCGCGCTCCGTACCCTTCACCTTGACGCCGGAAAACGGGTTCGCCAGCACATACCGTTGCTCGATCAGCCATCGGTACAGCGCGCCCAGCACCATCAGCGAATAGGCGACCGAGCGCGGCGCCAGGTTGCCCGTGAAAGGCCGCCACTGTGACGATGTTCGCGCACGCGTTGGACCGACCCATCGATCACGGGGCGTGGGCCGGCGCAAGAATGCGCGATACGCAATCGCGTCTTCGGTAGTCAGTGAGGAGAGCGCCCGACCCCGTTCGACGATCGCCCACAGAATGAGTCGCTCGGCTTCCTTCCGATAGGCGCGTTGCGTCGAGGGTGACTCGTGCAGCGACAACCACGTTTGCACTGCGTCGTAGTCATTGTTCGCGTCGAGCGCGCAGCTTTCTCGCGGTGCTCTGAATACGCCACACGACCCGTCGATTTCGTGCGGCAGTCGCACGTTCTCCCAGGGAACCACAATGGGTGAGCCCGTGGACTTGATCAATGCACGGGCGCGATCGGTGAGCGCCGGGTGGGCGGCAAAGAACGCCTCAATCTGTTTGGCGCTGGCTTGTCCAAGCTTGGGAATGGCTGTCCACCATTGCTTGCGGCGTGGAATGCGAAGCGTCAGATCGGCGAGCGTTGTGATGCCGTGAGCATGAAGTGCGTGCACAGCGCGAGGCAACAGCCAGCGGGCAATGTCGTCAGTGATCGAAGGTATCGCCACAGTTGCGACCCGAAGGGCCTCAATGCCCTTGGCAACAAGCCGTGCGTGCTTGACGCGTTCGGCCGTGCGGTGATCGAAGAGTTTGGCAAGGTCGTCGCGATAGCGGGCGAGGGCACAGCGTACGAGTTGCCGCCGAATCTCACTCAGCACGCCGCGTGCGGATGTGCCGTGGGTGAGCCGATGGGGAAGGTAACGAACGACGGCCTCACGTGTGGGCACACCTTCGTACCAACATCGCAAGGCGGCAAGTGCGTCGTCACTCGGCAAATCGCTAGTATGTCCTAATAAGTGGGGGCAGATCAAAGGTTCATTCGTTTCCATAACCATGAGTTTAGCGCACATAAACATCTATTAGGATAAGGATAGTTATCTTAATAGCACTGAAATAGATCTTTATTCTTCGCAATTTTTTTTGCGCTCACGCAGCTAAAGTCGGTTCTAAATTTCAACTAAAGTCGGTACTACGGCGTTCAGGCAATGAGCGCGCCGTCGTCACTGGAGTAAGAGTGGCTTCTATTGCCCGTCTGGCGGCCCTTGCATAGCTTTGCGGGAACGTGCTGCTCGTTTGGTAGGGTTATTGCGTTGAAAGGTTTCTGGCCATTAAGGGCCAACTTTAGGTGAATACGTTCAGAGAGAACCATGTTTAGTTGACAGCCGGGGACGCGATAGGACCAACTTTACTTGAGATGGTTTTTGGCTCTCTGCCTTTTCCGACGGGCGTTTCCAGCGAACAATGGCTGGATTGCTGTAGGACCATCTTTAGTTGTGCAAGCGACTAAAGTCGGTTCTAAATTTCAAGTAAAGTTGGTACTACGCATTTCAGGCAATGAGTGCGCCGTCGCCACTAGGAGTTAGAGTGGCCTCTATTGCCGGCCTGGCGGGACTCGGAGAGTTTTGCGGGGGACGTGCTGCTTGTTCGGTAGGGTAGCTGCGTTGTAAGGTTTCTGGCTATTAAGTGCCAACTTTAGCTGAAATCGTTCAGAGAGAACCAAGTTTAATTGACGGCTAGTGTTCTGTCCCAGAAATAACTTTACATAGATATTTGTTGTTCTACGATAAAGCCATGACCGACAGGGAGGCGATCATGGGACGCAAGGGAATCGAGATTTCGGTGTCGACGCTGGAGCGGGAGCAATTGCTAACAATGAGTCGCTCGCGTTCTCTGCCTCATTCTTTGGTCCGTCGAGCAAAGATTATTTTGATGGCCGCTGACGGTCATACGAGCCAGGAAATCGCTTTGCGGTGCGAGGTGACCCCACCGGCGATCACGCATTGGAAGAAGCGATTTGTCGCACAGGGGCTTGCCGGTCTGCATGATGAAGCCCGCCCGGGCCGTCCGCGCACACATGACGATGAAGCGGTGGCAGAACTGCTGGCCAGGGTGCTGCACGAGAAGCCGGACGGGGCGACACATTGGAGCGTGCGCTCTGCCGCTACGCAGACAGGGATTTCTAAGAGTTCGGTGGCCCGGTATCTGTCGCTATTCGGCGTACAGCCCCATCGTTCAAAGAGCTTCAAGCTGTCTACCGATCCGTACTTTGTTGAGAAGGTGCGCGACATTGTCGGGCTATACCTAAGCCCTCCGACCCATGCACTCGTGCTGTGCGTCGATGAGAAGACCCAGTGTCAGGCACTGGAGCGTACGCAGCCCGTGCTGCCGATGGGGTTAGGCTATCTCGAAGGGGTAACGCATGACTACATCCGGCACGGGACGACGACCCTATTCGCTGCGCTCAATACGGCAACGGGAGAAGTCATCACCCAATGCAAGTCACGCCATAGGCATCAGGAGTTTCTGGCCTTTCTGAATCACGTCGACCAGGCTGTGCCGACTGATCTCGAGATTCATCTGGTGGTCGACAACTATGCGACGCACAAGCATCCGAAGGTCAAGGCCTGGTTAGCCAAACATCCGCGGTACCGCATGCATTTCACACCCACCTATTCGAGCTGGCTCAATCAGGTGGAGCGCTGGTTTGGACTGGTTACACAACAGGCGATTCGGCGCGGGTCATTCAGAAACGTGCG
This sequence comes from Burkholderia sp. PAMC 26561, assembly GCF_001557535.2. NCBI lineage: Bacteria > Pseudomonadati > Pseudomonadota > Betaproteobacteria > Burkholderiales > Burkholderiaceae > Burkholderia > Burkholderia sp. PAMC 26561. The sequence goes on from NZ_CP014309.1 coordinate 358,997, forward strand.
CCAACTGATTACCAGTATCGAGCGCTATGTTCAGCAGTACAACCAGCACAAGCGAGCGTTTGTGTGGACTGCAACAGCCGATTCCATTCTCAAGAAAGTGGCGAAACTATGTAAAGTTATTTCTGGGACAGAACACTAGGGGAGCCTATAGAACCAACTTTGCTTGAAATGGTTTGTGGCTCTCCGCCTTTTCCGACGTGCGTTTCCAGCGAATAATGGCTGGATTGCTGTAGGACCATCTTTAGTTGTGCAAGCGGCATGTATATTTCGGCGCGTAGGCGCCTTGCCGCATCCTCAGACTACTTGTTCATTGCGACTTCGACTGACGAACCGATGGATGACGGCATACTGGGCAAGTTCGTCAAAAGCGCTTTACTAGCTTCTGGGGCGACAGCGGCCGACATCACCCCGCGAATACTCAGTAACACATACGGTCGAAGGCATATTGCATCCGGCTGTACAAATGAGCAAGTCAGCGCCCGGTTAGGACTGTCGAGCCAGCGGACCGCGGTGCGGTTGCGTCATACGCTTGACTTCTTGAATGACGATGAGAATAGCCAATGGTAATTGGCCTTATGCCAGGAACTGAAGCTTGTGGCTGGTTTCTGCAAGTTGGGTGCCATTGCCCAAGCCTGTCTCGAAAAATTCGCATCAATTCAACGCAGGGTCGAGCATATTTAATATTTACCGATACATGCGGCAACGGATTTTTCCGCTTCAAATTTATCCTTACACCACCGCCGTTTCCGGGGCCCCGAGGACGTATGGTGATTGTTAGGAATTTATTAGGGTAACCGATAAATAATGTAAAGCTAAGCGTGGCAGCTTTGGTCGCTACTAGCGCATGTCTCGGACATCAGGTGGTTCTTTGCATATAGCTCGCAATCGTGGGTCGACCTTATTACAAGCAGCATAAACTAAAACGCGTTAATCAACTTGACAGCTAGTCGACAGGCCCTAAACGATTGCGACTTTGACTATGTCTACCTTCCAATTAGTTCTCTCCGAAATGAAAATTTTATTCAAAGGATAGGCAATTGATCTCATTTTACTAAGAGATCTAATGTGTTATGCTGGAGGCCTCTCAGGTTCTGGTAACCGCCCTCGGAAGGCATCAGAACCATTAGCCGACGTCGTTAAGACGCCGGCTTTTTTTCGCCCTAAGATTGCGGTTCGTCGCGGGATTAGCCGCAGGTAACACCCGCATGGCTTGAGCTATCTGGCAACAAGTCAGTGAGTTGCCTTCGAGCCGGTCGATTGGATTCGATGCTAGAACTAGTCATCATTATTGAGCATGACAGCCCGGATAAGGGCGGAGCGATTCCCCACCCCCAGCTTCTGGAACGACCGGTCGACATGTGTGCGAACCGTTGCGTAGGAGATACCAAGCTTGAACGCGATCTGCTTGTCCAGAAGGCCCTCTACAAGCAGTAATACAACCTGTTTTTCCCTAGGCGTAAGCGTGCCGAGAACGTCTTCGGCTATGAGTGCAGACATCGGTGTAGATATCAAACCTAACCCGGCTTCGACTCGAGCCCTCGATAACGCCGCTGTGAATGCGGGACGGATTAGCTCTGCAATCGCGAGTTCGTGGTCCGAGAAATTGTCTCGCTGCTTCGCCCGCCAGATGCGGAGGTCCCCGATGTTTGTATCGCCATTCCAAGCAAAGACATCCATACCCCAATGCAAGCCATCCCGGCGAAGGAAATCATTAAAGAGCTCTGTGCGGACGAGTTCTTGTTGCGGGATGACGTCAGAAACTCGCACTGCTCGTCGGCAGTTTTGGAGGAGGGGGGTAACGGTATCTCGATATTGGTAGTATTTTTCGTATTCGGATAGGTTATCGTCGGACATGTTTAGCGACACGCGGTTGACAAACTCTCGCTTTGTTCCGTCCCATACGTAAGACCCAAGAAAATCGGCCCGCAACAGCTCAAGCATCCGTACGCCGACTTCCTGGCGCATGATATTTTCGGGGAGCGAATCCGCTAGCACCGTGAAAATGTCGGAGACAAGTGCGGTTTCACGACTTGATAGATACATAGTGGCTCAGCGCTTGTCGCAAATGCATCAGAAAGGAGGGAGATGATACGGTCTAATAGCCGCCTCAGCGTCCAACAGCCTACACATTCCAAAATCAGTATTCAAGTCTGTTCTGCATGTTGCCGTTAAACGTTTGCACGCTTAATAAACCACTGCCTTCACACGGATTTTATGGCGATCATTCCAAATCTGCGGCGCCATGTTGGCGCACCGGCTGCTGCGACCGGTCGAACTACCGCACCATCGAGCTTTGGCTATATCGATAACCTGTTCGACTACGGTGCTTATCTGGAGGGCCTACCGAATGCCCTTGGCACCGCACCCACTGCCAGTCCGCAAACAACAATTGCAATTATCGGAGGTGGAATTGCTGGACTTGTCGCGGCGTATGAACTGCTACGGGCAGGAATTTAAAACGTTGTCATCTATGAGGCTTCTAACCGGATTGGCGGACGCACATGGAGCGCAACTTTTCCTAGCCAACCACCCCAGTATCTGGCCGAACTAGGCGCGATGCGCTTTCCGCCAAGCGAATATAGCCTGTTCCACTATCTTGACCAATTTGACTTTGAAGCGACATCGAGTTTTCCAGACCCAGGTAGCGTGCTGACCACTTTGGGCTATCAGGGGCAGACTTATGTGTGGGAAGCTGGCGCAAAGCACCTGAGATGTTCGAGACGGTAAATGACGGGTGGCATGCCTTCATTGAAAACGGATATGCGCCGACAGTTGCCCCTGCGGTGCTTGCCCCGGTGCTATCACGGGACTGCTTCGAAGTGGGCAAACGGATGCGGCCCAGGCCGCCTGGCAAGCTTATATAAACGCGTTTGGCAGTGACAGCTTCTACACAGCGCTGCGAGAGATTTTCGGCAGCGCCAACCCACCTGGTGGGAAGCAGTGGCGATTTCCAGACGACTACGATCTTTTTGGCGCGCTCGGCGTCGGGTCTGGGGGACTTGGCCCAATGTATCCGGTCGCGTTTTTGGAAATCGTTCGTTTGATAGTCGACGAGCTTGAAACGAATCAGTTGTTTATCCCAGGTGGGATCGAATCGCTAGCACGAGCGTTTTCTGCACAGGTATTCAACGGCCAAACAATTGCCCAATGGGTCGTGACCCGAGCTGTTGCGAAAGTGGCTCGCGCGTCCGACGGCGTTATGTTGACATTGGGAGACGAATCTGAAACGTTTGTGGATCGCGTCATTGTGACGGCAAGCACGCGGGCAATGCAGATTGACATGGCGCTGAGCGCGCCTGGTTCGGTCCTAACGGCCCAGCAATGTTCGGCTATTGACGATGTGCACTTGACGAGCTCGTCCAAAGTATTTGTCATGACCGAGCGGAAATTTTGACTCGACAAACAGCTTCCCGTCAACATACAAACAGACACGATGGTCCGTGGCGTGTACTGCCTCGACTACGCACCAAAAGATCCCAACTCGCCCGGCATCGTCTTGTTGAGTTATGCCTGGGAGGACGACGCGGTTAAGCAGCTCGCGCTTGGCGACAACAAACGGCGTGTGCAGCGCCTCGTAGCTGATCTTGCCCAGACGAACGCCGCTTTCGCGAGTTGTGTCGTTCCGCTCGCAGGCGATTATGAGAACAATGTGCACATTATCGATTGGGATACTGAGCAAGGCTACTACGGGGCGTTCAAGCTAAATTACGCAAACGGAGATGCGCAGACCCAGCAGTTGTTTTTTCAGTTCCAGGGTAGCCGGGCTCCTGCTACAGACCCATTCATCTACCTCGCTGGCGATAGCTGCTCATTTACAGGCGGGTGGGTCGAGGGGGCTCTGCAGACGGGAATCAACGCTGTTTGTGCGACGTTGCGCAGCGTGAGCGGATCCTTGTTTGGGTCGAGCAACCCACTGGACAACATGAACCCGAAGTACTTTTACGGTGGTGTGGAAAAATAGATCTCGCCAATATTTGACCCACGGTTGGAACTTGCCACAAAAAAAGGCCCGCTTAACGCGGGCCTTTGGTCTCTCAAGTTCTGCCGAAGCCCTCGGATAACTTAATTTTGGGGGCGTCCCGCGCACGCCGGTTATTTTTTTCGGTCGCGGTCAAAATGTAGCTGATTTCGTAAGGGCGGGCATCCCCAATAAAGGGGATACGCCGGTAGAATGATTGGGCTACTAGCGACGCAACATATCTACGCAACGACGAAAGCCTGCGCAATCCGCCGCCGCCGAAACGATTGACGCATTTCTTGGAGCCGTGACGGACGCGGTAGTTAATGTAATGGATCCGTGGGGATCGTTCTCAGAATAGTCCGCAGATATCGACTTTGTTAGTGCCGGGCACACGTGGCCAGCAGGAGACTTCTCGCCGGAGGATTCGCTTTGTTTGTGGGGGCCGGAAGTGCCGCCATATTTTATATACAACACGGAGGCCGAAAACCGACCGCAACCATGATTTGAACTTGATTCAAAATTCAAGATGGCGGCTGTATTCCCGCCATGCTAAGCAGTGAAAAGCCGCTGGGATCGGTGCCCAGAATCGTAATTTTTTATCGTCACTACTTAAACAATTATGAGCCTTCGGCCGCCTGGCCCGTCACAGCGCGATCTCTATGTAAAGCTCATCGCCTGTGATGGCCGGCCAGGCCGCCGACGTCGGCTGAATCACCAGTTCATATACTGCAAGGCGGCCGGCCGACCCAGCTCGATGAGATGATTCCAGTCGGCACTGATGCAAACTTCGCGAAGCCTCATTTCGCTTGCGCAAAGGCGCAAACGCTCGTAGCGTCCGACCTGCTTCACAAGATGGCACCGTAACCGTACCTGCTCCCCGCCCCGATGTCCTACCTTGCTGATAAGGCAAACCGAGGAGGCAGATCGGCGAGTCAAAGCAGTCGGCGAGCGCGCGAGATGAGATTCGGCAGGAATGCACACGTTGCTTGAGCTCTGGCAAGCGCGAGCCCGCTGGCCCGTTCGCTTTGCCAAGCGCAGGCTGTGTACCCAAGGCTTCGTTTGGTTTCGGTCGCCTGGCACGCTACGCTTGTGCAAAGCGTATCTGCGCTTGCCAGGGGGACGGTGAAAAGACTATCGCGACCAAGCCGTCGGCGCAGGCACTTCGCACGGTCCCTTTACACCGACGCTTGTGAAATCTCCCGGGCCAACAACCTCAAGATATTCCATATCTTCAGAATAGTCGAATAGGAAGTGCCGGATACCTGGTGCCTGATGCACGCAGTCGCCGACTGAGACCAAGGTCTGCTTGTCCTCATACATGAAACGCGCCCAGCCCTTTAACATCAGCACGATGTGAAACTGGGCTTCATGAATGTGCCAGCCGGTGCCTGCCTCGGGCGCGTTCTTCGCTTTGACGAGTTGGGCAATTACCTTTCCTCCCGTCGCTTGCAAAATACCGAGATCACGGTAAGCGAAGAAGTCGCGCAGGCCGTCGCTACGGAAATGTGTGTCGCCTGGTTTGACGTGAGAGAAGCGAGTCTTGAGTTCTGTGGTCATTGCATGCTCGTGTGCGTTGAAGTGATATTGGCTTTCCCTGAATGTAGTGTAGATTTGTGTCGCAAGCTCAACAATACGCAAAATTGCGTATTCGCTATTACACTCGGGTCACCGACCATAGGACGTTGAAAATCTTGCTGTTGTTTCGAGATGCTAATGATCCTTTCCAACGCCGGCGCACGGGAATACATCTGTTTTTGATGCGAGTCGAAATAAATAGGTGCGACTACGAAACAGTGTAGCAATGCTATATCGTCGATGTCGAGGAGCGGATTCGATCTTGAGACGCGCGAGTCCTGATCCTGGCCTCAACGGCGTTGACGTTTCACCGCAAACCGCATGGGGTCCATTTTCCGATAGGTTTACATAACCAAAAGTCTTCCGTAAAGCGTGGTCACAACGATAGGCAATCCTCCACTCTGATCAGTATTGGCAATAGTGATGCCGTCAACATCCGTCAGCCAATGCTAGGTGCCGGGCGTTCTGAGGCCGTAATTTAATTGGGGAGGCTATCGCCGCCACCGACCACGCGAAGCGCAGCGCGGGCAACGTCTGTCCCTTTTAACTATGCCAGTTCAAACCCACCGGCGTTCTATGTGTCGCCTTACGTTTTTGAGCCACGTCTGTGTAGCCGGATCTATCAAAATAGATCATGCCGTACAGCGACGTTTGCGTGGCCCGCCCATGCCGGCCTCGTTGCTTTCAAATTTCCGTTTAGCCAGTCCTTCAAATAAAGTTTGGAGAAATCTGCGCCCTTGTCGCGAAGTTCTTCTTTGCATCCCAGGCTCGCGAGCGCCATGCGCACCGAATTGTCGATGTAACGGCCAGGCTGATTCACCCCGATCCGTAAGGCCTGAATTCCGTGAGCCGACGCACCTTTCAAGAAATCTGCGGCAACCTCGACATCGTCGAAGTTGAACTGGCCTTGCGTTTTCCCATGCTCAAGGTCACGCGACATAAATTGCGCGACAAGGGAGTCTTCCGCCCAGGCCGCTGTGCGAGTAACAAACCCGGCCCATTTGCGATCGAGCAATGCACGAATGAGGAAAAGCCGGAAGCCGACCGAAAATCGCTGCCATGGCTCGGTTAGTACGTTGTACACCGGCAAAATTTCGGTGGTCATCTGATTGCTCAAATCTTGGCCGATCACAATCAGAACTTCGTCAAGCGAGTTGAAATAATTATAGAAGGTCCCCCGCGATACCTTTGCCTCGCTGATCACATCATCGATTACCGGGGTTGCGTTCTCACTGTTTCCGTAGACCCGCATCGTTGCATCAATGAGTCGTGTGCGCATTAGCATGCGCTTTTTCTCCGCGACAACGATTCGGTGGTCACGGGCGGGCTGTTTCAATGCCTCGGCGGGTTTTCGCATTTGGGTTCTTCCTCAAAATGACATTTTATCATAATGACACGGCGTCGCGATAAAGCCCTGTTTGATAAGGGAAAGTACCGCCCTGAGGTTGATTGAGTTCAGACGAGAATGAGTATAGATTGAACGAATTCGTCGGAATGACAAAAGCGTTTATTGGGCGACGAAACCAAAGCGTTATGCGCCGTAGCACATCAACGGCTCGCTTGATACGCCGCTATTCCGCTATGGAACAGCGCTGGGCAGAGGGGCCAGCCCAGCGTTACCTGCTTTAACCGAATAACCATGGAGTCTTGAATGACCGCTCAACTACAAGCTGTGCCACGACAGTCTGAACCTACTTCGGACGAACTTATCGATCGGGCTCGCGCGCTCGGACCGTTGTTGTCACTGAACGCGCTGAAGTCAGAGCAAGATCGTCGGGCGCACCAAGACAACATCGATGCCATCAGCGAGGCCGGGTTGTTCCGCCTGATGGTTCCGAAACGTTTCGGGGGCTACCAACAGTCGCTCCGAACGCATCTGGACGTCACGGCAGCTCTGGCTGAATCGTGCGCTGGTACGGCATGGGTCACGGCACTCACGAATGTGTGTGCATGGTTTGTAGGCCTGTATCCCAAGCGAGCTCAAGAAGACGTATTCGGTGCAAACCCGAACGCTCGCGTAGCGGGCGTATTTACGCCGTCCAAGGACTGCCGCAGGGTGGAAGGAGGCCTCGTTGTATCGGGGAAATGGTTCTGGTCCTCGGGTAGCTTGCATGCTGACTGGGTCACAGTGGGCGTTATGGAGCACGACAAGAATGGCGCTTACGTTGGCCAATATCTTGCGTTGCTGCCACGGTCAGACATTACGATCGATGACACCTGGTTCACAGTCGGAATGCGCGCATCCGGAAGCAACTGCGTGGTGGCAAAGGACGTATTCGTGCCCGACCACCGACTGCTCGATATCCGCGCAGCAGTCGCGAGCGACTATCCGACGGAATTTAAGGACGAAGCCGAATACCGGGGCCCATTCGTGCCTGTCGCTGCGTTGGTTCTGGTTGGAGCGCAACTGGGCATAGGCCGCGCGGCGCTGAAGTACGTCATCGAGAAGGCTTCTCAGCGAAACATTGCCTATACGACTTTCGAAAAGCAGACCTCTTCGGTGATGTTCCAGGCGCAAATTGCAGAGGCGGCGCTGAAGATTGACACGGCCCACCTGCATGCTTACCGTGCCGCCGCAGACATTGACGACGCCGCTCAGCGGGGCGAGAAACTGGACTATTTGACTCGAGCCCGTGTGCGAGCCGATTCGGGTGTCGTAGTCACGAACATCACCGATGCGATCAATATTCTTGTCTCGGCGCACGGCGCTGGCACGTTCGCTGAAGGTAGTCCTCTGCAGCGGATGTGGCGAGACTCGAACACGGCCGCTCGCCATGCCGTCGTTTTACCTGCGGTGGGAATCGAGGTCTACGGAAAGGCGCTTCTGGGCGTGGAAAACACGGTAACTCCACTTGTTTGACGCCCGACCATTCATAGGGATACCGAAATGGAATTAGATAACCGATTGTTCCGCTCGGTAATGGGTTTGTTCGCCACGGGTGTGACGGTCATCACCTATGTTGCCGAGGGAAAACCCGCCGGCATGACGGCTAATGCGTTCATGTCTGTGTCGATGGAGCCGCCGCTTGTGCTTGTCTCAGTAAGGAAGCAGTCCCGGTTCAACGACATTGTCCATTTAGGCGTGCGTTACGGCGTGAACTTCCTCGCTGAGCACCAACAGGCCGTCAGTGCGCATTTCGGCGGCAAGCGTGACGAAACGCTGAACGTGCCGTACACATTCAGTGAAGAGACACCATTGATCGTCGGAAGCCTGGCGCACATCGTCGCTAGAACAACCGCAATTCACGAGGCCGGTGACCACTTGCTTTATGTAGCGCAGATCGAAGGCCTGCAACTAGGCGAGCAACGCAAGCCCTTGGTCTTTTTCAGCGGCAAGTACAAACAAGTCGAGGCGCATGCACCTGCGGCCGGGTGGACGGTCAACAACGATTGTTGGTAATCCCGCACTCGCAGAAGTGCGCGGTGGGTCATTGGAGAAGACGATGAATTTTAAAGTAACGCAATCTCGCACCACTACACGCACACAAGGATCGTTAAACGAACGCGCGCTCAACTTGACGAGGGAGGAGCGATCATTTCCGGATGACATGTGGCCCCGGCGGCGAGCGTTGGTTGCCGGCATGTTGGGCGCTGCAGCTTCGTCATTCGGAGCAACGGGATTCGCGTCAGAGGTTGCATCAGGTGCCGACGCCGCGAAAGAGCCGACCGCGAAAGCGAATACAGGGCGTTTCGACGTGCATGCTCACTACCTGCCCGAGCAGTACCGTGCAGCTCTTGCCGCTGCGGGTCATTCAAAACCGTCCGGCATGCCCGGTATTCCCGCCTGGAGCGTGGAACAAGCTTTGAGAATGATGGATCGCGTGGGGATCGACGTCGCCATTCTTTCCATCTCCGCACCGGGGCTGCATTTTGGTGACGACGCCGCTGCACGCAAGCTTGCCCGGTATGTGAACGACGAAGGTGCGAAGGCGACAAGCTCGCATCCAACACGCTTCGGCATGTTCGCCTCCATGCCACTGCCAGATATCGATGGGTCGCTTGCAGAGATCAGCTACGCGTTCGATACGTTGAATGTCGACGGCGTTGTAGTGGAAAGCAACCACAACGGGATATACCTCGGTGATAGAAAGCTCGATCCTGTCTTCGAGGAGCTCAACCGTCGGCACGCAAAGGTTTTCATCCACCCGACCAACCCGCATTGCCCATGCTGTAGCGATCCCACGGCGCTCCCGCCGATTGGATATCCATTTCCAATGCTCGAATTCATGTTCGAAACCACTCGTGCCGTCTTTAACCTGATTCTCTCGGGCACCCTGGACCGTTTTCCAAATCTGAAAATTATCGTGCCGCATGCAGGCGCTACGATTCCGGTGCTCGCCGACCGGGTCGCAGGATTGGCGCCCGCGCTCGGACTGCCTAGGCCGCTGGACAGTGCACGGTTCTACGAGACGCTTCGCGGTCTGTATTACGACCTTGCCGGCTTTCCTTTGCCACGCCAGATTTTGCCGCTTCTCGAGATCGCTGATCCCAAGCACATCATGTACGGAAGCGACTGGCCGTACACGCCTGAACCATTAGTCGCTGATCTTGCGCAAAAACTGGACGTAACACCTCTGATGTCCGCCGCAATGCATCGTGACTTCATGCGTGACAACGCCCTTGCATTGTTTCCCCGATTTGCTCGGGGCGGAAATCAGTAGCGTACCGCCGAGTGAAACGTCTAAAAACAAAAGAGAAACAGGAGACGCCGTGAAGGCAACAAAAAAATCCGGGATGAACCAATCGTCCAGCAACTACCAGTGCGCTTGTTGCGCAACGCCGAGTTTTGGAAGGAGGCAATTCCTGGCAGCATCAGCAGGTCTCGCTGCATCGGCCGCGCTTCCGGCTCTCGCGCGAGCTGCTGTCCGGCCGCAACGTATGATCGATGTACATCATCATTTTGAACCGAGTTTCAAGAATGTCGATGGCAGTCCGTGGTCGATTCAAATGGCCGTCGATCAACTTGATCGTAACGGCGTAGACACCGCTATCGCGTTCGCAGGGGCCATTCCGGAAACCAACGCCGCGGACGGCCGGGCGAGGGCGCGCAAGACGAACGAGTGGAGCACGCAGTATTGCGTCGATCATCCCGGTCGATTCGGATTGTTCGCCTCAATCCCAATGAACGATGTTGAAGGTTCTTTGAGAGAGATCGAGTATGCGTTCGACGTCCTGAAGGCGGATGGTATCGGTCTGGTGACGAACTACCAGGACGCGTGGCTGGGCGATCCGAAGTTTGAACCGATTTTCGAAGAGCTGAATCGCCGTAAAGCGGTCGTATATGTCCATCCGGCTCAAGCTCCGTGCTGCACGCCCGCGACGCTGACGTACGAAACATCGGGAATAACCGCACCTTGGATCGAATTTCCGACCAACACCGCGAGAACAATTTTGAGTCTGTGGGGATCGCAGACGACAAGACGGCTACCCGACATCAAGTTTATCTTCTGCCACGGCGGCGGCGTCATGCCCATTTTGTTGGGACGCATAGCAGGCTTCTCCGATTGGAAATCGGTCGGCCCAGACCGGTTAAAAGTGCTGTTTCCCGAAGGCATCTACGCCGAGTTCGCGAAGCTTTACTTCGAGTGTGCACAGGCCTACGCACCTGAAGCATTCGATCTCGTTCGTAAGGTCGTGCCGTCTACCCATCTTCTTTTCGGCACGGACTATAGCTATTTCCCCGTCTCCCACGCTGTCGATCAGTTCAAGGCACTTGCGTTGCCAGAAGACCTGCGGCGCAGGATCGCGAGCGGCAATGCGTCCGCAATCTTGCCGCGCTGGCACGCGTGAGTGTGAGCGGACCTTCTCCAACTACTCAATCAAGTCGGAACCTACCATGAAGCTTTTACGATTCGGACCGAAAGGCCAAGAGAAACCAGGCGCGATCGACGCGCATGGTCATATCCGTGACCTGTCGACACTTGTTACAGACTGGACCTCGGAGTGGCTGTCCCCTGAGCGCTTACGCGCGATCAACGCTGTCGACCTTGAGCAATTTCCCTGCGTCGAAGGAACGCCTCGTGTGGGCATTCCCGTCGCCGGCGTTCGGCAGTTCATCGCGATTGGCCTCAACTATCGCAAGCATGCTGAAGAGGCGGGCATGGAGATCCCGACGGAACCCGTCGTTTTTATGAAAGCGATTACCTCCTTGTGCGGCCCTAACGACGACACAGTCTTGCCCGAAGACGCGCTTCAGGGCGACTGGGAGGTGGAACTAGGCATCGTCATCGGCTCGGTGGCCCGGCGCGTCAGTACAGACACGGCAATCGAGCATGTGGCGGGCTACTGTCTGGCCAACGATGTTTCGGAGCGGCATTGGCAGACAAAGCGCAACGGGCAGTGGGGAAAAGGCAAAAGCTTCGATACATTCGGACCGGTTGGTCCGTGGCTTGTCACACGCGACGAAATGCCAGCTCCGCAGACGCTCAATATGGAGCTTTCGGTCAACGGCGATATCAGACAGAAAAGCAATACCGCAGACATGATCTTCTCCGTCGTTGAAATAGTGTCTTATCTGAGCCAGTTCATGACCTTGCTTCCGGGGGACATCATCATTACCGGCACCCCATCAGGTGTGGGCTTGGGGATGAAGCCACCGCAGTTTCTCAAACGGGGTGACACAGTCAAGCTAAGTATCGATGGGCTCGGGACGCAACAGCAATTTATCGTCTAAGAAACACCGTATGCCTCTCCAAAAATGCGGAGTGGCTATCGACTGATAATAATCAGGAATACAAAATGAAAATCGAAAATGGATCTCCTCATCCGGCTGTCCACTCGATCCACGAGTTTGTATTCGGCGTTCCCGATTTAGGTGAGGCGGAGAACTTTTTCAGGTCGTTCGGTCTGGACGTGCGGCGGGAATTATCTGGACTGAGCTTATATACCTTCGGCCATGAGCATAGATGGGGGCGAGTCCTAGAGGGCGAACGCAAGCGCCTCTTGTGGTTGACGCTCGGCGTATTTGCCCACGATCGAGAAGCGTTTGAGGAGAGGCTCACGTTGATGAATATTGCCCGTATAGCACCGCCTCACGGCGCCAGTACGGAAGGGATCTGGATCATCGACCCGCAAGGTATCCCGCTCCAGCTGATCGTTGCCGAAAAGACCTCGCCGCAGGTAAAGTCGGCGCGCATCTTTCCACCCGAGTCAAGTGAGTCGGGCAGGGCGCCGTGCCGCAGTGAGGTCACACAAGTGAAGCCGAATCGCTTGTCCCACATACTGCTTTTCACAAGTGACGTAGACCAATCCAGACGCTTTTATTCCGACGTGCTCGGTCTCAGGTTGTCCGACCATTCTGGTTCGATCATCGCATTTATGCATGGCCCTCATGGAAGCGACCACCATCTGATCGCGTTTGCCAAGTCCGATGGGCCGGGATTGCATCATACGAGTTGGGACGTCTCATCGATCGACGATGTTGCGCTTGGCAGTGAGCAAATGGCGCGCGCCGGATACTGTCAAGGATGGGGGTTGGGTCGTCACGTTCTTGGGTCGAACTATTTCCGCTACGTCCGTGATCCGTGGGGCAGTTACGCGGAATACTCGTTCGATATCGACTTTATACCGGCTGGCGTCGACTGGCCTGCTGCCGATTACCTCCCCGAGGATTCGCTTTACGTCTGGGGACCGGCCGTCCCTGAAGATTTCGTGACTAATTTTGAAGGAGATTCAGTATGAGGTGGCGGGCGAAAAGACTTTCAATTGCGCTGCTCTCAATCTCATTCGTTGGCGGCCTGATTGTGGCGTGTGGTCACGGTAGCGACGGGATCTTCGACGTAACACAGGGGACCGTCATTCAAAACACGACCGTCGTTAACACTCGTGACGGGACCCTAAACAATGGGCAAGCAGTGGTCATTGACGGAGGAAAAATTACCAGGATCGCGCCGACCGCGAATGTTCGTGTGAGTGGAAGTGCTACGGCGGTTGATGGGACGGGAAAATTTCTGGTGCCTGGGTTCCTCGACATGCATGCCCATGCGATGGTGCATGTTGACGAGAATCCCAGCTATTTTCCGTTGATGGTCGCCAATGGAATTACGGGCTTTCGGGAAATGGGCGCATTTCCTGGTCAGTTCCCTGACATGGTCTCCCGTGCGCAGCAACTAAACGCAAACAGCGCTGCGGGCCGCATCGACGCGCCGGAAGTTTTATTGATACCGAGCGACATATTTAACGGTACCAATACCGCAGCAAGTGCTGTCCAAGGCGTGGACCAACAGAAGGCGCTTGGCGTGGATTTCATCAAGGTGATCAGCGCAAACCGCGACGCGATGTTGGCGTTCCTGGGTGAATCAAAGCGCTTAGGGCTGCCATTGGCCGGCCATCTCACGCCAGCTGTCAGTGCAAGCGAGTCGTCCCAACTGGGATGGAAATCTATCGAGCATCTTGGCTCCGGAATCGGAATCCTCCTGGATTGCACGACAAACGAAGTTGCAATGCGGCAAACCATGGTCGCCGCTGCGGGGTTAAGTGCGCCAGCGTATGCGTCTGATACCGCTACGCTGCAGGAATTGTTGGCCACTTACAGTAACGAGAAGTGCCTGAACTTGGCAACAACCTTCGTCCAGAACGGGACTTGGAATGTGCCCACTCTTCGCCGCGTGAAAGCACTCGAAACAACGGATGATCCGGCGTTTCAAACCGACCCCGATCTGGCTTACGTTGACAAGATCCGGCTTGCGACCTGGATGCAGTTAGAGCGGACGTTTGCCAACCTTACGCCGTCTAACAAGGCTGCGCTTCGGCAGACTTATGCGTTGCAGCAATCTGTCACCAAGATGCTAAAGCAAAGCGGCGTCAAGATGTTGACGGTCTCCGACTCGGGCGTTGCATCAGTTTGGGTGGTTCCGGGGTTCGGACTGCATGACGAGTTTCATGAGCTTGCGACAGCTGGACTCTCACCGTTGGAAATTCTTCAGATGACCACACTGAACGGCGCTGAGTTTCTCAACCGAGAAGAATCGATGGGCACTGTCGAAACAGGTAAGAACGCTGACCTCGTTTTGTTGGAAGGCAATCCAATCGAGGACGCAGCCAACCTCGACAGGATCTCCGCGGTTCTACTAAAGGGTCGATATCTTGATAAGGCGGTGCTCGCCAAGATGAAAAGCGATGTAGCAACAGCCTACAAGGCGTCAACCACACCCGTCACTGCCGCGGCCATTAAAGCGAGCCTGGACGCCGAATAAACACAAGTAGTAGTACCCACAAAAAAACCAGTTAGGTTTAGGAGACGAAATGAAAAAGGACATCTGCCTCGCGCTAGCGCTTCTCTGCGCTGCATCAGGGACATATGCGCAACCGAGTGTCGTGTTATATGGAATTATCGACGAGTCGTTAGCGTACTCTTCTAGCGAAGCGGCTTCCGCAACAGCACGTGGACAAAGAAACTTCAAGGCACTAACTGGTGAACTTAGTGGGAATCGTTGGGGCCTACGCGGAGCCGAAGATCTGGGCGGCGGCCTTACTGCGATTTTCACGCTCGAAAACGGCTTCCAGGGAACCACTGGAAAACTCGCGCAAGGCGGCCTTTTGTTCGGACGGCAGGCTTTTGTCGGTCTTTCAAGCGCCCGTCTGGGTACCTTCACAATGGGTCGGCTGTACGACTTCGGTTACGAATTTCTCGGCTCGTTCCTGGCATGGACCCAGTTCATGGGGACTTTCGGCGCCCACGTTGGCGACAACGATAACCTGTATCAGACGATACGGAGCAACAACTCGGTCAAATATCAGTCACCGACGCTTCACGGGATTACACTCGGCATACTTTATGGGTTTAGCAACCAAGCGTCTGGAAACAACGGCGCCGGCTTCGCAAATAATCGGGACTACAATGTCGCCGTCTCTTACGATGGCGGCTCGTTCAAGGCAGGCGTGAGCTACATGCGGTTAGACGATCCGTCGTCCACAAATAACACAAATCCCAACGGCACGATCGCTGCGAATCAGTACACCCTCGGCGCTTCCAGCATTTTCTACAATACCTCGCCCGTTACGCGACAAAGCATCATTGCAGTGGGCGGCACTTATGCGTTCTCGTTCTTGACCCTATCGGCCGTCTTCAGCGATTCGACTCTTGACTATCGCGACGGTACCCGGCTCCGACTGGACAACTATGAAATCAACGCGAAAAAGCTGATCACGCCCGCGTGGCTTGTTGGCGCGGGTTATACGTACACTGCTGGCTTAGCGCAAGGCGGGATGAGCATTAAGCCATTTGCGACAGGCAATCATCCTGCCTGGCAGCAGATCAATCTCGGGACCGAATATTTTCTGTCAAAGCGAACGACTCTGCATCTCGCTACCGTACTCCAGTTTGCAACACGTGACGCATCTCTTGCGGCGATTAGTTTTAACGGGGCAGTAAGTGGTAACGACTCTTATAAGCAGATTGCGGTTGTTGCTGGCATCAAGCATACATTTTAGCGTTTTGGACCTGCTGTGCTTGGTACACCATATTATTCGGCGCCTAGCGGTAGCATGTTGTCCAGCATGCAGGTGGGGACATGTATGCCGGTGGTCGTCGTGGCGCGCCGGATTGGGCCTGGTTAGTGATGTTGCGCATCTGTCGTACACTGCTAACCGGATCGATGCTGATTCGCGGCTTGCGAGCGGCGACTCACTAACCGGCATAGGCAAATTTTAGCGCAGCCTCGATGGGAATGCGGAAGTTCTGCTGTTGAATTGAGCACGTTGTAATTTGGGTGCAGGCGTTTCGGTGGGGCTTGGATGGGGCGCAGCCACCGTTTCTCCCTAATACCTTCAGGAGTATTCAAGATCCACTCAAGAGACGTTCGAAACGATGAGCCGACATCGCCTACGACATCGAAGGTCAGGGCCTGCTATTAAAGCTTGTCGCAGGCGGAAACTGCGACAGTAGAATGTTCAGGAGACTGCCCGCACAAGTTGCCGAACTATGCCATTGTTGAATATGGCAGACGGTCAAACGCACGCAGCACGGGCGATATCAACGGCGAGCTTGACATGGAGCAGATCGGGGGCGACGCCGCTTCTGTCATCAGAGACTTGAAACACGGTGTCGCTGATGTGTTCGGCCCCGCATATGTAATAGCCGGTAATCCTCGTGCCGGTGTGGACTGCGGGGCATCCGCTCTACCTCATGCTAAGAAAATCCAGAGCACTTTGATGTCGTACTAAAGGGATTGACCCAGGCTTATATTGCCCAGGACCGGGTTACCGACTTACCCCGTGCTAAGGATTGGAAATCATCTAGCGGACCACCTCCCGCGCCCTGCCGGGCGACGGGGTTAAAGTCATCTCGTTATACACAAGTGTCATAGCCGTCGCGCAAGATCTGGATAGTGATCACAGCATCCATGACTCGCTGCATGCCAATCCATAGCGTCTTCGCGCCTGGTTCGCCGTCGCTCTTGCGCCCAAGAAATCCGCCCAGTGGGCCGACCATCCGTATCATCTGGTTGAGCGTCGGCGGTTTTTTGGGACGCGCTTTCTTGCAGAGCACATGGGCGCCGTGTATCTCGTCAGCCGCAAAGAACAGCGACGCGTTCAACTCCGGACAGGTTCTGCCCACACGCATGAGCCGCGCGATACGCCACGATACGACCATGTACAGCACGAGCGCCTTTTCCACCCGCTCCATCTGTGAGAGTTGCAGTGCCTCGACACCGCAGGCGTTCTTCAGGACGTTGAAGAACATTTCTATTTCCCACCTCGCGCGGTACCAGTCAACGAGTTCGATGAGGGCATGCGCATCACCTGCTTCCCGGTTGGTCACAAGACGCCAGATAACAGGCTTCACACCCGCTGGCACATCCACTTCATACGCCTCGACGCAGGTTAGCTTGACACCGGCACGCCCGGGCAGCGTGACGCGCTGGCTACGCAGTTCCTGCCTCACTTCACGCGCCTTCTGGCCGTTACGCCCGGGCAGCACGAAGCTGATGTGGCCGAGTACCTTGCTGGCGTGCACCGTCTCCCACAAACTTGCTTCGCCCTTGAGCGCGCGATTGTGTTGCGAGCGCATCAGCCAGTCCGCCGGTTCACCCAGTTCCTGCGCACGCTGCATGAGCGCGGCGATGTCGCCTTCACGATCGGCCACATACACCAGCCGCGTGTCAGGCAGGGCCCGTGCCTGTTCGGCCACGATCTCATAGCTTTCGATCCACCGCGCACTTTCCTTAACGCCCCCACGCTTGCCGTTTGCATCGCGTGGTTCGCGCGCCTATATCCATGCGTTCATCACACCCAGCGGCTCCCGATCTGGTGTCACCGCATAGGTCGCGGGAAGATACATGCCCACCTGTGCTTCATAGCAGAGCGGGCCAGCCCCTTCGATATCCTGACCGTTAAAGTTCAGCTCTGTCGTATCGGCAATGCACAGCACCACCGGCAACTGCCCCATGCGTGCCGTGGTACGGTCCCAATGCGGCTGCATCATGTCGCGCCAGTCGATGTGCTCATTGCCCAAAAAGCGATATGCAGCGATCGTCTCTGACCAGCCTTCGCACGCGCCCGGAATGCTAGCCGTGGGCCGGCTGGCGAACCGTTTGACCAGCTCCTTCGCGCGCCGGTCTCGCCGTGGATCACCCAGATCCAGCGTCTCAAATTCCTCGTCCACCCATGCTCCTGCGTCGTCTCGGATCTTCATGCTGAAAATCCGAGAGTAAACGCGAAATCCGCACAGTTAACAACCCCCTTGCGGCTACTTTTTTACTCCCCCATCGTTGCCACAAGTGTCGGGTTGTGTATAAAGAGATGGGTTAAAGTGAGTTTGCCAAAACGGCTTTAACCGGTAGGAGGTCATCATGAACTATAGCGGCATTGACCTGCATTTGAATAACAGCGTGGTGAGCGTGATTGACGAATCGGACCGCGTGGGCGCCGAAAAGCGATTGCCGAAAGACCTGGCAAAGATTCTGGCGTTCCTAGCCCCGTGGCGAGCCGAGCTGGCAGGCGTCGTGGTCGAATCCACGTACAACTGGTACTGGCTTGTCGACGGCCTGCAGGCGGGCGGCTTCACGGTTCATCTGGCCAACACCACCGCGATCAAGAAATACGACGGGCTCAAGCACAGCGGTGACGAGACCGACGCGCGCTACCTGGCCCATCTGCTGCGCCTGGGCATCCTTCCTACCGGCACCATCCTGCCGGCGAAGCACCGTGAGCTGTGCGACATGGCTCGCAAGCGCATGCAACTAGTGCGCAGCCGCACCACCCATATCCTCGCCGTCGAGAACACAACGGCACGTCAGTTCGGCACGCGAATCACGAGCAATCAGGTCAAACAATTGGACGAGGACGCTGTCGACCAACTGCATCTGCCTAAGGACGTAGCGCTTGCGGTTCGCGCGAACGTCGCGGTCATCACAACGCTTTCCGCGCAGATCGCGATTGTGGAAAAGCGGCTTCAGGAAAAGGTAGCGCCACATGCGGACTTCGCACTCTGACCACAGTGCCCGGCATTGGCCAAACCCTTGCCACCGTGATCGTGCTGGAAACTGGGTCCATCCAACGTTTCGCCAGCGCCGGCAACTTCGCCTCCTACGCGCGGTGCGTGGACAGTCAGCGCATGAGCAACGGCAAGAAGAAGGGCGAAGGCAATACCAGGAACGGAAATTCATACCTAAGCTGGGCATTCATCGAGGCAGCCAACTTCTCGATGCACTTTAGCACGGAAGCCCGGCAGTCCACGAGCGTAAGAAAAGCAAGACCAATCCGGTAGCCATGGAGTGGATGAAGCCGGCAAAGCCGTATTGATCAAACCGCGCGTCTAACGCGATCAACTGCTCGCGCTGATCGCCCAGTTGCCGCCCTGTCTCATCGGCATGGAAGCATGCTCGGGTGCACATCACTGGGCGCGGATGTTTCAGCAGTACGGTCACACGGTGAAGCTGATGGCGCCGAAACTCGTGGCGCCGTACCGGATGTCGGGCAAGCGTGGCAAGAACGACGCAGCCGATGCCGCGGCAATCTGTAAGGCAGTGACGCGCCCCAACATGCGTTTCGTGCCACTTAAGGATGAACCAGCAGGCTACGCTCTGCCTGCATCGAACGCGTCAGGGTTTCGTCGAGGAACGGACCGCGATCTACAACCGGATACGTGGCCTGCTCTCAGAATTCGGCGTGGTGTTGTCACAGAGCCCGGAACGCCTCCGAAGAGAGCTCCCGACCTATCTGGACGCTTTGCCCGGCTGGGTCCGGCGCTGTATCAGTGATCTGCTCGAGCACGCCAGCAACATCAAAGCCCGGCTCGCCGAATACGATGGTGCAATCAGCGGAATCGCCCGAGACGATGAGCGCAGCCGACACCTTGTGCATCTCCGCGGCATTGGCCCGACCACCGCAAGCGCTTTGCTTGCGAGTCTCGGCGCCGGACACGATTTCAGAAATGGCCGCCTGGTGGCCGCCTGGTGGCCGCATGGATAGGTCTCACGCCAAGCCAGTACAGCAGCGGAGGGAAGGAACGGCTGGGCGGCATCACGAAGACGGGATGCGTACCTACGAAATCTGCTGATACTCGGAGCTCGCTCGGTGATGGCGAGTCTGGGCGACAAGCAGGACCGTTTCAGCCGCTAGGTGAGAAGTCTCGTCGAGCGTCGCGGCTACTGGCGGGCGGCTGTCGCCATCGCCGCGAAGAATGCGCGCATGGCGTGGGCGACTCTCAATTAGAGTTACTGTCAAATCTGGTGTTTGCGAGGCTCGGCATGATCAGGCGGCAAGCGGTTGCTGAGCCGGTGTGCTGTCGGTCACCGGTAGTCCGTCTTTGAAAGGAACGCCTTGGAGCAGTGAGGCGACTTTTTCGGGCGCACGAATGCGCCGCCACGATTTTTCCGCCGACTCGATCAGCTTGAATGCGAGGCCCAGGAAGGTCGCCCGCGAGACGCAATTGCGCGTGCGGGTTGTTCGATGCCGAACTGTGGCGAAGGTCGACTCAATGGGATTAGTCGTTCGCAAGTGCTGCCAGTGTTCGGCAGGAAAGTCATAGAAGGCAAGCAACTCATCACTGTCTTTTGTGAGTTTCTCCGTCGCCTTCGGATACTTGGCCGAATAAGCGTCAATGAAGCGGTTGAAGGCCGCGCGCGCTTCTTCGCGTGTGGCGGCTTGCCAGATCTCCTGCAGGCCAGCTTTGGCCCGACCATGCTGCGATTTGGGCAAAGCGTTGAGAATGTTTCCAGTCTTGTGAAACCAGCAACGCTGGTGCCGCGTTTTCGGAAACACTTCGGCCAATGCTGCCCACAGCCCCATTGCCCCATCGCCGGCCGCGAGCAGCGGACCGCTTTGTAGGCCTCGCGCTTTCAGATCCAGCAAGAGCTCGCACCAGGCGTCCTTCGACTCGCGGAACCCGTCGCCGATCGCGACGCGTTCTTTCGTTCCGTCCGGCTTCACGCCGATGATGACCAACAAGCACTGGCCATCCGAATCGTCGCTGCGCAACCCCGTGTGGATGCCATCGGCCCACCAATAGACCCAGCGGGCGTCTGACAGATCACGCTGATTCCACAGGATGTGCTCGTCGGCCCACTGAGCCTTTAGACGGCTGACCACGTTGGGCGAAAGACCGTTGGCCTCTTCGCCCAGCAGCACGCTCAGCGCTTCTCCCATGTCGCCGGTCGAGACGCCACGTAGATACAGCCAGGGCAACGCCGCTGACACGCGGGGTGACTTCCGAATGTAGGGCGGCACGATGTTCGAATTGAACTTCACGCCCGAGCCCGAGCGATCGCGAACTTTCGGCACCTTCACGGTGACCGGGCCGATTGCTGTGACGACCTCGCGCTCAGGCAGGTAGCCATTGCGAATCACAGTCCGTCTTCCATCAAGGGTCTTCACGTTGTCGTATCTTTCTAGCAATGCCGCCAATTCTGCCTCGATCGCTTGCTGGACAATCTGCCGCGCGCCCTGTTGAATCAAATCGTCAAGCCCACTGGGCCGTGCTTCCGATTTACCCGCGCTTGTTTCTTCTGTAAGCTTCTTCATTGGTGGTGGATCTCGGTTTGGCTGGTTGTTACTCTAGACAAGCAACATTCTCAGCTAAACCGCCACCGCCTTCAAATCCCTGCCTCACCCCGAACACCACTTTCGACCATAACTCTCTCAATTACGGCGAAGCCTTCAAATACGTATTGGCGACCACATGAACGAACACTACGCCCGATAGGCAAGCAGCCCGATGCATCAGAGCAACCACGAGGGAGTTGACGATTACTTTGCACTGCCAGCGGTGATGTGAAGCGGGTTGGACCCGCGCAAGGTGTGCCTGTCAGAAGAACGGGGATTACTATCCCGTCCAAAGAATGAGGTCCTTGCGCGCGTCTTTCATCAGGGTCCGGGCCAGCAGCCCAATATGACCGCTTGTAGTACAGCAGTCCTTCACCTCATGCAAGCCGAATGGCTTTGCAACATGTATGCACGCCGAGCTTCGATTTAGCTTGTGCTCAACGGGGATGCCCTTGTAGTTCTTCTGGGGGTGGCAAAGCCACCAGGGCGATAGGCAACCGACGTACGCCATTCGCTTGAGCCTGATGGGTGTCTGGCGCGATCCGTCGCAGCCATGAATCGAAGAAACGGGTGTGCTCGGCTACTGCATTCGGTCGTTTAATAAGAATCGGCTGCTCGCGCAGTCGAGGATTTTGTTTGCTCACTTGACACCAGGACCGCTGATGGGTGTCGACGATATCGCTTGTAGCAGAATGATCGTTCTGATAGTCTGACGGTATGCCTCGTTCACGCACACTCGCCAAAGACGCAATAGTCGCCGCCGCCATGGAGCATTTTTGGCACTATGGATTCGCTGGCGCTTCCATGGCGGATCTTGTGGACGCAACTGGCGCAAGTCGAGCAGCGATCTACAGCGAATTTGGCGGGAAAGATCAACTGTTTATCGCTTGCTTAGACGCGTACAGGGAGAAGATCGTTAATCCCGCCTTTGCGAGGGTTGAAGCTGAGGGAGCAATGCTAAACGCAGTTCGTACGTATTTCGAGGCGCAGATTTCACGCGGGGTAGCGAAAGGTTTGCCTGGGTCGGGATGTTTATTTGCAAACACGATGATTGAACTTGCGCCGCACGATCACCTAGCAATGGCGAAGGTTCGCGAACACAACGCCCGGCTTACCGCTGGCTTTTATCAGGTTCTGGCAAACGAAAACGCTGCTGAGGCACGACTTAGCAGCAGTGAAATCCACGCGCTCGCCGTGACCATGACGACTTCGACCCAAGGACTCTGGTCTCTCTCGCGAACGGTAGACGATGCAGCGGTATTGCATCGAATCGTTCATACACTTATCAGTTTGGTAACTGACAGGGTTAGTAAATGATGGATCAATTTCCGAAAGAAAAACGTTTCGCGACCATTCACGGAAAGCGAATGGCCTACATCGAGCATGGCGAGGGCGACCCCATCGTTTTCCTCCATGGTAATCCGACGTCGTCTTATTTGTGGCGCAATATCATGCCCTATCTTCAAGGGCGGGGAAAGTTGATCGCTCCCGATCTCATTGGCATGGGTGATTCGGATAAGCTAGAAGAGAGTGGCCCGGATCGTTACTCCTATGTCGAACACCGTCATTTTCTGTTCGCCTTACTTGAGTCGCTTAATGTAAGGGAGAAAGTAACGCTCATCTTGCACGACTGGGGTTCGGCGCTCGGATTTCATTGGGCGCACCAACACGCGTCGGCAATGAAAGGCATCGCATTTATGGAGGCTATTGTCGGACCATTTCCAACCTGGGACGACTTTCCAGAAAACGGAAGAACTCTTTTTCAACGTTTCAGATCTGACGCCGGCGACGACATGATTCTCAACGAGAACACGTTCATCGACGTGGTTCTCCGCAATTCGGTCCTGCGGGGGCTTACTGATGCAGAAATGACCGAGTATCGGCGGCCTTATCTGATGCCAGGCGAAGACCGTCGCACGATGTTGAGTTGGCCGCGGCAGCTACCGATTGAGGGGTCGCCTGCGGACGTTGTCTCTATTGTGAAAGAATACGGAACTTGGCTCGCGAGTTCAAAAGTGCCAAAGTTGTTCGTTAACGCCGAGCCGGGTGCCATGCTAACCGGTGCGTTGCGAGACTTCGTTCGAACGTGGCCATGTCTTTCCGAATTCACAGTCGCAGGTGTGCACTATGTTCAGGAAGACTCGCCGGACGAAATCGGAAATGGCATCGCGCATTGGCTTGATAAGATTGACACTAGCATTTCGTAGTCCATTCGCTTCCCACAGCGGTCATTGATAATTGGTGCGACATCGTAAATTATTTATCGGACCGCGATACTCTCAACCAGACGGTCGATTTTCTTGAAGAATTTACCGTGGGACGGTGGTCAGTTTCTCGTGGTTTGTCTGTCGAAGAACCATGCCCTCGTTAGTAATAAGCAATCTCGGACTGCCGATCGCTCAAAGAGAGTTGCGACCCTCGTGGCGCTGAACCTTTCAGTTTCAATGATTTTGAATGATCAAGGTTGAGTATTCCGCAGCGTGCTTATCCGAGGAAGGGGAGATCAATGCCTGCAGTGTTAATACATGGAGTACCCGACACGTTTCGGGTTTGGGGATCGGTACGAGCTTGCCTTTCGCGTAAAGACGTGTTTGCACTGTCACTCCCCGGTTTTGGTAGTCCACTTCCAAGAAACTTCTCAGCAACAAAAGAGGAGTACATTTCATGGATCGTTGGCCAACTGGAACGGTTCGTAGAACCTGTCGATCTCGTCGGACATGATTGGGGCTGTATGTTCGCAATGCGGATTGCATCGTTGCGACCTGATCTTATTCGATCGTGGGCAGCTGGCGGTGGACCTTTAAGCATCGGTTATGAATGGCATCCGCTTGCAAAAATTTGGCAAACGCCAGAAGAAGGTGAAGAGTGGATGAGGGCACAATGCGTTTCTGTTCTTCCCGATATCTTGGCGAAATCAGGGCTTTCAAGGGATAACGCTAAAGCAACGGTGAGCCACATCGATCACACGATGCAATCCTGCATTCTAAATCTTTACCGTTCCGCGAGACGTGTCGGCGAGGAGTGGCAGCCTGGTCTTGCAAATGTTACCGCGCCTGGCTTAGTGTTCTGGGGTGAGAGCGACTCCGCTTGTCCTGTCCGCTTTTCCGACGAGCTTGTAGCCAATACCGGGGCGCGTAGGATGCTAAAAGTGGATTCCGAGCACTGGACAATTTTAGAGAGAAGCGAGGAAGTGGCGCATGCGTTGGAAGATCACTGGGCTGCGGCTGCATCTACAGCAATTGATAATGGAGAGAAATGACTATGAATGGAATTGAACTTGATCCGAAAAGAGTGTTGGTTGCGGAGTCGCAAGTCCCAAGCGGCAAGCCCGTGACGATGATTAATCTCGTCCAGTTCAACGATCATGCGCAGTACGGCGACACTTTCGAAAAGCCGTGCTCTGGGATGGAAGCATACCTGCAACGATACGCGCCCATTTTTAATGAAGTAGCAGCATTGGAACAGATTGAAGGTATAGAGATAGTGTACCTAGGCAATGTTGCTTCGACGATCCTCGGAACCATTGATCCAATATGGGATGCCGTGGCGTTGGTACGCTATCCTACATTCAAAGCGTTCCGCAAGATAATCGAGAGTCCTCTATATCGGGAGAGAGCGGAAAAACATCGGAAAGCTGCGCTCAAAGCATGGGAATTCATCGCTACTTACCAGCCTTAAGCGAGACTCTTGATTGCTAATGCGTTTATACGCATCGCAACCCGTCGTCGACTCAACAAAGATTGCTTATAGCGACGCTCGCCCTCGATCGGCCTTGATGAGACAGGAGTATCTGCTATCAAACCCAATCTATTCTCCTAAGTAGACTGTTTAAATCATACGCTCTCCGGGCGACCAGCTTCCGCTAGCCAGGAAAGTTCAATAAGCTTAGCCCGTAAGCTCATAATTTCCTGATCATCTTGCTGTGCGTCTGAAGCCAGTGCCATCTCGGCGCTGAGAAAGAAAGAGGACCATGACCTCGGTGCGCTCGCCGCCAGTTCTAATAGCAAGCATTGAATGATCGTTGTTGCGTTATGGGGCAATGCATCGCCAAGTAATGAGTCTCGCACTTTAAAGAACTAATTCGGGTGACCGCCGGGGGGCGTTCGCGCGCTGCGGTGATCGCTCGCTCTATCAGTCAGCAACGGAAGCTTCGTTGATTTCATGCCTGCGCATAGCGGCGGTAACGAATCCATTTCGCTTCATCCGGCCAATGAAGCCGCCAAGCAACAACGCTGCTTGGGGGCCGCGTGACTTTGCAATCCCCATTGCTTGCCGAATGGTCATGAACTTTTCGTCGAGAAGACGCAATCCGCCCAGACGGTCGGCATCAGCTTTCAGTTGCTGCTTCACTCCTGCTGCAACGTCGAGCCCTTCACGAAGGAAAGTGTTCACGACTTCCGGGGACGTTGAACCACGAACGATTTCAGCCCGCTTGAGTTCTCGCGTCAGGAAAAGGTCATACGCGCTACCGGCGCCAACAGCCACGCGAATGCCGGGTTTATCGACGTCGGTCGTAGTCCGGATTAGTGAATCCGTACGGACGAGATAATTCCCTTCGATAAGAATGTAAGGTGCGGTGAATGAGATTTCTTCGCCCCGCTTCGTGTCGATGGCGAAGAATCCGACGTCGGCGTCACCAGCGGCGACGGCGGTGACGGCATCCCCCGCAGCATCGAAGCTCACGAGTTCCAAAGGAAGCGCCAGTGCGCTCGCCAGTTCGTTTGCCAAGTCGACAGAGATGCCTTTTGGCTTCCCCCCAGCGTCCTTTGTCGCGAGAATTGGATTTCCAAAGTTGATGGATATGCGCAGCACACCCGACGGCGCGAACGCTTCCCTTATTGCCAGTTCTGCAGCCATAACAGCCTTCGTCCGTCGTTAGTTACTGTTCGAGAACCGACGAAGGAACGAGCACTGAACCCTCCATCAGACGGCGTGCGCTTCGGCTCATGACGGCCTTTGTCACCGTCCAGATGCCACCCTTCTGTTCAGCCTCGGCACCGACGGCAAGGCTACCCGATGGGTGGCCGAATCGCACTGCGCCAGTCGATTCGGGAACCAAGCGATTGACAAGCGTACCTGGAATTGCGGCGGCAACAGCGATAGCTACTGCGCCCGTTCCCGTCATCGCATGGTGGAGCTTGCCCATTGAGAAGATCCGAGCATTGATATCGAGGGTTGCCGGGTCAATTTGCTTACCGCTCGAGGCTAAGTAGCCGGCCGGTTTCGCGACGAAAGCCAATTTCGGCGTATGCGGGCGCAACTGTGTTGCTTCGTCGGCGGACTTTGACAGCCCCATTTGGACGGCCGCATGCGCACGAATCGCTTCTACCCGTTTTAGCAGTTCGGTATTGCTATTGATGTCGCGCTGTAATTCGTTCCCTTTCAAGCCGAGCGTCGCAGCGTCAACGAAAACGGCTGGATTACCTGCATTAATCATCGTCAATTCAACTGGGCCAACCCCCGGGACGTCGAGCACGTCTACGGCATTCCCAGTAGGGAACATGCGGCTGCCGTCTTTTTCACCGTCACCGCTAGGGTCGAAAAACTCTATCTTGATTTCAGCCGCCGGGAAGGTCACACCATCAAGTTCGAAGTCGCCGTCTTCAACGACTTCGCCATTCTTCATTGGCACGTGAGCAATGATTTTTGCGCTGATGTTGGCCTGCCAGATTCGGACCGTCGCTATACCGTCGCGAGGGGCATCAACAAGCCCTTGCGAGATGGCGAATGGGCCAACAGCCGAGGTAAGGTTACCGCAGTTGCCGGACCAATCAATCATCGTCTTTTCAATGGCGACCTGTCCGAAGCGGTAATCGACATCGCAATCCGCGCGAGAAGACGGCTCGACGAGTACTACTTTACTCGTACTGGATGTTGCGCCACCCATGCCGTCAATTTGCTGACCATACGGGTCGGGACTACCGATTACGCGCATCAGTATTCGGTCTCGCACAGCTGCGTCTCTCGGTAGCCAGTCGTTGTGGAAAAAAACGCCTTTGCTCGTGCCGCCGCGCATGTACACGGCTTGAATCTTCGACTGCGCCAAGATTTTCTCCCTGGAAGTGAAGTCCCGAGACAAGTGGGATAGTGCGTTTATTTAACAACAAACGCAAGACGAGTGCAACGGTTTTGTTTTTCTAAGCCCAGCGCATTGGGCTTCCCGCCTGCATACGGGTATATTTGCAGGTATCGCTCAGTGCGTTCTACCCTTCAAGATCATGACAACTGATTTGACCAATAGTCAGCAGAAGGCGCTTCGCGAAATCGTCGCGCACGTGAGACGTGAGAGGTTGCCCGCCGGCACGCACCTACCCGAGTGGACGTTGGCCAAGCTTATTGGAACGTCCCGGTCGCCCATTCGGGTCGCGCTAAACCGCTTGGTCCAATCCGGCGTAATGCGCTACGACAAGAATCGCGGCTACTCAGTGCAAGCATCGTTTAGTGAACTTCCGACCGACGTCCTAGAACAGGTCAACTCAGTGGAGGATCCGCTATATCTCCGTCTGGCCGATGCGCACTTTCGGGGGGCTGTACCTAAGTCAGTGACGGAGGCGGACCTGACTCGTTTGCTCGAGGCGTCCCGGAGCGATATCCGTAAGGTACTGGTGCGAGCGCACAGCGAGGGCTGGGCTGAGAAGGAGGCGGGCTATGGCTGGCGCTTCTTGCCGATGATTGATTCGCTAGAAGCGTATGACGACATGTATGCTCTACGCCTGGCAATCGAGCCCGCGGGTATTCTTAATCCAAAATTCCGCCCCAATCTTGACATGCTGCATGAGCTCCGTCGCGAGCAGTTGGCCATCCTTGAAGGGGGGCACGAAGCGATGACCCCTACGGAGCGATTCGAATCCAATGCGCGTTT
The DNA here is from genome assembly GCF_001557535.2 of Burkholderia sp. PAMC 26561. Lineage (NCBI taxonomy): Bacteria > Pseudomonadati > Pseudomonadota > Betaproteobacteria > Burkholderiales > Burkholderiaceae > Burkholderia > Burkholderia sp. PAMC 26561. The sequence goes on from NZ_CP014309.1 coordinate 387,379, forward strand.
TCACGAGGCGATAGCCGCTTGGTCGGGCAACCGGTTTGCATTACAGACACTTCGTCGGCTCGACCAAATGCGCCGACTCGCTGAATATCGTCAGGCCCGACAGCAACTGCCGAGGCGCGCGCTCGCTCAAGAGCACATCGACATCCTTGATGCAATTGAAAGCGGCGACATGCTGGCAGCGGCCAGTTTAATGCGACAGCATGTGGACGCCGCGCGCCGCAAAAAGGCGGTCATGGAGGTTTTTGATCGTGCGGATACGCTGCAGCCGCTCGAGGTCGATGCCTAGCGGGTAAACGATAGTCGTTGACGCAGACGCCCATCCAGCCGCCTTAGGGCGGTTTTTTTTCGTCGATGCCAAATTCGATTTGCGTTTTTGCATTGACAAAGACACTTCAAAAAAATAATCTGATTGTGTTTGTGGGAGCAAATGAACAATTTCCAATTCAAATCTGAAATGCTGGGCGACTCACAGACTAAACATGTCATTGACCAAATCCATTGTTGACACCCACGCTCACGTGTTCCATAGGGGACTGATGTTTGTCCCGTCGCGCCGCTTCACGCCAAACTACGATGCCCGGCTCGATTCTTATCTGGCTCAACTCGACGCCAACGGAGTTGCGCTCGGCGTGCTAATCGCCGTCAGCGTTTTGGGCAACAATAACAACTACCTGCTGGATTGCCTGCGGTCGCATCCCGAACGCCTGCGCGGCGTGGTCTCAATTGACCCGAGCACCGACATTCGCAAGTTTGATGCGTTCGCTTCCGCTGGCGTTGTAGGAGTCCGCGTGAATCTAACCGGTGACTTCCCAGCACCGGATTTCAGGTCAGGAGCGTGGGCAGAGGCCGTCGCAGAGTGCATGAAACATGACTGGCATATCGAAATCAATGACCGGGCGGCCCGTTTGCATCAGTCGCTAACGCCGCTAATCAACGCGGGAGCGAAGGTCGTCGTCGACCATTTCGGCATGCCGGACCGACAGAAAGGCATCGATGACCCAGGGTTCGACCATTTGCTTCAGGTCGCCGACACCCGCCAGGTTTGGGTGAAGCTCTCGGGCGCCTATCGGACAAGCTTCGACATCGCACGAGATGCCGCGCCGCGGCTACTTGAAGCGTTTGGGCCAGAACGTCTGCTCTGGGCGAGCGACTGGCCTTTCACGCAGCATGAATCAACGCAGGACTATAGAACCCAGCGCGTGGCAATCAACGACTGGATTGCCGATTCGAGGGAACGTGAGGTGGTGCTTTCTGATACGCCGCGAAGCCTCTTCAAGTTCTGACCATATAGATCGCTACCCCTTACACTATAGAGAACATCATGGCCGACCAGCCCGCCGACACATTCAAGACCATTCGTTTCCTTAACACCCCCGACGGAAAACGGCACAGGTATTTTTCGCTCGCGGCGTTGGCTGAGTCGGGCTTCGACAATGTCGGCCGCCTGCCGGTCGTCATCCGGATTCTGCTTGAGTCCGTGCTGCGCAACTGCGACGGGACAAAGGTTCTCGAGTCGCATATAACGGACCTCGCTAGCTGGAAGCCGGACGCGCAGCGCGTGAACGAAATTCCTTTCGTTGTTGGCCGAGTGCTGTTGCAGGACTTTACCGGTATTCCCCTCTTGACTGACCTCGCGGCAATGAGAAGTCAGGCGAAGAAGCGTAACGCGGACCCAAAGGCGGTGGAACCGCTCGTTCCCGTCCATCTGGTCGTCGACCATTCGGTGCAAACCGAGTTCTCAAATGTTCCGAACGCAATACGCCAGAACATGGAAGTCGAGTTCGCACGCAACCGCGAGCGCTACGAACTGATGAAGTGGGGAATGCAGGCGTTTGACACGTTCAAGGTCGTGCCGCCGGGAATTGGGATTTGCCACCAAATCAATCTCGAATATCTCGCTCAAGGCGTCATTGAAAAGGATGGCGTAGTCTTCCCTGATACGCTGGTCGGCACTGACTCGCACACCACCATGATAAATGGCATTGGCGTGCTGGGCTGGGGCGTGGGCGGTATCGAAGCCGAAGCTGGGATGCTTGGCCAACCGGTCTACATGCTCATGCCGGACGTGGTCGGCGTAGAACTGAGTGGCTCGCTTTCGGCTGGCGTTACGGCGACCGATGCGGTCTTGCAGGTCACCGAGACGCTGCGCGCTGCGAAGGTGGTGGGCAAACTCGTCGAGTTCTTTGGCGAAGGAGCTGCCTCCCTGAGTGCAACGGACCGCGCAACGATTGCGAACATGGCGCCGGAATACGGCGCAACGAGTGGCTTCTTTCCCGTCGATGAAAACACATTGACGTACTACCGTCAAACTGGCCGCAGCGACGAGCAGATCACGCTGATTCGAGAATACTTCGACGCACAAGGTCTTTTCGGCGCACCGAAGGCCGGAGAGGTCAACTACTCGGCCGTCGTCAAAATCAGCCTGGGCGCTATCAAGCCAAGTGTCTCCGGGCCAAAGCGTCCACAGGACCGTGTCGACCTGTCGGCGTTGGGCCAACGATTCGATGAAGTCATGGTTCAAGACAGCAAGATTGGTGGCTACGGCAAGACTGCAGCCCAGTTAAATGAGCGTTATCCGGTATCCGCCAAGCCGGCGGGAGCGCCTGGGCCTGTTGAGCGATATGAGGTTGGGCATGGCGACGTGCTGGTCGCCGCGATCACGTCCTGCACGAACACATCTAACCCAGAGTTGCTGGTCGCAGCAGGCCTGGTCGCGAAGAAGGCCCTTGAGCGCGGTCTGAAGGCAAAGCCTTGGGTGAAGACGCTCTTCACTCCCGGTTCGCGGGTCGTGACTGCATACCTTCAGGACGCTGGCCTTACGCAACCGCTGGAGCAACTGGGGTTTGGCATCGCCGCTTACGGATGCGGCGCATGTGTTGGGAACATTGGACCACTCGACCCGGCGCTTGAAGAGGTGGTCGTGTCGAAGGACCTGGTCTGTAGCGCAGTGCTGTCGGGCAACCGGAATTTCGAAGCTCGCATTCACGGGAATCTTCGCGCCAATTTCCTTGCGAGCCCGCCGCTTGTCGTCGCATTCGCGTTGGCTGGAACGACGCGTATCGACGTTACATCTGAGGCACTGGGCATCGACGGTGATGGCAAGCCTGTCATGCTCGCCGATATCTGGCCGACGAACGAGGAAATCAAGGCGCTCAGCGTTTATGCAGCGAACCCCAAACACTACAAGGAGTTGTATTCGGACTTCACCGCTGGTCACGACCTCTGGAACAACATCGCGAGCGGTGACGGAGCAGTGTATAGCTGGCCCGAGTCGACCTACGCCGCTGAGCCTGACTTCTTCAGCGATGCCGACTCGAGCCCGAAGCCGATTGCTGGCGCACGGGCGCTCGCCATTTTAGGTAATTCCATCACCACGGACCATATCAGCCCGGCTGGTTCAATCTCCAAAAAGTCGCCAGCAGGCGAATGGTTGACGGCGCGCGGCGTCGCGCAGAAGGACTTCAACACATACGGCGCCCGACGCGGACACTTTGAGGTCATGGTGCGCGGCACATTCGCAAATGTGCGCTTGAAAAACTTGATGCTGCCGGCTAAGGAGGATGGCGCTGCCGACGAAGGCCCGTTCACCGTGCACCAACCTAGCGGGCAACGCACGACGATTTTCGATGCGTCTCGGCGATATCTCGAAGCAGGCACGCCCTCCATCGTCGTCGCGGGTGAAGAATACGGAACTGGCTCCAGCCGCGACTGGGCCGCCAAGGGCACTCGTTTGCTGGGTGTCAAGGCCGTAATCGCACGGAGTTTTGAACGTATCCACCGCAGCAACCTCGCTGGGCTGGGAGTGCTCCCGCTGCAGTTCATTGGTGACGACAGCGCACAATCGCTCGGACTGGACGGCACCGAGACTTTCGACATCATCGGTCTCGAAAGCGGCGTGCGACCGCTTCAGGAGGTCACCCTGGTTATCAGGCGCGCCGATGGTTCGCAACGGAACGCGACGTTGCTCGCACGAATTGATACGCAGATTGAGGCGACCTATTTCAGCAACGGAGGCATCTTGCCCTACGTCTTGTCGAGTCTGCTTAAAAAGCCTGCAACGGAAGTCGTAGAGACTGTCTGATGCAGAGGGCGGCGTCCGTCGCCCTTGTCCTGATAAACATAAAATATATTAGGAGACTTAAATATGCTGAAGAACATAATTCCCGGAATTTTTATTCTTCCGTGCCTGACCGCGCAGGCGCAGAGCAGTGTCACCCTGTACGGTATTGTCGACGTGGGCGTGAACTATCTGAGCAATGCGCAGACCGCGCGAACAAAAACCGGCTTGAACGGGGGCAGCCAGTGGTCGGTCATGGACGGTGGGACGGGCGGCCTGCAAGGTAGTCGCTGGGGGCTCAAAGGTTCGGAGGACCTGGGCGGCGGATTCAAGACCATTTTTGTTCTTGAGAATGGCTTCAACATGAACAATGGCACGTTTGGGCAGGGCGGTGCTGAGTTCGGACGTCAGGCGTGGGTGGGTTTGACCAGCAACTATGGCAGGGTCACGCTGGGGCGCCAATATGACGAGGTGGTCGACTTCTATGCACCGCTTCTGGCAGCTCCACAGTGGGGCGGTTATATGGCTGAGCATCCAAGTGACCTCGACAACGCTTCCAATACGCGCCGGATCAACAATTCAATAAAGTACACGTCGCCCACGATGTCCAGCCTTACGTTCGCAGGTCTTTATAGCCTGGGGGGCGTAGCAGGTTCCTTCGGGACGAATCGAATCTGGTCGGTGGGCGGGGGTTACGCATCGGGCCCATTCACGGTCGGCGCAGGCTACCTTAACGCACATAACCCGAACACTTCGTTCTATGGGTCGAATCCGAATGGCGGTCCTGCGACCACGAACAACCTCGGGGGTCTTGGGTCTGCTACATCGGCAGAAAGCAATCCGGTTTATGCAGGCTTTGCTTCAGCAAAAACGCTTCAGATTGCGGCCGTCGCAGCTGCCTACACGTTCGGCCCGGCAACCTTAGGGCTGGGCTACTCCAATACCCGTTTCCAAGACTTGGGCTCACCCTCCGGTCCCAATCCGCTGGGCTATAGCGGAAAAGCCGTTTTCCACAATGCCGAGGTGAACGCCAAGTGGCAGGTGAGTCCGGCGTTCCTGCTCGGGGCCGCGTTCGACTACACCAAAGGTAGTGGGGCGAATGGTCAGAGCGGGCAAAAATACGAGCTAACCAGCATCGGCGCGGACTACTTCCTCTCGAAGCGAACTGATGTGTACACCGTCGCGGTCTACGAACACGCGAGCGGCACTGATTCTCTGAACCAGCCGGCGGTCGCAACTATAACCGGCATGACCCCGTCCGCAACCAGCAAACAGGTCGCGGTTCGGGTCGGCATTCGCCATAAGTTTTGATGTGTAGTCGCATCCTCGCGGGGATGCGTTTCAGTATCCAATATGTATTGGGCAAGAGACAACTCATGATTTCAGCATCGCAGGCAGACACGATTCCGACGCCGTCAGCGAACGAGGAAATGCTTCAGCAGCGTGCGGTATCGAAGACCGCCTGGCGGTTGCTTCCTGTCCTGACGCTCGCCTTCATTTTTAATTACATCGATCGGACCAGCGTGGGCTTCGCCGCGCTGACGATGAATGCAGACCTGGGCCTTTCCGCGACTGAATTTGGCTGGGGCGCCGGTATTCTGTTCGCAGGCTATTGTGTGCTCGAAGTGCCGAGCAACCTTATGCTCTATCGCTTCGGCGCCAGACGGTGGCTGGCGCGCATTATGATTACTTGGGGGCTTGCAGCCGCAGCGACTGCCTTGGCGGTAGGTCCGAAGAGTTTCTATTTCGCCCGGTTCGTATTGGGTGTCGCTGAAGCCGGCTTCTTTCCCGGCGTCACTTTCTATCTCGCCTGCTGGTTCCCAGCGAAATATCGCACCCGCATGCTTGCATGGTTCATGGTGGGCGTTCCTATTTCGTCTGTCATCAGCGGTCCGTTGTCCGGCCTGCTCTTGAACATGAACGGTACGCTCGGTCTCGCGGGTTGGCAGTGGATGTTCATTATGCAGGGATTGCCCGCGACTGTCATCGGCGTCGTGGTCTTGTTGATGCTCCGCGATAACCCGACCCAGGCAACCTGGCTGTCAAATGACGAGCGCTACGCGCTCATCGGTATGCTGGCTTCCGAGCGTCGTGAGAAAGAGCACAAGCATTTTGGCGCTGCATTGAAAGACCCACGTGTGCTGATTCTTACCGCCATTCAGTTCGGTTTCGTGATGGGCTCGTATGGCATCGGCATCTGGTTGCCGACCATTCTGAAGTCACACGGACTCACCGTATCCGCAATCAGTCTCGTCTCGTCAGTTCCCTACATCTTCGCAACACTGGCGATGTTGACATGGGCAAGACGCGTCGACCGAAGCGGGAAAAAGATTCTAAACCTCTTGCTGACATGCGTGCTCGGGGCAGCAGGGATGATCTGTGCAGCGTTGCTCCATACATTCTGGCCCGCGCTTGTCGGGATCACGGTGGCCGTGATTGGCGTGACGACAGCGCGCGCAGTGTTCTGGAGCATTCCTACCCGCTTCCTCACAGGCGCGGCAGCTGCGGGCGGTTTCGCGTTCATCAATTCCGTCGGCACGTTCGGTGGCTTCGCGGGACCGTTCATGATGGGATGGTTGAAGGACCTGACCGGCTCTTTCTCGGCGGGCATCCTTGGCATGGCCGCGATGCTGCTTATCTCGACCCTTCTCACTGGCTCGCTGATGTACTTCGTCAAGGACGAATGAATCTAGGCGGGTTGTCATCCAGCCCAGCCTTCTCACCAAACCGATAACGATGTAAAGGACACGCCGTGCCCACGAATGCTGAGATTGCGCCCGAGGCTGACGCCAAACAACTGTCGTCGAGCTCTGAGATGCCTGTGCTGAAGGAACGGGTTCCATTCTGGCCCAATGGATGGTGGACCATTCTAGAAATACGTGTCGGCATTATCCCGTTGCCGGTTTATGTGTTGCTGGTTGGTCTCATTGCGGGCTTCGCCCTGACCGGGAAAGTGCCGGGCGAGATTTCCATGGCGCTGGCCATCCTCGTGGTGGCCGGCTTCACCTGTGCGGAAATCGGCAAGCGCTTGCCCGTAATCCGGAAGATAGGGGGCGCGGCTATTTTGGCAACCTTCCTGCCATCATATTTGGCCTATCATCATTTCCTGCCCGCGCGCGTTCTTGACGTCGTTGTCAGCTTCACTAAGGTCAGCAATTTTTTGTATTTGTTCATCGCGTCCATCATAGTAGGCAGCATATTTAGCATGGACCGTACCGTGCTTGTTCGTGGGTTCACAAAGATTTTTATCCCGCTTGCAGCTGGGACAGTGGTGGCGGGGATCGTCGGTACGACAACGGGTTGGTTGCTCGGACTTGGCTTTGAGCACACGTTGCTCTTCGTCGTTATTCCAATCATGGCCGGGGGTGTCGGGGAAGGCGCAATTCCACTATCAGTGGGCTATTCCGAAATTATGCATTTGCCCCAAGGGCCGCTTTTTGCCCAAGTGCTTCCGACCGTCATGATTGGCAGCCTGACGGCCATCCTGTTTGCGGGGGCACTTAGCTTTATCGGAGAAAAGTTGCCTCATCTCACGGGTAAAGGCGTTTTACAGCGAGTGCCGGACGACCTGCCCGCCAGCGCGCCTGAAGAAACCCCTGTTATACCTGATGTTGCGACGGTCGCCGCTGGTGCGATTACGGCAATTTCGCTTTACCTCGTTGGGCTCTTGTGTCACCGTTTCTTCGGTCTCCCGGCGCCGGTGTCCATGCTTTTCGTCGCGGTTCTTATCAAACTATCTCATGCCGTGTCGCCGCAGCTTCAAAGTGGGGCGCGCATTGTCTACCAGTTCTTCTCGGTTGCGGTTACGTACCCGTTGCTGTTCGCCATCGGGACGGCTTTGACGCCCTGGAACGACCTCGTCGGCGCGATAAGCATGGCCAACGTCGCGACAATCGTCATTACGGTGTTTTCGCTAATGGCGACAGGCTTCGTTGTCGCGCGTTGGGTAAACATCTATCCAATTGAAGCTGCTATCGTAAATGCGTGTCACAGCGGACAAGGTGGTACAGGCGACGTGGCGATTCTGTCTGCATGCGACCGTATGAGTCTGATGCCTTTTGCCCAGATTGCAACCCGTATCGGGGGCGCAATAACTGTCACCATAACCCTCTTGATTCTGTCTCGACTCTTCTAAGTTGGCCAGGTTGAGGTCGGCTGAAAAAGATGGACGCCAACATCCCGTAGAATTGTGGAATGGAGGCGTCGATGAACCGAATCCCGAAGGCTGTGTACACGAAGGAATTTCGTGAAGAAGCAGTGAAGCTGGCAATGACTGACGGCGTCGGCGTGTCTGAAGCCGCGCGTCGACTGTCAATATCGATGAAGACGTTGGTGAACTGGGTACGTGCTGCGAAGGCGGCAAGCTGGAGAAGGTTGGACAGTACCAGAAGCCCCTGACGGAGATCGAGGCGGAGCTGAGTCCGGTCAAGCGGGAATTGGCCGAAGTGAGGACGGAGCGCGATTTATTGCAAAAATTCGCGACGTACTTTACGAGGGAGTCGCGGTGAAGTACGGCGTGATTGAACAGATGCAACAGCAGTATCCAGTGCCGCCGATGTGCCGGTTTATGGGCGTTTCCACCAGTGGCTACTACGCCTGGCGCAAACGGCCGCTGTCGTTGCACGCTCGGCAAGAGCCTCGGCTCGAAGCGCAGGTGCGTGCAGCTCACGAGCGTAGGCGAGAAACTTTTGGCCCGGAACGGCTACAGCGAACCTGCTGAATCAGGACTTCAAGGTGAGCGGGCCGAATCAGGCCTGGCGTGGCGACATCACATATATAGCGACCGATGAGGGATGGCTGTATCTGGCCGGCCTCAAAGATCTGTTTAGCGGAGAGGTAGTCGGCTACTCGATGAGCGAGCGCATGACAAAACAGCCGGTAATGCAGGCACTGTTTCGTGCTGTCGCGTCGCACCGACCACCGGCCGGTCTGATACAACACACGGACTGCGGCAGTCAGGGCGGATTCAACCGGTCGTCGCAACAACTAGAATATTGAACGGATTTTAGGTATGCGTCTAGGGTTTCCGCAGGCGTCTTCCAGCCGAGCGTTTTCCGGGGCCTGGCGTTCAACGTGTTAGCAACTGCTTGGAGCTCTTGAACACCTCATCGAGACAGGTCCGTGCCCTTTGGAAAGTATTATCGCAGAAGGCCATTGGTGTTTTCGTTGGTACCACGCTGCCATGGGCTGAGCGGGTCAGCGAAGAACACTTTCACGCCGGACTCTATCGTGAAGCGGGCATGATCGGACAGATCCTTGCCACGATCCCAAGTCAATGATCGCCACAACTGACCAGGCAAGTCAGCCACGGTCTTCTTGAGCGTGTTAGCCATCGTGACAGATCCATAGCCGGCAAGCGCAGGCCCATTCTTCGTACGTGGAAGTGCCCATAACCTTTCTCGCGAGGTAAGTGCACGAGCATCGTAAAGCGGCTTGATCTTTCGACCAAAGTCCCGATGGCTGATCGGTTTAAGCCGATAATTAGATCGCCTTCCCAATGACCCGGCACAGCACGATCTTGCACCTCTGCAGGCCGGCTGGAAATCATCACCCCCTCGCTGACGTGCGCCCACGCCTTAGCGCGCGCTCTCGCTCGAGGAACGCGCAACGCACGCCCGGTGCGAAGACACCCAGCAGCTCGCGTTCGAGTGCGCCGCGCCCTTGAATAAGAGGGCTTGATAAATGGCTTCGTGAGAGATGTGCATAGATTCATCGTCCGGGAAATCGGCCTTCAGTCGATTGGGATTTGCTCAGGTGACCAGCCGTGGACCCACGTTCGGTCACCGCGATGTGGTTTATTGCGCCGCTTGAACCCTGCCTGCCTGGCCCCGCAATCTCACGACCCTCCACGTAATGTACCTTGCCCTCCAACCGCTCCCGTACGTATTGGCGCAGCCGTGCATTACTCGCCAGCTTCGCGGCTTTGGTCGTTTGGCAAACCGTTCGGCCTTCCACTGCGCGACCGAAGCACGATACTCGAGATACCCACCACGTGTCGCCGCATTGCGGATGAGCTCTCGTGAAACGGCTGAAGGACTGCGTTCGATGCGGCGGGCTATCTCGCGTACACTGGCTCAACCAAACGCACTGAACCATCGGGCAGGCGCACCCTGGGCTCCCGCACTTCGAGGAAGCACTCGTGCTGGAAGAAATTGAGATGCCGCAGGCGCTTGATTTGCGTGTCGTGCACGGGATGCTCGCCGGCAACTCCGGCATAGCCAAATCGGCTGCCTGCAACGAAGTCAACGGCGATGTTGGGCTGCCGCTGAGCAGCATCGAAGTCAACACTTCGGACATACCAAGGAGCCGTGATACCGAAGGCGGATTCGAACAATTGATTCGTCATAGCAGATTGGCTTTACATGGCTGATTCCCGCATTCTGCCGCACTCACCCATAACTCATCTTACTGGGTGACCGCGCCTCAAGGGGTCGCTGCGCCGGGCTCACGCCCGCCCTTGACCCGCCAAACCACCCACTGAGAATTCAAAAGAGGCAAATTTCCAATGCTTGGCTGGCAGTCCGAGCACCCGCATCAATCTGGGTTTCCTCAGCTCGCCGAGTTTGCGCTATACTATACAAGTATATACACGTATATGCCAGAGGCATTAGCAATGGGCCGGACCACACAACGCGTAGTTTACCTGCTAAGTGTCCGTGGGCCGCGACGCACTGTTTTTGCATCTTCGGCAATTTGGCCGCTGTTGCGAAGCGGTAGCGTGAGCTTCGTAGGACGGCGCACGCGTGACCGCAGACGTGCCGACATCAGTGCGGTTTCTTAGATGGTGTGGGGGCAGTTCGTCGCAATATGTACTCGGACCGTGGAAGAGCTGATGCGCACTCAGGCCCACACGCGCTTCAGCTAACACGCTCGATATTTGGATCAGCAATTCTGATGCTGGAAGTCCCGCCATCTCGAGCCCAAAAAATGCATTGCTGTCTGCCGGGGAAAACCATCCTCGGCTAAAGGACCTGTCATGAACATCCCAAGTTATTCAACCGAAACAACGGCCCTGGTATTGGTAGATGTATTGAACGACTTTCTGGCTGAAGATGGAAAGCTCCACGGCATGATCGGTCCTATGCTCGATCAGACTAATTTGATAGAGCATCTCAAGCGACTCCTGGAAGGAGCGCGTGCCGCTGGTCTAAAGATCTTTTTCTCGCCACACGGTGTTGACGAGCATAGCTTTGACGACGTTCACCATGTGCATCCGCGTTTTCAGTTTGGCCTGGAAAACAAGGTTTTCTGGAAGGGTAGCCGTGGAGCTAACTTCTTTGAACCCCTACGCCCACAGAATGGTGAAATAATCATTAGTCAGCATCGTATGTTTGATTCGTTCGTTGGTACGGATCTGGAAAAGCAGTTGCGTAACCATGGTATCGAGAAGGTCGTCATCGCGGGGTTGACATCGCAAACCTGCGTCGAAGGAACCGGTCGCCATGCTCTTGAAACCGGCTTCCACGTCACCTTTCTGAAGGATGCGGTAGCCGACTTCACCGAACTGGCGCATCGAGCTGCTCTCGACGTTTCGTATCCGACTTTCGGCCACGAAGTGCTCACGATCGAAGAGTTTCTGAACGCTGTGACCGCCGCTTAGCCGGCGCGGCTATCTGAATTTGAGTGTGTGACAAAGTTTAGACCACGACTGAGGTGGAAATCGGTGTTCTCGCAAGTGCTAGGCGAATGGTTGGTAGCGCTGTAGCCGACAAGTTGCACGTTTTGGAATTAGGCCGGTTGCATGAACCGACGGCACGCTGTGTTGCTGGCGCAGCCGGAAGGTGGGCGGTCTCAAGTCGAAGTGCAACAGCTAGGTTAATGTTTAGATGACGTTGCTAGATCCGCTGCTTGTAGCGTCGCGGCGAATACCTCGAAGGGAGAATGAAACGCATGGGTGGCACGAGGTCGCTTGTTCAAGCTGTCGGCAATGATGTCGAGGTCTGCCTGACTATGCACGGAAAGATCGGTGCCTTTGGGTAAATACTCGCGCAACAGGCCATTGGTATTTTCACAAGTTCCGCGCTGCCACGGGCTATGTGGATTGCAAAAATAGACGTTCACGCCAGTTTGAGCGGCAAGTTCTTGATGTCGTGAGAGTTCACGCCCTTGGTCGTAAGTGAAGCTTTGACGCAAGTGTTCGGGAATCGAGTTGAGCTTGGCCGAGAAGCCGGCCAGTGCAGATTCGGCTGTGGCATCGTGCATCTTGGCCAGCAGTACCAGACGGCTTGTTCTCTCCACCAACACGCCAACTGAGGAGCGATTGCCTTCGCCTTTGATGAAGTCGCCCTCCCAGTGCCCGGGCATCACGCGATCCTCGATTTCAGGTGGGTGCACGTGAATGCTGACCATATTGGGAATTTGCCAGCGGCGATCATTACCCCGCGTGCGCGACATACGGGCGCGATGAGCACGACGCAAACAAGCAATGAGTTGGCGCCGTAATTCTCCGCCTGGGTGAGCGTAGATGGTCGTGTAAATCGTTTCGTGCGAGATCTGCAAAGTAGGATCGGTCGGAAACATACGCTTGAGAATTCCAGAGATTTGCTGAGGTGACCAACGCCACTCGAGCAGCGTGAGGACGACCCTCCAGCAGGCGCTGTGAGGCCCAAGTTTGGGCGCGGTGACCGTGTCGGTTCGTCGGGCCGAACTGAGCGCGTGCGCCGCCGCTGGGACATAACCGAGCACAGAGCTATTGCGCCTCAGTTCACGGCTGACGGTAGAGGCCGAGCGTCCGAGTATCCGGGCCATGGCCCGGATACTCGAGCCCCGTTGACGCAGGCTCGCGATCTCTAGACGTTCCTCGGCTTGCAACTGCTCATACTGATTCGCTTTGTGCATTACAACACCTTATACGCTTTGGTGTTGCGCTTCAGTTTTGAGCCCGCCGTGTAATCGACGCGCGTCTCGCTTTCGGGCAGATCTCCCTTTGCGGGTGTTTCGACCTGGTAGAGCGCCTTGAAGTATTCGAGTGCATGTGCGGCCCGCCCGCCTGGTTTCTTCATGCCCTTGAAGGCATCAACAAAGGCGCGTCGCGCGTGGGCGAGGCAGCCGAAGTGGGTCGGACCTCGACACTAGAGACGATAACATCCGCGAGGCTCGAGACATCCTTGACGCTTCCTATAAACTTTTCGCCATCGTGAGGGGAGAGCTTGATGATACTGTCGCGATGAGCGTATCTGAGCGTGGCAAACCACAATTAGCGGGAATTTGGCAAAAAGACTGCTGTGTGGATTTACCGACCCCGGCAGTGTTCATCGCCAAGCTAACAAGAATGAAAAGCACCAAGCGACCCCGATGACAGGCCATGAGCGCTGGCCGTGTCTGATGTTTCCAACGTCCTGTTGTAGAGACGGCACAGGGCGGGGCGCACCCCCGCGCACGCGCACGGATACTGGGGTGCAAAACAATCTCCGTCGAGCTAGTCAATCCCAGCGGATCGGCGCACTTAAGTTGCCAAAGTACGGGGCTTCACAACATCGCCGAGACATACCAATAGATTATTGCCCTTCTACTAACATCAGATTACATTCAGCCCATAGTACGGGTACCTCGCAGAGCCTTGCAGATAATGTTCACATCGCCACCGAAGAGCTTTCAGCTCAATAAAGAGACAACGTGCCAGATTCGTCTGGATAGGCGTCGGGATGAATCTGGGCAATCGGCCTGACGTAAGCCTTTCGTACCCACCTGCTGTTTCTGGTGGCCTGCAGTATTGCCAGATCAATCTTAGATTGCGCGATAAACGCATCGAGTAATATTTTACTGAGGATTTGCATGACACCGGGACAACCTTCCGACACCAGTGAAAGCACGGAACAGCAGACACTAACGAGTCGTCGCAGGCTAATTGCAGGCGTTGGTTTGCTTGGAGCAGCACTTGCGACACTTGGCGAAAGGGCCTGGTCGCAGGATCAAGTGCATGGGAGTTATAGCAACGCGGCCATCGCACTTCCTACTGGTCCGGCTGTTGATAACCAAGATGCAGAAATCAAAGCCGTCAAGATCGCTCGTGCGATGAGGGCCGGCCCATATGAAATTACTAAGGATGCCACGATTGCCGAGATGGACCGCCAAGGCAGCTTAACAACTGTCCTACGTAAAGGAACGAACGAGTGGGTCTGTACTCCCGGCAATGAGAACCGAGTTGGCGATCCCCCGATGTGCGTAGATCGTATCGGTATGCAGTGGTTTAACGACGTTATAGCGGGAAAACCTCGTCCGTCCAATACGACCCCCGGCCTTTGCTACATGCTTTGCGGTGCGACTCAGCATAGCAACACCAATGCACTCGACCAAACAAGTCCTGCGATCCCAATCGGCCCGCATTGGATGATACTTTGGCCGTTCGATTCGACGCACTGTGGACTGCCGACCAATGTACGGGACGCCGGCGCATGGATAATGTTTCCAGGGACCCCTTACGCGTATCTACACGTCTGTGGATCTCCGTGGGTCGGGAACACCTATTTGCCGGGAGATCAGGCAATTTGGACGATGCAGTATGAGAAAACTTCGGGATAGGGTGCTGACCCTCCTACCGCTTGACAATCGTCTCCGTCACGTGCGATAGGTTTTTTTGGCGGCTTGCAAGGCGACTTGATTCAGTGCCTTAGTAATCGTTGATGCCGAAAGCTGCTAGGTCATCGTTTTGGTCGTACGCTCTTCGAAGTCCTCGGCAGGCGGACACAATGTCCCGTGCAATGCGGTGTCACTGTCCGCCTCGCCCCCGACTTTTTCGATTACGGTGACTGGAAGCTCCCTCATACAATCGCAGCGTCGCAATCAAGAGAAAAAATAAGTTGCTAACCTGCCCTGAGGTCGGCTTAAAAATATGCGCCACGAGCGTCTGCTCAGCGTGGGCGATTGGCATGCTGCTCCGCCGACGATTTTCCCGGTATATCACAAGTCTAAGATGCGACGGAAGGTACCGATTGGGCAGAACGGGATGCTGGTTAGTCGTGCTGAACTGGCTGACCGTATCGGCGCCTGCTTTGCGCTCAGCCTCGGGTTTGTGCTTTGGTTTTCCCATTCGTGTTCGTTGTGCGAGCACCGCTGGGATTGGCGTCTACTGAGACTGTAGCCGTCCGTCCAGGTATCAATGCGAGATCTGAAGGCACCTGATCGATGCGGACGCGTACGGGGAAACGCTGAGCAAGGCGAACCCAGGAGAATGTAGGCGCAACTGAGGGAAGCAAATTCGCTGTCTGAGAGCGCTGGTCGTCGGCAATGCCCGCTGAAATACTCTCAACGTGGCCGACGAGCACCCGATCGTCACCCATCAGTTCAACCCGTGCCGCACTGCCAACGTGTATGTGGCGTAGTTTTGTCTCCTCAAAATACCCTTCGACGCGGAGTGAGTCTTTATCGATCAAGGCGAGCGCTTGTGTACCTGAGCCGATGAAGTCACCGGGATGCAAGTCCAGGTTGGTTACGATCCCGTTGACGCTTGCCCGAACTGCGGTGCGAGATACGTTGAGCGCGGCTGTGCTTCGGGAAGCGATAGCCTGATCGACGCTGGCCAGAGCGGTTTGAACCCTAGCGGTATTCTGCTCATGCGTCTCTACCGACACTAGGTCCCCGAGCGCCAGATCCCGCTTTGCTTCTCGTCGTGCCTGGTTCAACGTCGCCCGGGCGCTTTCAATTGCGGCGTCATCGGCTGCGAGCGCATCGCTGTAGCGCGGTCGGTCGACCACAAACAAGAGTTGACCGATCTTGACTTCCTCGTTGTCGTGGATTGCTACGAGGGTTACCAGACCGCCCACGTCAGGCGCAACGCGCACTATGTCGGCGCGAACGTGTCCGTCGCGCGTCCATGGTTGAGTTTCGTAGCGTTGCCATATTGCGACTGCTGCAACCACCGCAGTGATCACTAACGCCAAAGTGAATAGCCATCGGGACAAGGCGGCAAGCATTCGCTTCATATACTTAACTCCTGCAAACCTGAGCTGCATGCAACGACGAGGCCCATGACGATTATAAGAAGAGCAAGATCCACCAAGGGCCGATAGGCGAAAAAACGGTATAGCTTCAAAATTGAAATTAACGCTGACAAGAACGCAAAAACAACAAGCGATATGATGCCTAGAAATACAAGCACGGGCAGGTACACCCCGCCAAGAGACACCTCCCCGATCATAATTGCGCCTCGCCTATCGTCGCGCTTGGGAAGAGATTACAACGTAAGCTAGTGATCAGCGTGGCGGCGGCCCGCCGGCGCGCCAAGTCCGGATCGCCACCAACGTCGTGAACCAAGCTGTCCAGCATTGCCAGCAGCTCGGGTTTCGGCTGGGCGCCCATATCTCGAGCGCGCTCGGAATAGAAGTCAGCTATTGCCTTTAATACTTCTCCCATAGTCGCCCGCCGACTGAGTGGGGACTGATCCATCAAAATCCGCAGCTCGCCCGCGACTAAACCAATGCGCAAGTCCTGTAATGCGTCGACCACTGAACTATCTGGCTCTCCCGGCTGCGCAGTAGACCGCGTGGCGACCATGCTAATGCGATCAAGCATACGGCTCACCCATGGAGCAAGTTCATTAAATCGTCCTTCAGTGCGCCCAATCACGTCACGAAATCCAGCTTGGCGTAGGCGCCGAACAGCCTCTTGGTCGCCAAACGTTCTAAAGATAGAAAGCGTCACAATTGCGAATGCAGTGCCGACATTTTGAGCAATTGCACCATTGATGAAACCGGGGAAGTCGCGGCTGTATGTGGCATTCAATCCGACCGTATTGATTAGGCCGATCAAGGCGCCGAGAGCGAGCAATGAGATCGGTGGGCGTGCTAGCGCGCTTCCTAGAAACAAAAGCGACGGTGCGAGTACGGCTGCGAGCATGACAAAATCGGTCACACGTGGGAACACCACATACCCATAGGCTGTCGCGAGGCAGCTCCCGGCTATTGATCCTATGAGAAATTTCTTCGCTGCCGCGGTCGGGTTATCCGTGGGTCCGAAGAGGGCACAGGTCACGCCGGCGATGAGTGCGGCCACTGCGCCGTCGACCCATTCAGTCGCGATCCAAAAAGTGCATGCAAGTAGAACCGTTATAGCGGCACCTACCGCCGACCTTGTCGCGGCTCCTACGTCAGTGTGGAACGACCGGCTACCTGCGGTTTCGATCAACCCGGCGGTTATTCCCTGATCGTCAGATTTGACGTTATAAATCGAATTCGACAAAAGGAAAGCGTTGCGATGTGCCTCTATTAGCTCAATCAATCTGACAGTCAGATTGACAGTGACCATGTCTCTCCACTGCCAAGAGTTCTCGACGCTGGGTTCCAGGCGTCGTGCTTGTTCGATTAACGCGCCTGCCTGTGCGCCGAACGAGGCGTTTTCGCGATCGGATAGCCATTCGATCACGCGTTCAAGTAGACCCGCAAATCCGGCGGGAAGACCACTTTGATCTCTTAACAGAACGTCGATTCTGTCTTCGACGGCACGGACTACCCCAACCATAAGAGACAACTGTTGCTGCAGCGCGCGAATCACGTCGACGCGAGGCACAGACCTACCCATGTCGTATGGCAGATGGTACGACAGCTGCTGAAGCTCGTTGATGTCAAGTACTACACGTTGGCGCTCGCGCCGAAAGGTTTGACTCCGTTCACCGGATAGCGCCCTAATAGTCCACGCTTTCGTGTTGTTTCTAATTTCGCGGACGCGAACCTTCAGCTGCCTCGTTACCGTCGAGGGAAAAATGAAAGCGTGGACGAACCCCGCCACGACGATGCCAATCACGATCTCTTGCACTCGCAAAATAGCGGTGTTGAAAATTACCCCTGGGGCATTGACACTCGGGAAGCCGATGATACTAGTGGTATAGCCAGCCAAAAGGAAAGTGTAAGCCCGTGGTGTGCGGTCCAGAGCGGAGGCAAACATGCACACGCCTAGCCAAGTTGCCATTGCTAGACTTAATACCACCGGTTGGTTGACGAAATTGGGAACAAGCACAACCGCTGCGGCCCCTCCCAAGATCGTTCCGGCAAGACGGTACGCTGATTTAGAAAGGACGGCGCCTGCGAATGGCTGAGAGACAAGATATACCGTCGTTATAGCCCAGAAAGGACGCGCTAGTCCGATCTCGAGCGCGATCCAATACGCGAGAATTGCTGCTACAAAACTACGCAGCGAGAATAGCGTGGGTCCGAGATCTGCATTTTTCATGGTTTATCAGTGTACATGCATCTAATTTTGAAAACCTTAGCGATGTGCACTCGTCGTGTTGTCAACAGGATGCGTAGTTCGTTCGTACAGCTCCCGCGTTGGGGCGTTATTGGACGGCGACGAGAATCCATTATTCGACTAGGTCTAGTCCAGTATCCTCGGGAAATGGATGTGCCGGTACATCAAAAGTTGTCTTTTTAGAGCAACTCTTTCAATAATTTTTTGGCATTCATACAATCATCATGGCGTTATGAGTGAGTGAGGCTGAATACCGAGCTTTTTTAGAAAAGCCCACTTACAACGAAAGCAAACCCAGCGAGCCTGCAGCTAGCTGAGTCGTCTGGGCGTTGCCCTTCTCAGATGCGCAACACGACTGAGTCTCGCATCGTCGACCAATATAGTTACGCTCCAGCCGTATTGAACACGATGCGGGCCGGCAGTGGTCCGTATAACTAGATATTGGTTCGATGCCGGTATCAGGGACTGTCAGACGCAATCGTCAATTAGGTCCACGTTGTTCGGGGTGAACGATCGCGGGCCCGCTTGAGTCGACGCTGTATTCCCGCTCGCGCTCCCGCTCCCACCCACCGCCTAGCGCGAGGAACAGGTTCGCTTGATCGATCGCCACCTGTCCTTCGGAGGCTGCGACCTGCGCGCGAGTCCCGGTTAGCGTGCGAGTCGCATCTAGGTCGGAAATGAATGACTGCCGGCCGCCGACATACGACCGGTGCGTTTCGTCGGCCGACTCTGTAGCTGACTTAAGCGCGGCACGTAAAGCTTCGGCTCGGGTATAGTCGGCAACGTAGGTGGCTAGAGTCGTCTCCGTTTCGCGTAAAGCATTTAAGACGACGCCGTCAAAATGCGCGAGCGCCGCTGTGCTCGTATCTTCCGCCTCATGCACGCGACCGCGGGCACCGTTGGTAGGGAAGGTCCAACTGATGAGAGGGCCGAAGCTCCAATGATTGGTCGATAACATCCCTAAGTCTTCGAGTACACCGGTTGTCCCAGCCGACGCTCCGAAAATTACGGTCGGATAAAGCGCACCGGTGGCTACGCCGACCCGCGCCGTCGAAGCCGCAAGTTGCCGCTCTGCCTCACGTACATCCGGGCGACGCATAAGCAATGTGGCTCCGTCGCCTACTGGCAGTGCTTGCTTTATCTGGGGGACCGCGTTGCACGTGAGCACAGCAGGCGGCAGATCCGACGGAGCACGCGCAAGCAACATCGCGAGTTGGTACTGCGCCATTTTGCGGCGACCTGTATAGCTGGGGATTTCCGCCGCCAGGGACTGGAGCTGGGTCTGTCCGTTCGTCACATCCGGTCGATTGCCGCGTCCGGCATTGCGCAGTCGGCGCGAGACGTCGACGCGCTGCCTCTGCAGTGCAAGCGATTGCTCCGCGATGGCCAGTTGTTCCGCCGCCAAGCAATTTTCGATGTAAGCGCGTACGACGTCGGCCACGACGGTAATACGCGTGAGGTCCTCAGCCGCCTGAGTTGCTTCGCCGTCGGCATTCGCGGCCTCTACGCCACGGCGCAGCTTGCCAAATAGATCGAACTCATAGGAAATCTTGATGCCGACATCTCCTTCGTTTGCCACCGGCACCTTGCTGAAGATCAGGTACTGCTCGCCAGACTCTTGCGCTCGCTCGAATGCTGCGGACGCGCTACCAGAAAATCCCCCTTGGGCCTCCGCGACGCGAAGTGCTTCTTGATATCTTGCAAGATTAGCGGCGGCGACACGCAAGTCGGTGTTCGAATTCAGTGCATCACTGACGAGTTGTTCAAGAAGCGGATCGTCGTATAGATGCCACCAGTCGGAGGGGACCTGCTCTTGCGCGATATGCTGTCCGTCGACATCTGGAAGCGACGCGTGGGCGAAAGGGGCGTTGAGGACGGCGGATTTTGGTAGCGAATAGTTCGGTCCAACGGTGCAGCCGCATGCGACCAGCAACAGTGCTACCAATGACAGATCAGGGAGTATGCTCAAGCGCTTCATATATGGTGCTCGTAAGAAGTCTTTCTCGAACGCGAAATGCGTTTCCAAGGGCGCCTTCGCGCATGACCACGGTAGCTAAATCACATACACTGCTGAAGGAGCCGGTTCGGCGCGGGGCACATCTTCCCACATCTCCCACCTCCGGCGTAGCGTGCCGATTAAGAAATCAACAACGGTGAAGATCGCACATGATGGCGGTCCCACCGGCGAATATCCAAGGAAGATGCTCGGTAGACCGACCTTAAGACCCCCGCGCACTACAGCCGTGTCTGCCGGCTCAAAATTCGCTTCACCGGGGCGGCAAGTTCTTCCAAAAAGTATTAGCCGCGTCCAGGCCTATACTCAGGAAA
Source organism: Burkholderia sp. PAMC 26561 (assembly GCF_001557535.2). NCBI lineage: Bacteria > Pseudomonadati > Pseudomonadota > Betaproteobacteria > Burkholderiales > Burkholderiaceae > Burkholderia > Burkholderia sp. PAMC 26561. The sequence continues at coordinate 407,945 of NZ_CP014309.1, forward strand.
TTGTCCATGGCGGCCTTGTTCAGATTTCCGTTCGAGTCTCTAGTGTACGAGTCCATAAGGTCGTTGAACACGTGGCTTCCACTCGCAATGCTGTTGCTAACCCCCGTAACAAATTCGCTAAGCGATACCTGCCCATCTTTAGACGTGTCGAAGGTTTGGAAGAGTTGCTTCGCAGCGTCAGCCGATACGCCGACTCGTGCAAGCTGAGACTGGAACTGATCAGGTGACAGCGAACCGTCGTTGTTCTTGTCTCCTTGCGAGAACATCTGGGGAGCCCATGCCACGGCCAAAGGCATCGATTGCATTGTCTGACTCTCGGCTGCTCCGGTGGTAGTGTTGGTGGCCGTTATCGTCTGCTGGGAAATGAACCCTTGAAGGGTGGATGTATCCGGAGAATCCGATGAAGTGGAAGTTTTATTTTGCGCAGAATTGGCGTACCCCTGATAAGCCGACGTCAGACTGTTCAAGGAGGAGATAGACATGGCGGATCCTTTTAATATGAGTGATCTTTGGAGTGCAGGAGGTTGCTGCACGCCGTGCAGGCACCCAATCTGGATTACGGATCGTTTCCATATAACTTTAGGGTTTGCGTTGCGGATTATCGAGTTTCGCAGTCTGCGCGAAAGTGGCTCTCGGAAAGCCACAGTGCAGGAACGGTGCCGACGCGTAGCAAGCCACGCACGGCGTTGACCTCGTCAAGAGGCGCTTGGGCGCGCTTGCCAGCCCCTAGCTGCGAGAACGACGCTGCCAAACCCGTCGCGCTAGGATAGTTTTTGCAGGTCCTCGATTCCACTACAATACGGCCTCACTATCCCGAATAGAAGCAATCAATTTATGGAGCAAAATGGGACACTCGCAGGCTGACAAAATTGCTACTCACAAACGTATTGTCGAAACGGCGGCGAAGCGATTTCGCGAATTTGGGTTGGAGGGTGTCAGTGTCGCCGACGTGATGAGCGATGTGGGCCTTACGGTGGGCGGCTTCTACAAACACTTCCGGTCGCGAGACGATATGATTTGCGAAGCATTGTCTGAGGCGCTCAGAGATATTGGGCCTTGGAAGGCAGCTATTGCAACCGACCCGCAGCAGGCGATGCTCGGCTATGTGTCCGAACGGCACAGGGACAATATCTCGGCATGCTGTCCGATCGCGGCGCTGGTCAACGATGTAAGCCGCGGTACGGTGCAGACTCGCGAAATCTATACAGGCCAGGTACGTCGCGTCTTTGATCTCCTGGAAAAGTCGATCGCCAAGGAACACCATTCCGACAGACGTCCTCAGGCTATGCTCGCCTTTAGCGCGTGCGTCGGTGCAATCGCCCTCTCCCGGGCGGTGTCAGACCCAGAGCTTTCGAAGCAGATCCTCGACGGGGTCGCGCGCCAGTTGGTTGAACTGTTCGAACCTCGGCCGAAGATAAAATAGTGCTTGTTTCTGCCGTTCGACCCGTTAAGGATTTCGCGTAAACGCGTATATGCAGGTATTTGAACGTGCACCACCGTTACCTCGCTTGGGCGGGTAAGGAGACCGCTGGCGTCGACATTTTCCGATTTAACTCGCTGGCAAAATCGTCGAGCATTGGGACACGCTGAAGCCGGTTCCTGAATCGTCCGACAAAACAAATGCAATGTTCTAGAAGCGAGATGCTAAGTTCGCCGTCTGGCGGGGAGTGATCGCTAACTGCTCGCTGCCCGACGGTGCGTCGGCGTCACCGCGCACGATGGCGGCGAGACAAACGAAGCGATTGGCCAGCGCCGCCGACAGCGAATTGCCACCAAATTGTGGCGTCTGCACAAAAATAACACGATAGCCCCAATCTGGAATCTGAGATGAATATGTGCGTATACTCCACCTTGAAAACGATTTTACTTGAGAGGTGCAGATGGAATTGCCGCAATGCAGCTGTTCGTCGCTACGTAGCGCGACACGGGCGCTTTCACTTGCGTTTGACGATGCATTGCGGCCGAGCGGGCTACGTGTGACGCAATTTGCGATCTTGTCAGGTTTAGCTGTGATCGGGGAGCTTCCATTAAGCACACTTGCTGATTTGATGGTGATGGACAGAACGACGCTTGGAAGGAATCTCAAACCGCTACAACGCGATGAGTTGGTAGACATAAACATCGGCACCGATCGTCGTGAGCGACTCGTAAGTATCACCCCGGGTGGACGCAAGACGTTCATGCGCGCCATGCCTCTCTGGGAGGACGTGCAGCGGCGCTTTGAAAAAAAGGTTGGCAAGCGTGAAGCAAAAGAGCTTCGTGACAAAATGGTCACGCTTGTGAATGTTGGTCGCCAGCTTGCGGAAGAAAACCAGAAAGCGGGCTAAGTATTCCCGTGCGTTCGGCCGTCGGCGCGAATTATTTGCTCTTCGACCTTTTCCATAGCCCGTATTGGCCCTGGCGATCCCGATGTTCTGGTCGAAGGCGGCTGCTACGTAGCCACAGGACATACTTTTGAAGATTACTTTTCCGCACAGACGGGTTTGAAGATGGACTTCACGCAGGTATGTCCTTGGAGATACTGGATGCGCTCCTATTAATTTGCAAGCGGCAGCCCTGCCGGGCGGGCTCACGACGGATATTTCCGTTATCTGTACGACGCGCTACGGTCGGGCCCACTGCAATCCCTTGACCGAATGGCGGGACAGTTTGCTGCGCGCCGCCCCTGTATTAGATCTGCGGGCGTAGTTCTTTCGCGTGCCATAGCATTATCCATGCGGCGATCTCGGGTAAGCGCGCCGCGATGCACTGTGATTCAACGCCCTCGCCATCATAGAGCGCTGTTCCCTCCCAAACGAGCAGCAGCGTGTCGGCGAGTTCCTGGCTCGGTAGATCGCAGGTCGTTTGACAATTTCAAAAGCAATGAGCGAAACACCGCCCTGTGAGTAGCATATTTTTGTCTCACCGGATGGCCAGCGTCCCCGTAGTAGCGGGAAATAATGCTTAATGCGCGTCCCGCGTAACCGGCGCGAAGCATGCGGCGCGAGAGATCGCGGAACAGTTCGCGAATGTTCTTAGCGGGGTCGTCATCCATCGGCTCGAGTGCATCAACCCATTGCTGCTCCTCCCTTGCTCGCAGCCACCTCGCACAATCGAGCACAAAGGCTTCACGTGAACCGAACAGACGGTACACGCTCATCTTGTTCAGTCGCGAAGCTTGCGCCAGATGTTCAATAGTGACAACGTTTAAGCCGTAACGACAAAAAAGCTCTGCAGCAACCTCCAGAAGCGCGCCACGCGCAAAGTGCGGCGGGACCCTGGCACGTCGCTCCTTCTTCTCTTTTACCAAATTCAAAAACACGCCCTGCATGTCTTCGCTCCGCTTTCAGCCGTTTTGAGGCTCAGCCCGTGCAGTCGGATGAAAGTCAAAACCTCAACTTATTCCACTGTCTTCGGAACCCATTCGCATCACTCCATAGGTTGAACCAGATGACCGGCTGTTGGGGCATCCGGCGCACTAGCCCTCGCAGGCCTTTGAAACAGAACAAATGTCAGCATGCCGGTAACAGCAGCGACGATAGCCGCTACCAGGCATGCGAGACCAAATCCTGCGGCGAAGGATGTTGACGCAGCTGAGAGGAGATGAACACGGATTGAATCAGGCAGGTTGGTGAATGCCCCCACCAGGTCACCCGACGCGATGCGAGGCGCGGCCTCGGCGGCACTTTTCGGATCGAGGCCAAGTGCCGAAGCCGCTGTAAGAAAGTGCCTGGTAGCCGACGACGAGAGTGCCGCTCCGAGGCCGGCAACGGCAAGCAGAAGCCCGGTGAAGCGCGTTGTCGATGTCAAGCCAGACGCCATCCCCGAGCGCTGCGGAGGCACGGCGCCCTGCATTGCCTTCGAAGTCTCGCTGTTCAGCAGGCCTGCGCCAGCTCCGAGCGCGACCATGCCCAACGCAAAGACACCGTAGCTCGCGTCGATTCGGCTGAACAGGAAGAGGGACAGGTCACCAACGAAGGTTGTGGCCAAACCCAGAGTCAGGAGTGCCCGGCTTGAGTAACGTGCTGACAGACTTGCGCCTAGCCGGGGTGTAAAGAACATCGGCAGCGCAAACGGAAGCATTGCCAAGCCTGCTTTCGCTGGCGTAAAGCCATACGAATTCTGCAGAGCTAAAGGCAGATAAAAGATCATTACCTGCGCTGCGCCCGCATATCCCAGCATTGCGAAGGCCGTTCCGAGGAACGTCGGTTGTTTGAACAGCGTGAAATCGATCATCGGCCGTTCCTGCCGCACTTCAATGGCAACAAACGCGACAAATAGAACAACCGACGCGAGGAGTCGCCAAGCAATTGCGAAGGAAGTCCAACCAAGGCTGTTACCATCAATTAGCCCCCAAATTAATAGAAACAAACTGGTGCTGAACGTAGCTATTCCGCCCAGATCAAGACGTTTCGCTTCGTGATCGCGAGACTCTTTGAAAACCTTCGCGGTTGCAACGAGGAAGACTATTCCGACTGGCAGGTTGAGCAAGAATGCCCATCGCCATCCGAAGAAGTCGGTGATGACGCCTCCAGCAATCGGGCCGCTCGTAATCGCGATACCGAGGCATGCTCCCCAGAAGCCATAGGCTCGGGCTCTGTCCGCGCCTGAAAATGTCTTGTTTATAACGGCCATCGAAGCCGTTAGCAGTAGGCTGGCACCCACTCCCTGCAACGCACGCGCCAAGTTCAACATGAGCGAAGAGGTTGCAAATCCGCAGAGGGCTGACGCGACGGTGAAAATCGCCAGACCAATCAAGGTGGCCCGCTTCCGGCCATGCCGGTCGGCGAACGAGCCGGCCGCTAGCAGAAGCGCCGAGAAGGTCAGTACATACGCGCTGACGACCCATTCAATATCAGTGAACGTTGCGCCGAGCGACCGCGCGATGGCGGGCAGCGATACGGCAACAATATTTGAGTCCAGCATGATGAGAGACGAAACAGCAGACGCGACCAGCAGAATCAGGAATTTTCCTGGTTCGTACCCGCGCTTAGCGTCTCCCTGGCTTCCTTGGGGCATAGCAAACTCCTATTTTCCTGTTGCCCTACGGCGTTGGGTGCCGTGCGCGGTTGAGCTGTCGGCCGTGACCCGAAGGAGCGCCATGCGAAGAGCTCCAGCTTCCTCGACACCAAATCTGTTCTCAAATTGTTCTTGTGCTGCTTGCCACATCACCTGAGCTTCTGAGATCTTCCTGCGTCCGTCTGGAGTCAGTACGATCCGTTTGATTCGACGATCCGCTCGATCCGCCGCCGACGTGATAAACCCATCCCGCTCAAGCGGACGAAGATTCTTTCCCAAGGTTGATCGATCCATTGCAAGGGCGTCCGCCAGTTCTCCCATTGTTGGCGCAGTGCCGGCACCTCGGTCGATCTCTGCAAGAACTGATAGCTGCGTTGAGCGCAGCCCGGACGGTCCGAGAAATTCGTCATACGCCTGCGACAGACGTCGAGAAGCCTTTCGGAGCGCGGTGTTGTTGCACCGGTGGAGTTCGATCAAAACAACAGCCGCTGACATGAATGCACCTAATTAAGGGGATATACCCGTATTTACGAAGAGAGGATATACACGTATCACGACCGTGTCAACGCTGCTGCCGTTTCCGAAGTACTCGCCATCGGAGCTTCCAAGCTCAAAGGTACTGGGGCTCGGTTGCGCGGCATATTGAAGGGGCAGCATCGAGCGAACCACAACTCGCGACTGGTCGAGCGGTTGCTTCGTGACATTGGAATCGACTTTTCGCAGGGTTTTCTGCGACATCGACCGGTTCCGCTTGACCAACTACTAAGGTAAGCGGACAAGTGATAGCCAAATCAAGCGGGGCAGCATGCAGCCCGACCCAACAGCGGTCAAGTTCTGTCGGCTGCTAGGCCGAGATAGCGGTTTTCGTAGGAAAATTGCACGCACATCGTGCGTGTACCGACAGGCGACCATACCTATAGACAACTTGAGTTGGAATCCAACCCTTGTAAAGTCAAGTTGATTACAAAGAATATAGTTGAGGGACCACCTGCCAAGATCCCGCACGATGATGCCTTGGGATTTAAAGCCGGATGGCGCGGGCATCGTGATGCATACAGGAGCTGCGGCAGCTTGGCGCGTTCGGGCGGCAGTCTTCAGCGCCAGCAAGCTCTTTCTTCTGGCGGCAACCACGTACGCTTGCTAACGAAACATCAGCATTTATTGCAGCCTTCGATTCCGTTGATTGGACGTCATCCTGCAAGGCTTTTGCATGTCCGGTCGCGTTCAAAAGCGCCGTAGAATAAGAGATCATAATGATTGACTTGCTAGAGTTGGCGCTAAGCGCGCATGGAGGCCTTTCGCGCTGGCAGCATTTAACTGACACAAACGCTGTCATGTCGACGACCGGATCGCTGTGGGCGAAGAAGCGGCGATCCGACGACTTGATCCACTTGGCCATCGCTGCAGCGACGCGTGACCAGCACGTGATTATCAAGCCGTTTCCCGCAACTGATTGTCACGCTTTATTCGAGCCGGAATACGTGAGTATCGAAACAATCGGAGATATCCTTCTTGATCACCGCGAGAGCCCGCGCGCTGGGATCGCAAAGCGCGGTGATGACGAAAAATGGGACGATCTCGACGTCGCGTATTTTCTTGGATACTTGCTTTGGACATATCTGACATTGCCATTCCATTATGCGTCTCCAGGATTCGTTTCCGAGGAATTATCGCAGTGGAAAGAGAAGGGGGAGACATGGCGCCGATTGAAGATCAAGTTTCCTTCCGATTTCGCAGCGCATTCACGTAGCCAGATTGCTTACTTTGGTAACGACGGCTTGATTCGCCGCCTTGACTATTCGATTGACGTGCTTGGTGCGATACCGTGCGTTGACTATGCGTCAGACTATCGGGAGTTCAACGGCATCATGCTACCCACAGTGCACGAAGTTCATAGCCATCTACCAAATGACAAAGACGGCGAAGTCCTGCTTTCGGTGCAGATCGCCACTGTCTCGTACTTCTAGGCATCATCTGCGCCGGCTTTCGCAAAACGCTGTAGCGGCAAACTTTGCTTTGGGAGAAATCTTCATGTCCCAGCTTCAAATGGTTGATCGCATCGAGATTAGAGTCCTTGTTGACAATGTCACCGACAGTCTTTCGTCAACACCACACTCCGTGACACGGGAGTGGTCGTTACTGGAAAGCAGGGGAATGCGACTGATTGGTGGGGGTGCACTCTGCTGCGCAAATCATGGGCTGTCTCTCCTTGTAACCGCCTACAGCGGTGAAAAAGAAAGGACCCTATTGTTTGACGGCGGCCCGGTGGATTACGCCGTTGAGCGCAATGGCATCCGGATGGGGGTGGATTTCGGTGCAGTCGAAGCGATAGTTTTGTCGCATGGGCATTGGGACCATGCGGGGGGGCTGCCACGTGCTCTGGAGCTCATATCGCAGGGAAACGACGGTACTCCAGTTCCGCTCTACCTGCATCCGGGAATGTTCGAGCTGAGAGGGGTACGTCGCCCCGACGGCAGTGTGATGCCGATGGCTCCTGTCCCGCTGCCGCAGGAATGGGCAAGGCTGGGTGCTGTCCCGATTGTGACTACGGTCGAACAATTATGCCTCGATAACACATTCTTTATCAGCGGGGAAATCCCTCGGGTCACGGCCTTCGAGGTTGGCTTTCCAGGGCATGTGCGACAACCATCCGGGAGTGAAACTTGGGACGCAGATCCACTTCTGGTTGATGAACGGTTTCTCGCTTGTCACGTTCGCGACAAGGGTTTGATACTGTTTAGCGCCTGCTCTCATGCTGGAATCGTGAACGTCTTGCGTCAAGCAACTGAAGTTTTCCCAAACGTCAAAATACACGCGGTGATAGGCGGCCTACATCTTTCAGGCCCGAACGAAGCCATCATTTCGGAAACTGTTCGCGATATGGGTGCGTTTAATGTTGATGTCTTCGTTCCCGCGCACTGCACCGGTTGGCGTGCCGTCAACGCAATGGTGAGGGAGTATGGTGAAAGCGCTGTGATGCCTTGCGCTGTCGGAAAGATGTATGTTTTTTGAGCGGAGCCCAGGGCTTGGCGCAGCGCATAGGTGAGCGCTAAGTATTTAGTGTTTGCCAGATCTACCCTCATTCACTGGTTGTCTTGAGTGCCATGCTGACGCAACGCATGTGCGATTAAACTGCGCTTCCAATTAGACAGATCAGGGCGCACGCGCGCGGTGCACATGCCGAAAACCAAAGGGCACTAGGCAGGAAATTCGTGCCTTGCGATATAAGACTCCCGGGCGTCATTTCTCCTGGCCTGACGGGGTGCCGCTTCGAATCGAGGCAATTTACCCGTCTGCTATAGTTTTAGGCATGGCTAATGACTCGTACGCAAACGCTTATGCAGATGACGACCGGCGTCCGGTCGGATCTCTCAACGCGAGGGGAAGCGCACGGAAATTCCGGCCACCGTCGAACGGTGCGCGGCTTGGCAGAACGCACTTATCGCAGCGTGGCACAGCATCCGATTTGAGTCCTTACATAAATTTTCCCGCAGTATTGGGAAACTCGTCGCGCAGCATCTCTTCGGGATTCAGAATGTCGTCGTCGTGCATCACACAAACTGCAGAGGGACAAGCTACACCGCCGATGGCATTATTGGTGCTCACAAGCATAAGCATGGGGTCTACATTGGCAATCTCTACGATAGCGACAGTGTCTGCATAACCGACTTGAAGCCGCACTTGCACATGATGTCAAGCTGATTCGCGAACACTTGGGCACGCCAAAGCATGCCGACATTTACGGTCTTCGATATGACTCGGACAACGGGTCTTTGATGGGCGTCATAAACGATATGCGCAAGGCTTAAGCGCAACCTCATGGCGATCAGCTATTAAGATCATGGCGAAAATGCCTGCTTCAAATCTGAGGTGGTTCGTTCACGTCTCGGGTTGGATGCGGACTGACGCGGGCGACCACGCGAGGCGCTCGTTGACGCGAAAAATTATGGCGTTTAGTGACACACAACCTTTATGCGAGAAGGGGCACGGCGCAATGCCGTGCCCAACGATTTCGACGCGAAGTAATCACGGTCGCGAAGCGGTAGGTCGCCGAGGCAGGTTGGCCAAGGTTCTCGATATTTGAAAAGTCCGCCTCGCGGCGGTGCTCCCGTCTCTGCACAAGCCACTCGTGGCAGGGGAGGTCGGCGCAATGCGCGGCCCGTCAAGCTAATAAGTGTCCTGCGCAATTGATGCGAGCGGCCCGCACAGTTGCCTTCTTTTATCGCCTGATTTATAACGGCTCTAATTCAACAGCGCAATTGATTTGTAAATAAGCGCATATACGCCTATTTGTCAAAATTTTTTTATCCATCTTGACTAATAGGTGTATATAAACGCATTATCGACTAAGCTTAGAGGGCAGGGGTGCGCTAACGAGTCGTCAAAAATATTCGCGAATCGTTTTCACACGCGAAAGTACTGCGGGACGCGCCCGCCTGGCAGGGACGGATCGGGCATCTTAATGCACAAGGGGTGATGCAAGGTTCGCTAGAAGTGCCGCTGAAGGTGGCATGCTTGCGTATGTGAGTTGCGGAAGATGGTTGATGTCAGGTGACGGCCAGTTGTTCTCGCCAGATCAACGGCGCCGCGGGATCGGTTTCCCCTGCCTATTTGGTGGCGCCGGGGCATTGCGAGGCTCGAACGCATCGTCGCCAGATGCCAAAAACTGAAATGGCTTCGGCCGCCGCCACGTAGGGTGGATCAGGGTCACTGTCGCTGATTACAGCATCGTCGCGGGCATAGGCCCTTCCGGACCTAACTCAATAAGCCAGGAAAGTATCTCAAAATGGATCGTTGTGCAGTCATATTCGAACGGTTTTCTTTCGGGCGGTGCGAAATTTCGGTCGCACAGCGCCAGATCAGGTATTGCGGCGAAGTTATTGCCGTTGGTGACCGGTCGTTCGAGATTCTGCTTACACTTGCGAAAGCACGTGGAACGATTGTAAGCAAGGGCGAACTGATGGCGACTGTCTGGCCACAGCGCGTTGTTGAGGCAAACACTCTCGAATCCCATGTGTCGTCCCTGCGCAAAGTGCTTGGCACGGAGCGTGTTGCGATCCGTACCATCGCAGGCAGGGGTTACCAGTTCGTTGCTGATATCGTCGGTGAAGCAGAAAATCGGTCTTCAGGCCGCGAAACCGGCCTACCGGCCAGGCTATCCCCGCTCGTTGGGAGGGAAGCGGCCATAGCGACTCTTACGCAAATGGTGGAGTCGGACCGCCTCGTCACATTGCTCGGCACGGGTGGGATCGGGAAAACGCGCCTTGCAATCGAAACAGCAAGGTGCCTTGCAAGCTCGTTTCCCGACCGGGTTTGTCTGGCGGAACTTGCCAACCTTTCGTCGGGCGACCATGTTGCAATGTGCGTCGCAACTGCCCTTGGATTTCCGCCTGCGGACAGTCAAATACTTGAGGACCGGGTGGCTTCCGTCCTGAGTGACAAGAAAATTCTGCTGGTGATCGACAACTGTGAGCACATCATTGAAGCCGTAGCTAGAACTGTGGAGACTGTACTTAGGGCCTCGCCATTACTTCACATTATTGCAACATCGCGAGAGGTCCTCCGCGTGGAGGGTGAAAGAATTTATCAAGTACCCGCGCTTGTAGTTCCCCTGCTGGATAGCGACACCGTGCAAGATGTCTCAAGGCACAGCGCGGTACAGCTTCTCGATAAGCGTCTACGCGCTGCCGGCTTCGTTGGGAATGACGATATTGAAACGGCTAGATACAAAGCTCGAATCTGCCGGCGTCTCGACGGTCTTCCGCTAGCGATCGAACTCGCGGCCGCGCATGCGCAGGTTCTGGGTATAAAGTGCGTCGCTGAGCGACTGGAAGATAGGTTTGAATTGTTCAACCGGGGAAGCCGAGCGGTCTCTGCACGACATCAAACACTACGCGGCGCGTTGGATTGGAGCTACGACCTTCTCACAGATTCCGAACAGCAGATATTTGCGAGACTCAGCGTATTCGCCGGCGCGTTCTCAATCGAAACCGCCCAAGCCATTGCTTCCGACGAGGAAATGTCCCCGAACACCGTCCTCGAGGGAGTCGTGAATCTTGTGTCGAAGTCACTACTGACAGCTCAGACTTCGGGCGCCGTCATGAGTTACCGGATGCTTGAGACGACTCGCAGTTACGCAGCCGAGAGGCTCGTAGATGCTGGCGGGCTTTCGTTGACGGCGCGCCGACATGCGGAACACTTCCTCTCCGAATTTGAACGCGAAGAGTTAAATTGGGATCGCTCTGACTCGGGTCAGCTGCTGCCACGTTTTCGTGAATACCTTGACGACCTACGTTTCGCACTGCGTTGGAGCTTTTCGGACCAGGGGGACGTGGCGCTTGGAATTGCGATCGCCACGGCTGCTGTCCCGTACTGGATGAAAATTGGGCATGTTGCAGAGTGTCAGTTGAACGTTGAGAACGCTATGGCGCAGATGAACGCGAATCGCATCGCGGATGTCCAGCGAAAAATGAAGTTGCATCTCGCCCTCGGAGGGGTATTTGTATTCGCGTGTGCTGCCGAGAACGCGCGCGCGCATTTTGAAACTGCTTCGGAACTGGCGACAAAAGTGGGAGATACGGCCTTTAATCTTAAAGTTCTTTCCGGATTATGGGCGTGCACCTACCTACGCGGACCATTCGGTCTCTCACTACAGTACGCAAGACAATTCGAGGAGACTTGCCGGACTTGCGATGTGCGGGATGATGTAATTACCAGTCATCGCATGCTCGGGTCAGCATACTTCTGTGTTGGAGATATGAAGCGGGCTCGGGAGCATGTAGAGTCCTATCTTGCAAATGCTTCGTCGATCTCGTATGCATCGACTCTCGGTTTCCTTCTGGACGGCCAAGTCGGAGCGGAATGCGTTCTGGCGCACACACTTTGGATGCAAGGCTTCCCGGGCGCCGCAAGTGAAGCTATGCATCGAGCACTCGAGCGCGCGGATAGAGTCGGTGATGCCTTGAGTTGCTGGTTTGCTCGCCTGATGTGCTCTTGCCCGCTCACATTACTGATGGGTGGACCATCTGAGCTTCGCAGGCAGGTTGACGATCTTTCGAACATTGCGCGTGTACACGGCATGGCGTCGTGGGATGCGCACGTAGATGTTTGGGAGGGTATTGTCACCTCCGCCGAAGGTGATGCAGGAGCGTTTGATCGACTAATTGCTCCAGCGTTCGCGAAGTTCTCGGCATGGCAATTCAATGCAAGCCTTACTGGACTGTTCAGTGAGTTGTGCAGGCAGTTGGTGTTGAACGGTAGGTTGAGCGTGGCAGAGAAGTTTGTCTCAGAAGCGATCGCCCACGCTGAGCGCGTCGAAGATGGCTGCTCCTTGCCCGAATTGCATCGGCTTCGGGGTGAACTGGAAATTCACGCTGGCCGAGGTGGGTCAGAGCTGGTGGCCGAAGAGGCGTTTTCGCTTTCGTACGAGTTGGCGGAAGATGGTGGTCTACTGGCGTGGGGACTTCGCGCTGCGCTTAGTCTGGGGAAATTGCGGCAGAATCAGCAACGATACAAGGAGGCACACGACGTCGTCGAACACGTTCGGTGCCGCTTTACCGAGGCGTCCGATACAATCGACTTAATCGCCGCAGACAGGTTTCTTTCTGAGACTCGGAAAGCTGCGATGCGTTGCTGTAGTCCAGACTTGCCGGTGAGACTCTTGCCCGGTGCTTGACCGGCGTTTCAGGGCCTGCGTCTCGCTTCGGCCCCCAAGCAAGCGAGCCCGACTGAGATACTGACCGGCACGTTGAGTCCAGGAATCGGAGCCATGCGTTCGCCGTCAATTCTCGACAGTTACCTTTGGAAAGCGGGGAATGCAACCCGTTCCCCGAGCAATCCAGAATGCATTGCATGCCGCTTCTGTCGCGCTCGACAATATTGCGACACGCGAGGACGGTCGTCGTCAGAAAGGCGGTAGCCAGCTGCGATCCAGGATTTAACAAGAGGCTCTTACGGCCGGTCATCAACAATGCCGGTGCTTTTGAGTTCGCCGGCATTGAGGTGGATGCTGGCGCAGACTAGATCTGCGAAGGAGGCGACACACATCTTTCGCATGATTCTGCTGCGATGTACCTTAACCGTGATGATGCTGATCCCAAGAGCATCAGCAATCTGTTTGTTTCTCTTGCCGTTCGTCAGCATCACCATTACCTGATGCTCGCGGGGAGTCAATGTAGCGTGGCGTCGCCGCAAAGCACCGAGCACGGATACGACCCCGTTCGTCGGCCGATTCACATGGACCGCTCGATTTACTGCTGAGATTAGCGCGTCAAAATCGACCGGCTTTAGCAAGAGGTTTGCAGCACCCGACTTCATCACCTTGACTGCGGTGCGGACGTCGGCGGTACTCATGAGATGGATCACAGGAAGATCGACAGATAGAGAAACGAGCCGTTTCTGCTCTCCGTTAGCGCATGCACTTAGAAATGAGGAATCCAGTATCAGGCAACACGCGGCTCCGCATTTCGCCGCTGCAAAAAACTCGCTGACAGAGTTGAACTCCGTCATGCTGTATCCGCTCGCCTGTAATGCATCTTCGATTGCTTCTCTGGTTTTTTTATCTTCATTCAACAGGGCAATCACTGTACTGGGTTCAGATTCGCCAGCATGGCTGTTTGGGCTGGACGCGGTCAAGTCGCGAATCGACGAAGTGGTAAAGGTCGCTACTGAAATCTCCGCGCGCGCGGAATTGAAATGTGGTGCGACCATTTACCTTCTCCTCGTGCGAAGCAAGCTAGTGCCTGTCATCAGGTTGAGTTGCAGATATGCTGGAGCGAATATTCTCAAGACATTTGTCAAAAGCACGCGACTTCAGCACTGTTTGGATCTATCTGAGCGTGCAGCCTGAATAAGATAGAGCCGTGATTACATCTGCACATTTTCAATTAAAAGAACTTGGTATTAGCCGGCAAACGGCGGTCCCAAGGCGTTACGCCGCTATGTCTGCGCTATCTTCAAAAACCGCGTCATCCTGGCTATCCAGAAGCCCGAGCACACCCGCGATCTTGACGAGGTCAGCAAATGTCGTTGCACCCATCTTTCTCATAGCGCTCCCTCGGTGCATCTTGATAGTGATCACGCTAAGGCCCAGCGCATAGGCGACCTGTTTGTTTAACGATCCTTTAACGACAGCCGTCATGATTTGACGCTCTCTTTGTGTCAATGTGTTGAAGCGTTCTGCAAATTGCGTGGTGGCAGCTGTTTTTCCCTGCTGTTTCCCGTCCAGAGAAAAGGCATTGTTGACGGCATCAAACAGCTCCGCTTCGGTTGGCATCAAGGGCAATACGTCTACGGCACCGGCGAGCATCACCTGTACCGCGAATGCTACGTCGTGATTCGCTGTGATGAAGATGACAGGCATTTTGTTGCTCGACGACTGCACGATCTCCTGCGCAATTGTCCCGTCCATTCCAGCGACGCATCGACCAACAATCAGGCACGCACGATGAGCTGACCGGGGCTCGTTGGACAGTTCCGAGTAATCCTTCAACTTGACGACGCGGATACCGGCCGAACAGAGCGACGCTCGCAGAAACTCAAAAACGAGTGGTTTTTCGACAAGTAGAAACACAGTGCCTAGCTCGTCAGCAGAAGAAGTTTGCGCACTGCACCCATCTTGAACGACTGGAGCGTCGCCCACGTTGACGCTATAGGGCTGACCACTATCTTGACCAAGCTGACCGCCTGCCTCGAGCTGTTCGGCAGCGCCATCAAATTGAGCTAGCGGTTTCGTCCGGAGGAGGCGTGGCGGCCGGTCAGCGGGCATAGGATCGCCGTCGTCCCGTTTGACGAAATGGCGCTTCGTGAATGAGTCCATGAGCACTCCTTCGGCGCCATGTAGTCAAAAACGATCAATCGATGTTCGCGATTGGTCGCTCGTTTTTTGTTGTGCCGAGCACTGCGCGTATTGCACGTCTGGGTGCGTCAAGCGAGGTTAGCGCTTGAAGCGAGATCGCCGGCTGCATTCGATGAGGGCATTGGCGTCATAACATCGTAGCGGATTAGATACTTGCGCACCCTAGTTGAAAACTGCAAAGTTCTGGAACGTTCTGATGCACGGTGAATCAGTGTGTCGTGCTGGATCTATCAAGGTCAGTGAGTAACTGACGGTAGCGCTTGCCGGGGCCACACATTGCGACACGGACTGCTAGACTAGGACTCTGCAGATTGCGAATGCGACGTGGAGGTAGGTTATTGAGCCGGTATCATCGCCTCGCGGGCGCTTCACCACAGAGTTCGTCTGAGCGTCGGAGCGAGATTTCTGGGCTCGGGACCGGTCGTAAGGCGCGCTACGGCGATCCATTCCGCTGGCGCGCACGTCAAAGTCCGAGAAGGCCACGGTATCCCAGACGAGTTCGTCATCGCCGCGTGAAAGCGCGTGGAACGCAGTTTCCCCTCCCAAGGACGTTCGGCGGTGTGCCATCCATAGTGCTGTGCGTTCCTGGCTTCCAGTAACGCTCTTACGGACATGCGTGAGCCTAGTGTGCTGTTCCGCCGTTAACTGAACTATGTTTGCGTAGGATGTTGGTATCAACGGAACTGGAAATACCAACATGCCAATGGGACGACCGAAGGTGGGGTGACGTTGAACGAAGCCGAACAATCGCAGCTTGCTTCGATGGCGCGCTCGCGCTCGATTCCGGCTGCATTGGTTACGCGGGCACGCATTGTTCTGGCTGCGGTCGCTGGTCGAACCAAATAGCGAGATTGTGCGGCGCTTGCAACTCATGCGCGCCACGGTCGATAAATGGCGCGCCCGGTTCCTTGAACAACGCATCAACGTTCTGTACGACGAAGTGCGGCCCGGCAAGCCCCGCACGATCGATGACGAGCGGGTGGTCGAGTTGATCCACCGGACGTTGCATACCAAGCCTGCCGACGGCTCCATGCATTGGAGCGTACGCACCTTTGCCGCGGAGACGACAATCTCTGCGACTAGCGTCCATCGATTTTTCAAATTGCTGCGCCTCCAGCCGCACTGCAGCGAGAGCTTTAAACTGTCCATCAATCCGTTCTTCATCGAGAAACTGCGCGACGTGGTCGGCCTGTACCTGAGCCCCCCAGAGAACGCACTGGTGCTGTGCGCAGACGAGAAAAGCCAATGCCAAGCGCTTGAACGCACGCAGCCCATGCTGCCGATGGGCCTCGGTCACGTTGAGGGCGTCACGCATGACTATGTCCGTCACGGCACCACCACGCTGTTTGCGGCCCTGAATGTGCTCAACGGCGCGGTACTGGTCGCCTGCAAGCCGCGTCACCGGAACCATGAGTTTCTGTCGTTCCTGCGCGAGATTGACAAGGCGGCGCCCGAAGGTCTCGACGTGCACTGCATCGTCGACAACTACGGTGCCCACAAGCATCCCACGGTCAAGGCATGGCTGGCTGCGCGGCCTCGGTGGCACATGCATTTCTCCCCACTTATAGTCCGTGGCTTAACCAGGCGGAATGCTTCTTCGCGTTGATCACCGGCAAGGCCATACGTCGCGGTTCGTTCGGCTCGGTCAAGCAACTCATTAAGCGTATTGACGAAGTCGTGTCCCACTACAACGAGAATTGCGAACCTTTTACGTGGACCGCTTCCACTGACTCCGTCCTCGCAAAGCTACAAAGACTTTGTACGAGCATCAGCGGAACGGAACACTAGGTTGTCTTTGGCTTAGCTGCTGAAACATCCAGAGCACGATTTTCATGTGCATCACCTTGATTTTGATCAGTCAAATTCACACCAATCAACGGGATAGTCTCGACGTCTATCACGCTGTAGTTTAGGTGATCGTACAGCGGGCGCGACCGGTTGTTTTCACTGCCGTCGCAGTGGTGTTTGCATTTGCACCCTCTCACACAGTTCTCCTTTTGGGATCAATGGCGTACACGCTGATTCGCGGAACTGCGGCCGGAACCGTCATCATCGAGATGTTTTTGCCGTCGCTGTATGCGATCTGATTCCGAGTCAGCGCGCCGACCAATGAGACGGACGCAGGTGCGCCGCCCTTGCCCCATTTCTGAGCGCTTCGCTTGACGGACGCACGGTCTTGCGCGCGACCGCGCGTCCGAAGATGCATCCGGCGCCGCTGCCGGTTCGTTGTCCTTGACCCGACCGCGTTGTTGCAAAGCGGGAAGGCATCTGACAGTTGGCTTTTGCAGTTGTTATTGTCGCGGCGCACCGTTGCGAGTCGGGCATGTTAGCGTCGGTGCAAAACCGCCATTAAACGGCGGCGAGAATGCGCTTTATGGCGCGACCGAGGTCGCGCCCAGCACCAGTTTTTTGTCCCTTCGCGGGGTCAAGGATTCGCTTCGCCAAGCTGCGCTTGCCCTTGACCCCGCTACGAGACATTTTGCTCGGGAGTTGCTCAAAAACCGTTCCCGGAAAACTCATGCCCCCGTTTAATGGCGGATTTCGACCGCCGTTCACAGGGCAAAAGCTCATCTCTCGCCGAAGGATTAAACCCGGATGCTACCGCTCGTGGTCCGTATCTCGCGCAGTCACAAGTATCTGTCAGAAGCATGCAGATGCCACTGCCGACGCGTTCACTACTGTCTTCGCGCGCAACCCATAGGGGCAACCGACGCATCGACCCGTTCGATATCTTGCGCCTCTCCAACAGCAGGCAAACTCCATGGAACCAGACCTAGGTCTGATTGTCTGCTATAGCCCTCTGCGCTATAAACAATCTGACATTGATCTTTGGATGGGGACACGGGCTTAAGGGTCGGGGGAGGAATTTGTGAGCAACGCAACAATGCATTCGGTCTGGTTCTTGTTATTCGACGAATCCTTGCTCCTCGACCTGTGCGGACCGCTGCAGGACCTCTCTATGGCTAATCAGGAGCTCATGTGCGCCGGGCTGGCTCCTTATTACCAGACGACCTTGTTAGGAAAGGAAGTTAGGTCCTATTTCAATTCCGCCCGTGTAGAACCAGACGCTCAGGCTCTGCAGAAAACGCTATATCCGCCTGCTGGCAATCCAGACGCCTTCAATACCTCCAGGACTGGTCATTTGAGTCGTTGGCTACCGGCGTATGCACGGCAAATTGCACGGCTGGCTTCGGTTCCTGCCGGTGCGTTCTTTCTCGCGAAGACGGGGGCTCTCGCCAAAAGACGAGTCAATGATAATTCGGCTACGTGCCACAAAGTCGCGATTGCCATTCCCGCGGTTAGGTCCGGAACATTCGTAGTTCATGTCAGAGACGTGGCCGATAGGATACCGGCTGGATTAACGGCTGGAATTGACAAGTCTGTGGCCACGGTCGAGGCGGACCTAGGCCGGGCGATTGCGACGAATCTTGCGAATAAAGCGATTGCGCCTTGCGAACCTGCCATCGAGCGATTTCAGGGCAGCAAAACCCGACGCGGTCAGTTGGTCGGCGATCCTCGAATTAGGTATCTTTGTGTGTTCATTTTAGCAAACCTCAATTCTGATCTCTCTGTGCCCGCACTCGCAGAGAGAATGAACATGAGTCGCCGGACTTTCGCGCGGTTTTTCGTTACGAACACGGGCCTTACGCCGGCCCGAGCGATCGAACAAATGCGTATCGAGAGTGCATGCGATTTCATCGAAGGTTCAGACCGCCCCATCAAATGGATTGCTTACACATGCGGCTTCGGGTCATCGGAAATGATGCGAAGAGCATTCGTACGAAATCTGCGCATATCTCCAAGTGAGTTTCGAAGGCGATTGACAGTCGACCAAGAAGACCATTTGATACGCCGGCAAAAAACAAAACCGAATCATGACCTAAACAGGAGTGCCAACGGCAAGTCAACCGGCGAGACGCTGCCGACAATACCGAATGTGCAATGCCGTAACGCACGGAGATGATCATGAACTTTCGTCAAGGAATGGGAACAGCTGTCATAACTGGCGCGTCATCAGGTATCGGCGCAATTTACGCGGACCGTATGGCGGGCCGTGGGTACGACGTTGTGCTCGTTGCGCGCAACGAGCGACGTCTTGGCGAGGTCGCTGACCGTGTGGGTATGGCACACGGAAGATCGGTAACAGCCGTTATAGCCGACCTTAACAATCAAGCTGACCTGCATCTTCTGGAAGCGCGAATCCGGACTGAGAAGAGCATCACGATGCTCGTGAACTGTGCCGGCTTTGGAGCTGTTTCATCCCTGGTCGATTCGGATGTTGACCACATGGAAGACATGATCTTGTTGAACATCCGCGCCCTGACGCGATTGACGCATGCGGTTGCGCCCGCCTTCGTGGCTCGAGGTACGGGGACCATAATCAATATAGCGTCCATTCTGGCCATTCAGCCAGCGATCCTGAATAGCGTATATGGTGCGACCAAAGCGTACGTCCTTGCCTTCACGCAGGCCCTACATCATGAACTTTCCGCGAGGGGCGTGCGCATCCACATCGTTCTACCCGGCCCAACGGTGACAGACTTCTGGCGGGTAGCCGGAATGGCCCATACGAGCTTGCCTGACGACTGGATGATGACGGCGGAGGACGTAGTAGACGCCTCACTGGACGGGCTCGACCGAGGGGAAATTGTGACTCTACCATCGCTACAAGACCCGGCCGACTGGTGCTCGTTCGATGCGGACCGTCACATATTTTTTCAAAAGCTTCTGCATTCGACGCCCGCGCCTCGTTATCGGAGCTCAAGCACAGGCGCTGCGCGCGCAATAACGGACGCGTAGCCTACGCGCTTCGCGGCGCCACGCATTTGAAGTTGCTTCCTCAAAGGAATACCTGATGTCGACATCTTTGGAGCTTTACGGCGCCAAGACCGGTAATTGCTTGCGGGTCTCAATTGCACTCGAAGAGGCATCGCTGTCCTACAAAATCCGACCCATGGACCTCGCTGGAGGACAGCAACGTGCGGAGGAACACCTCTCGCTGAATCCGGCAGGGAAGGTCCCGGTCCTGGTCGAGCGTCGGGCATGCGGCAGCCGCTTCGTGCTCACACAGTCCAATGCAATTCTTCTCTATATTGCACAGAAATCGTGCTCGTGCCTGTTGCCCGATGATCCGCAAAATCGTGGGCGCGCGTACGAAAGATTCTTTTACTTCGTGACAGACGTCATCGCGCCTAACCATGCGTCATTCGCTCTTCGGGACCGCTCAAGTTCGCAGGCGGCCTCCCTGCTGAACGAACGTGCAATCGCCGCATTGAAATTCGCAGATACCTTCGTTAGACGTTCCCGATACATGGCCGGCGATCAATTCTCCATCGCGGATATTTGCGCGCTCACGATAACGGGCTCGCTTAGTTCTGGCCTAGATTGGCGCGCCGTCCCGAACTTGCAGCGCTGGTTCTATGATGTAGCCGAGCGCCCGTCAGTCCAACGCGGTCTGAAAGCCTTCGATGGCATTTAAAGCAACACATTCCTTGTCTTTGCGGATCGGCTCGACCGTTTTAGGGTCGGCCTTCTCGTCGTTGATCCGCAAAACAAATTTGTCAGGCCAGCAGGAGCGACATGGAGTTGGTCGGCGAGAGTGATACCGACAACGGGACGGGTCTCTTACGTTGAATAATTGTTCAAGGAATCAAGGAGCAGGGCCTACCAATAACCGTATCGCCGCACTACTACTATGCAACAACCATCCATCGTTGGACATTCGGCGGAGCGCTTGAAAAGGTGATGCATAGCATCCGGATGTTCGACCAAAAGGGGCCAAACACACCGAAAGAATCTGAAGGATCCGGGGCGGACTTTTCTCGACTAATACAATCAGAGCGAAGAACAGCGTGCCCGGTACAGCCTGTTCAACCTCGTGAAGGCGCTCGCGAACATCGGCTATGCCAGCGGCGCGACCGGCTGTGAGGACCACACCGATTTGTACAAGAGGCCGTGAAGTTGATTGACCTGCATGGTGCGGGATTTGATCAGCAGTAAGCGCATCGATGCAAAACCAAGGTCGCTTGCTGCTCGACCGTCTTTGGCGCTACATAGCGCTTCCCGCGTTGCTGCGCGGCCATACAAATCGCTCGCGCGTCGGCTGCATCAGTTTCGTTGGTTTGAACGAACGGGCGAGCAAACTTCGCGTGCGGCAACTTGACCTCGTGGGCTAACGTGCTGTCTTCCGGGCGCACTAATGCGCACTGCCACACGCTTCCAAGGCTACACGACCCGCTATTCGCTGACCGAGAAACTCGATCAGCTGCTGCCTCGTAAACTGCCGGTTAACGATTTCCCCAGTGTCGCTTTCAGCCCAATTCATTTGAAAGACGCGTTTCGAAATGTCCAGCCCGTAGGTCGAGGTATCCATGACGATTACTCCCTTTCGAGTGGTAGCGGTAGCAACACTCTGCCACATTGACTCCGTTCGGCTTTGCGCTGTCATCACTCGGGATACTTTCTGGCGCTTATGTGTCGAATTCCCCGTAGGGGGCGGCGTTCACCCCAGCTATCCATCAACTAGCAAAATCTGGCGCACCCCTTGTGGATGACCGAGCGAACGGCCAGCGAATTGAGCCGACCAACGCATCCGGCATCGTGCGTCTTTTGTTGCCAACGCCGGCGCTAAAGGTCAAGTGCACCTTGACGCCTGGGTTGGGAGGCTCGTATCTGTCTCTTGCTTCGATAACACTTCAATTGCAAATCAAGCAGGGCCTCCCTCGCATTTAGTGCGGTCGTCCTACAGCAGCATGCCAAGGGGAAGCAAAGGCCCAATCGGCAACAATTCGAACTTGAGAAGGTTTGCCTTCACCAGAGGAAGTTCGCCTAGGATCTTCCCGGCCGCCTCTGCTGTGTCGACGTTCATCAGGAAAATGACACCCGCCTCTTTCTCACGCAGCCAAAACTGTTCCATCTTGTCCTCGAGATAGATTTTCAGCGTCGCCGGCACTTCCTTCGGCAGAATTTCCAGGCGTTGCTCGGGCGTTAGAGGAGTGAGCGTACCCACGGCCATCACTTTCATGTTTTTCTCCAGAATGGGGCGCGCAGTCTACAGGTTGCGCAAGAACGTCGGGCATGCACCGCATTCGTGGCTCGAACGAGAAGGAAGTCGTACGGACCGAAAAACCATCTCCTCGAACTACGCGACGGGTTCACGCTGGGATGCGGGCCACATGAGACTCATTTGGTCCAAAAACCAGGCAACCAGAATGCCGCATAACTTGAGGAAGCGAACTTGTCCTTTGGTATGTCTATCGATTTAAAATCTTCAGTTGCGCTGTTCGCCCATGTCGGTGGGCGAACGCGGTATCGGGCCGGTCGGTTGCCTCATCCGTCGACAACGGAACACCTTTTCAAATGCGGCCTCGATAATTGTTTACATGGAAACCGGCAGCCTGATTGTGCCGGCGTTGGGAAGCATGCCAGAGGACACGCTACCTCTGGCATTGGGCGACGAACGAGCAATCAGTCCGAGACCAACGCGCTTAACGTCAACTAATTGCCCGGTGTGGCCCGATTCATTCTATCGTGGTTTCTTGATCCGCGGCCTTCTCGGTGCGTTTCAAAGGCTCGCGATGCACTGAGGCGTGGCCACACCTAAGGATGACTTGTTGTTGCACGGAATACTTGTCACAGTCGGTCGCTGGCGTTTCTACCTGAAAAGACGAGGCCATTTCAAACTCATTTGGTTTGTAGCAAGATCATGAGGTGAGCGAGAGCTCGGCGTCAGGACTTCCCGAACTTTTCATCCGCTCGACACGCGTTCGCTCCGGGTACGACCTGCATGGCCGCCGGATCTGAACGACATCAGTTACATATCTAACGGAGTTCCGCGCCAAAATCGCATGGTTTAAATCGTTGGATTAACAATGGAGTGCAAGATGACATCTCATGAGCACGAGCACACCAAGGCGCCGTCAGATATCGAACTGCGGGTGAGAGCTCTCGAATCGTTGTTGGTCGAAAAGCAGCTCGTTGATCCAGCTGCGCTTGACGAAATCGTGGACGCATATCAGCACAAAATCGGGCCTCGGAACGGCGCCGCCGTCGTGGCCCGAGCTTGGGCGGATCCTGAATATAAGGCTCGACTGTTGAGCGACAGTAACGCGGCGATTCTTGAGCTGGGCTATTCCGGAGTTCAGGGCGAAGACATGGTGGTGGTCGAGAACACGCCGACAGTGCATAACGTACTAGTATGCA
Source organism: Burkholderia sp. PAMC 26561 (assembly GCF_001557535.2). Classification (NCBI taxonomy): domain Bacteria; kingdom Pseudomonadati; phylum Pseudomonadota; class Betaproteobacteria; order Burkholderiales; family Burkholderiaceae; genus Burkholderia; species Burkholderia sp. PAMC 26561. Next base: position 431,001 of record NZ_CP014309.1, read on the forward strand.
CATTGTGTTCATGCTATCCATGGCCGACGTTGGGGCTGCCGCCTGTCTGGTACAAGGCCGCACCTTATCGCTCGCGGGTCGTCATCGACCCGAGGGGTGTGCTGAGTGAATTGGGTCTCGACGTACCTGACAGCAAAGAAGTGCGCGTGTGGGACAGTAGCGCCGAAGTTCGCTATATGGTCTTACCGGAGCGGCCACCGGGGACTGATGGCTGGATCGAGGAGCAGTTGATCGAACTCGTCACGCGCGACTCGATGATTGGGACTGGTTGAGGTCGGCTGAAAAAAGTGGACGCCAACATTCCGTAGAATTGAGGAATGGAGGCACTGATGAAGCGAATCCCGAAGGCTGTGTACACGAAGGAATTTCGTGAAGAAGCAGTAAAACTGGCAATGACTGACGGAGTGGGCGTGTCTGAAGCTGCCCGTCGATTGTCAATATCGATGAAGACGTTGGCGAACTGGGTTCGCGCCGCAAAGGACGGCAAGCTGGAGAACGTCGGGCAAACCCAGAAACCACTGACAGAGATCGAGGCGGAGCTGAGCCGGCTCAAGCGAGAGTTGGCAGAAGTGAAGATGGAGCGCGATCTGTTAAAAAAGTTTGCAACGTACTTCGCGAAGGAGTCGCGGTGAAGTACGACGCAATTGAGCAGATGCGACAGCAGTACCCTGTGCCGCCGATGTGCCGGTTCCTGGGCGTGTCCACGAGTGGCTACTATGCCTGGCGCAAACGGCCGCTGTCGTTGCACGCGCAGCAGGAGTCTCGGCTCGAAGCGCAGGTGCGTGCAGCTCACGAGCGTAGCCGACAAACCTTCGGCCCGGAACGGCTACAGAAGGATCTGGCGAACCACGGTGTCCAGATTGGTGTTCACCGCATCAAGCGTCTGCGGGCGAAGCTCGGCCTTCGCTGCAAGCAAAAGCGCAAGTTCAAGGCGACGACCAACTCGACGCACAACCTGCCAGTCGCACCGAACATCCTGGACCAGGACTTCAGTGTGAGCGCACCAAATCAGGCCTGGTGCGGTGACATTACCTACATCGCGACCGATGAGGGATGGCTGTATCTAGCCGGACTCAAGGATCTGTTTAGCGGAGAGATCGTCGGCTATGCCATGAGCGAGCGCATGACAAAACAGCTGGTCATGCAGGCGCTGTTTCGGGCTGTCGCGTCGCACCGGCCACCGACGGGCCTGATACAACATACTGATCGCGGTAGTCAGTACTGCGCCCACGCTTATCAGAATCTTCTCAAACAGTTCGGCATGCAGGCATCTATGAGCAGACGCGGAAATTGTTTCGACAATGCACCTATCGAATCGTTCTGGGGCTCGCTGAAGAACGAACTTATCTATCATCGCAAGTTCGCGACTCGCGACGAAGCCATCAAAGAAATCACGGAATACATCGAGATCTTCTACAACCGGCTGCGCACGCAGGAGCGTCTGGACTATCTGTCGCCGGCCGCTTTCACGCAGCGATTCCATTTGAGTAAAATCGCTGCTTAACCCGTTGGCGTCCACGGATTCCGACCGACCTCAGGTATTCCCAAACTCCCTATCGCATGACCTGAACAATTGCGGAGGGTTCGATGAACGGTATTCACGATCTTGGCGGTATGCACGGGCTCGGAGAAATCCACTACAGGGCGCAGGAACTCGCGTTCGCCGACGAGTGGGAAGGGCGCGTCCTCGCGATGTTCCTTTCTCTATTTGCAATAGGAACGATCAATCTCCATGCATTTCGTCATGGCATGGAAAGGATGAATGCAGCACATTACCTTTCCTCGAGCTACTACGAGCACTGGCTGGCCTCAGTGGAAAAGAATCTGGACGAGGCAGGGATAGTTTCGACGGCCGAAATCGAAGCTCGGATGGCTCAACTTAAGGGGAATTGAACATGCCCGTAACCAAAGAAATGGTACCTGGTGTCTTGGCGACCGGCGCATCGGAACGAGTAGACCAGCCTGTCGCCCCCAAGTTCTCTGTGGGCCAGCGTGTTCGTGCAAGAAATCTAAACCCAGCCGGACATACGCGCGTTACCCAGTACGTGAAAGGCAAAGTCGGTACCGTCGAGGCCGACTATGGGGTATTCATTTTGCCGGACACGATGGCTCACGGCAACGGGCCCGCGCCACAGCACGTGTACAACATCAGCTTTGCGGCCGAGGACCTTTGGGGAAGTGTCGCAAACGCTAACAGTACGTTACGCATCGACCTTTGGGATGACCATTTGGATGCTGTCAGTAACGAGGACGACCGATGAATAAATTTTCTGGATCAACGTTGCCGGAAATTATTCGGGATCAGGAAGAGAGGGCTTTCGACGCACCGTGGCAAGCACAAGCCTTCGCGCTCGTTCTGCGACTGAACGAGAACGGTTGTTTCAGTTGGGAAGACTGGGTCCGTGTGTTCAGCGAAAAGATATCAGCCTCGCCGGCTCGACCCGGGGAATCCGTAAACGATGCCTACTTCCGGCAGTGGGTTGATGCGCTCGATGCAATCCTTATCGAAACAGGTCAGCTTGCACCCGGCGATTCGCCCACCCGCGCGGCCATGTGGAAGGTTGCATATCTCAACACCCCGCATGGTGAAGCAGTAAGGCTTGAGCATGCTACTTGCCCACCGGATCACGAGCACATTGCACCGCGCCGCGGGGAGCCGTTAGTAGTCAGTTCGGCGGTCAAGAGCTTCGCCTGAGTCGGCCTTTTCCTGGTTTTTCGAAGTCTGCCTAGCGTGCAGAGAGCTGAGTCGGTTTCGTCAGACGCCAGCCACAGCGTGTACTGCGTTCGCGCCTGGGAATCGTCATCCCTGCATTGTCGGTATAGATCCAATTTTGGAGAACTGAAATGAATGAAGCTTCTCTTGATCCGCTAGTGGAGCCGGTGCCCGTCCCGCTCTGCGATATCGCGCCGTGGGCAATATTCGTTGGCCTGCTGCTTTTACTAGCCATCTATTTCGTGGGCGCCGAGCAAGGGGCAACCTCGATGATTCAAGGCTTGTACGTCCACGAATTTGTGCATGACGGCCGGCATCTTCTCGGTTTTCCGTGCCACTAAATGAGGTGCTGTCATGATCGGAAAATTGCTTATTCGAGGATTGGCCGCGGGTTTCATTTCAAGCCTCATCACGTTTGGATTCGCCACCATAGCAGGCGAGCCCACAGTCGCCCGCGCGATAGCTTTCGAGGAAAGCGTTGCCACGGCAAAGGGCGATGCTCCAGAGCCGGAACTCGTTAGTCGCAAGACGCAGGCTGGAATCGGCCTCTTTACGGCAGTTGCCGTGTATGGAACGTCCGTTGGCGGGCTGTTTGCGTTGGTGTTTGCCTACGCGCACGGGCGATCGGGAAATTTGAGCGCTCGTGCGTTGTCTGGGTACCTTGCAGTAGGGGCGTTCGTAGCAATCGTGCTGGTGCCTGGCATCAAATATCCAGCAAATCCGCCGTCGGTAGGCGAGCCTGGGACGATAGCCTATCGTACCGAGCTCTATTTCCTGATGTTGCTTGTCTCTGTTGTCTCCATGGTCTTTGCTGTAAAGCTCCGCGGTGGACTTGAGCGTCGGCTCGGAGGATGGAATGCATCCATTGGCGCGGGAGCCGTATTCGTCGCCATTATAGTCGCCGTGATGGCATTTCTGCCTAACATCAACGAGGTGCCGGCAGCATTTCCTGCTGTCCTCCTTTGGAGTTTCCGGATGGCAGCTTGGGGGATGCACGCGATCCTTTGGGGCGGAACCGGGCTGCTGTTCGGAGCAATGAGCGCTCGCTTGTTGTCTGGCGCATACAATAGCCAGCGGCCACGACACTTGCACGCCTAGCCTTTGTTCGCGAGAGCGTCCTTTGCGAGGACGGCTCTCGACTGCAACGAGAAGCGGTTGCCAAACCATTTTCCGCACGGAACAACTGTTCGACAACGGGGCTCATTAAATTGCGGTCCGCACGCGTTCGATGAACAGGAAATACAGATCCCTGTCCGACGCTTGATCGCATCTCTTGACTCTAGATCATGTAAATTTCACTATCGTTTTCAGGACAGAGTATTTTCTTGATCTATTATGGTGTATATGCAACAATTCATGCATTGATAGATTACCCAGATGAACATCACCGAAAGCACCTTCGCCTTGGCAGTCTGGTGTGTCTCAAAACGTGTTTATCCGGCTGTCGATGCATGCGGTTTCGAGGCGCGAATACTCATGGACCCACGAACCGTTGCTGGCTAGCTAACATCACTGAAAATGTCGATGTGGGCTATCTGTGCGCATCGTAAACGCAATTGAGACTTTTATCTTGGACGCGAAATGAGAACACTGATTGAGAGGCAATTTTACCGACCGGAAGTCGTCTTGCCGTTGCTGATATTGACTGGCTTGATGGTTACGCTTGACTTCAATCTTCTGCAAGTAAGTCTGGTTGTGGTGCTACGTGGATTACGGCACCTCCTGGGTACGTTTAGCAAAAGACGCGTGGGTCTGCGGGCGTCAGGTGGCCGGGGAAATGCCGGGGAACGGCGATGTCCTGTGATTGGACGGCTATGCGACTGCTGAAGCGCCTCTTCGACCTTTAGCCATTGACCGGGTCCGCAATGGACGTAGGCGCAGTCGGGTCGCCGTTTTTGGAAGCGCGTACGCTCGCATATTGAGGTCAACAGGACCAGTCCCATACCTTTGCATCATTCGTTCAGTTTCTTGCCATATGTAACAATTGATTGGGCAATTCTTGATCGTTGTCTCGGTGTAGTCCACACCGACCCGGACATACGTGTGCACGGACTGCTCATAGTTAGCGCTCTGAGCGCCAAAGCACAAGGACCTTGATGGATGCTGCTAACAATGTAAGAAATGAAAAAGCATAGCGATGAATTTACACAGGCTGCAAATAAAAGAAGCACAGCAGCTTGCCCACCCATCTAACATTGTTATTAGGCCGTATGGGGGAGCTAACGACATTACATCGCAACGTAAGTAGTGCATTGATTTTGGCTGCTCGCCGCTGGCGCCGAACTTGCGCCGCTGTGCTAAGGAATTCAATGTTTCAGAGGCTTGTGCGGCCGCATTGTTAGCGGCCTAAAGACTGGATGTGGCGGTGCGTCAGACAACTCTGGCTGAGCACGTGGGGATTGAAGGCGCATCGCTCGTGCGTTTGCTGGACCAACTTTGTGATGCAGGACTTGTTCGGCGCGTTTCCGATCCGGAGGATAAGCGGGCCAAGATTGTCTCTTTGACGGATCGCGGCCGCACCGCTGCCGTGGAAATGGAGCAGCGGATAATCGCGTTGCATTCGAGAATGTTGGGCGATGTAAGCGCCTCGGAATTTGAAACGACATTGCGCGTATTAACTGCTTTCAGTGCAACAGATCAAAGTGAAGATGATATGAGCGACGAACTCCGGTTAGCGGGGGGAAGTTTGCAAGAGGGCAGTGCTGGTCCATTCAACGGATCCTGACACGCATATGCCAACGCGGGTCCGTTGACGAGTTACGACGCGCTGACACAGGATTTTTTAGTATCGCGGCACCGTTTGATGTCGACATTTGTATGCGATGCCGGACGGCGCTTTCATAGCTTGGCGGAAGTTGTGGGAGCACCGGCGGTCGCGTAGAAAATGGCGAGGTCCACCAACCAGCTCAAATTTTTCCCGCTCGGCGTCTCAGCGGGCTACGTCGACTCGACGCCCATCATCTTGTCTATCGTCGAGGCAAGTATCATCGCGTTGCGATTTTGCGGGGGGAAACGTCCAATAGAAGGGCGGTAGACCGCTTCCCCCCGAGCGATTGTTGCCCCGCTTACAGCACACGAACCAGACGCGCGAGCCGACCCAAGTCGCCAGAGTTGCGCGCCATAGTGCGCAACAGTTGGATCGCACCACTCGACTGTTACCGTGGTGGGCGAAGTACGGTCGGTGACTCGAACTACGTAGTTCTTGGACCGGGGACACGTAGAATCGAAGGCAGACTTTGCATTTGCGACCGGCTTCTTCGATCGTACTCCATTCTCGCTGGAGACGGTGCGTAGCGCCTCAATCGTCTGGATCCAGGGGCTTGCTTCTTCTAGCTCGTTCAACATGCTTACGTCCTCACAGATTGCGTAGCCTTGGCCGCTGGGCGGATACTTGATAGCATTAAACTAATCGCTTTAGTGACGTGTGAACTTCGTCATTAAAAGTCACAAGGTGAGGGCGTGCACCGGCATTACCGACTTGTCGCGGGCGTGGGATAGTTCAATCGCCGCACTATAGGTGCGATGCAGGTTGTCCAGCGCAGAACTGACAGGTGTGGACTACCGTTCGTTCACTATGCGCAAGTAGTCATCGCTCGACAAGATATCCTTAGGTAGGTATTAGGCCGAATTCATAAAAATTTTTGAACTGACGAACTGTGGCGTCGCGGAGCAGTCGTTTTAGTTCGAGTGACCTTGCCGAATCTCTGCGCGGTTAGCTGCTGTGGTCGGTCTGGCCTACTCTCTTGGGGTGTGGCGCTGGAGTTGTCCCGCGGGCACACGGGCGCAAACCCCAAAAGGTTTCATGCGCTCCTAGGCCTGCGTCGAATCATTCGCCAGCAACAAACATAGCCTCGTCATCTCCAACAGGGGCTTGCGCCGGATCTCGCGAATAGAAAGCTAACGTCAGCAATAGCGATGTAATTGCAACGGCGGCGGCGGCAATGGCCGCATACGCAAAACCTGACTGGAAGGCTTCGCGCAATGCATTGCCGACGGAGACTTTCAAATCGTCGGGGATAGCATGTAACGCAGCAGCGGCGTCGCCGGCAGAGAACCGCTTCGATATCTCAGCTGCGCGCAAGGGCTCAATACCCAGTTGCTGTGCGAGAGGCGCAAAACGTTTAGTTGCCTTTACTACCAGGATAGCGCCAAGGGCCGCGACACCAAACAGCAACACGGTGAATCGCGTTGTACCTCCGATACCGGAACCCATCCCCGCCCGACTTGCCGGAATAGCACCCTGCATGGCCTTGGCCGTCTCGCCGTTCAAAATCCCAGCACCGATACCTGCCGCCAGCATACCGATCGCGAACGGCGTGTAAGAAACATCTAGATGGGCAAGCAATGCCAATGCAAGGTCGGCAGTCGCAGTAATGGTGAGGCCTAGCCCCAGAGAGAACCGTTGCGACCAGTGAAATCGGGCAAGCAGGCGTGGAACGAGAAACATCGGAAGCGCGAATGGCAGCATCGAGATGCCGGCTCTCATCGGTGACAGGCCGAACGCGTTTTGCAGATAGAGCGGGAGGTAGAAGATCAAGACCTGAGCGCCGGCCGCGTAACCCATCATTGCGAACGCAGCGCCGACGAATGATTTGGACCGGAACAGCGCCAGATCGAACATCGGTCGCGAGACGTTCTTTTCTACAACAATAAACGAGATAAGTAGCGCGATGCCAAAAACCAGGCGCAGGAGCACCGTCGTGGTCAACCATCCAACCGCGTTACCGTCGATCACTGCCCACGTCAAAAGAAAGAGGCCGCTACTAAACGTCCCGATGCCAATATAGTCCAGTCCCTTCGCGTCAGGGTCGCGAGACTCCGGGACAAGCTTCAGAATCCCGGCGATAAGTGCGACGCAGATTGGGATGTTGATGAGGAAGGCCCACTGCCAGCCGAAGACACTGGAAATCACACCCCCGATTATTGGGCCACACGTGATTGCGATACCTAGACTGGACCCCCAGAACGCAAATGCCTTCGCCCGCTCGCCACCTTGGAAAATGTGGTTGATCAACGCCAACGAAGAGGTCATGACCAGGCTGGCTCCGACACCTTGCACTGCTCTTGCCAGGTCTAGTACCAGCGGCACTTTAGCCAATCCGCAGAACAGCGATGCCAGCGCAAAAATGGCCATGCCCACTACAGCGGCGAGGCGTCTGCCAACTTTGTCACTAAACGAACCGGCCGGAAGCAACAGAGCCGCAAATGGAAGGACATATGCTGTGATAACCCACTGGACTTCACCGAAGTCCGCATTCAACGATCGTGAAATCGTAGGTAGTGCGACCGCGACGATGTTTGAGTCAAGCATTACAAGTGATGAGACCGTTGAGACGACAAAGAGAATCGCTCGCTTGTTGGCGGGTGAGGTTGTTGCGTCCATAATCGAATTTCCTATCTTGTTAAACGACTCCGCCTGCATCAACCTATGTACAGCATGCGATCCGCGTCCGACTGCATCCGAATTGCGGAATGGCAGGATTTGCAACGCACCGGAGCCGCGTTTTTGCTGGCGAACAATGGGTTTTATATCTACCGAGCAGAAGCCGCCCCGGTCGGTTGCGTGAACGGCATCTGAAGACGTCGCACGCATGCTACCTGCTTAAACCTTATGTCACGCGATTGCTGAGCAGGGGTAAAGTGCTCCACGATTTCGGCCAACCTTTGAATGAACTGAACTAAGCAAGCGACGTGTAGCCGTGGCCAAGTCGACAGTGCGTTCAAACTATGACAGGCCGCCAGCGCCACACCGCTCGTGTTACCAGCTTGTTTCGAGTAGAAGTGAGAGTATAAGCACGTATTTGACCGGATTTTTCACGAACTAAATATGCCTTTGACCGGTTTTCGGCAGCGCCGCATAACTCTGCGCACGCAATACGATCGAACCAGTAGATTAGCAAACTGACTATGCGAGGACAGATAGGCGTATTTGCATATGCAACGTAGACGGTCAATATTGGATAGGGGTGTCTGGGATAGGACAAATACTCACGGCGGGGCATAGGCCATACCTAAGGACGATTGCGCAGCCGTGCGACGGACAACATAGTCAGTTCGTGGCAATGTACTCGCGGGGGGGCGTTGTTGCATTAATCCGGTTGTCGCGCGGAGGCGTGACGTTTACGCGCAACGGTCGGGGCGGCACCTCTGTTAACTCTTTGTGGAACTGCGTAGATTCTCGATATTTGGCGGGAAGATGCGCAAGGACGAACGCAACAGCTGCGAGCCCAAAGGGGTCTATCGCGTCAGGAATTGGTCGGAGTACAACGCGGGGCTGATCGCACGAGGCAGCGTGACTATGTGGATCAATGAGAGCGCATTGACGATGGTAAGCGAAGCGGAACCCGTGGTGCGCGGCAGGCCGCACGTCTACTCGGATGCACTTATTCAGGCACTGCTCACGCTCAAGCAGGTGTACCACTTGACGTTGCGAGCCGCCCAGGGCTTCGCGCAAAGTCTGCGGGAGCTTGCGTTCGCCGAGCTCCCTGTGCCGAACTACACGACACTGAGCCGGCGCGCGCAGGATCTGAAGGTGGCGCTACCCGTCACACCCAGTGGTGAACCGCTGCATCTGGTCGTGGACAGCACGGGCGTCAAGCTCTACGGCGAAGGTGAATGGAAGGTTCGCAAGCACGGCTATTCGAAGCGGCGCACCTGGCGTAAGGTCCATCTGGGACTGGACGCGAAGACCGGTCAGGTGCGCGCGGCACTGATGACGCATCAGGATGTCGATGACGCGAGCGTATTGCCCGGGCTGCTGGACCAGATCCCCGCAGACGAACCTATCGAGACGATCGGCGGTGACGGTGCGTACGATACGAAGCGCTGCCATGCAGCGATTGCAGCGCGCGGCGCCGCGCCCTCGATTCCACCGCGCGAAGGGGCAAAGCCCTGGCCTGAGTGCACGCCCGGCGCAAGCTGGCGCAACGAGGCGATCGGAGACATCGTGCGAGACGGTCGAGGCGAATGGAAGAAGCGCAGCGGCTATCACCGGCGTTCGCTCGTCGAGAACACGATGTACCGCTTTAAGATACTTACGGGTAATCGTCTGTGGTCGCGCCGCATCGGTTCGCAAGCGACCGAGATGGCGATCCGCGTCGGCGTCGTGAACCGAATGGCGGTACTTGCACGCCCTCAGTCCGTTCGCATTGCTTGAATTTAAGATCACAGGAGACGTTGTGTCTTCATGCTCGATTTACGCAACAACGCCCTCGCGGGGCCTTGGAGTTATTACAGCTCGGGTTTTGCGGCCAACTCTTTCCAGGAGAATTTTGGACGATGTCGCGCGACGTGTTCTCCAGCTAAGACGCGAGACATCGCGAGTATGGACGACTCATACCTGCATACATGCCAGCTACGTTTACCTCGAGCAAATCCCTATTTTCCAGACTGTCGCGCTTACTCTTAACGGCGGTCTGCGCAAATAGTGACTAATCCAAATCAGGATCTGAAATATGAGTGGCGAACTGTTTTTGATTACCGGTGCTACCGGCGCAACCGGCGGGCATGCAATCGCAGAGTTGCTGGCAAAAGGTGCCGCGGTACGGGCCATGGTACACAGTCAGGACGAGCGGGCGGAAAAACTTAAGGCGTCGGGTGTGGACGTGGTACTGGGTGACCTTCTCGATCCGCAGGCAGTTCGTAGAGCGGTTGACGGTGCAACTGGCGCGTACTTTGTCTACCCCATTCATCATGGAAAACTGGCCGATGCCTCGGCCTATTTCGCGGAGGCGGCGAAGCAGGTCAAGTTGCGCTCAATCGTTAATATGTCTCAAATATCAGCGCGACCAGACGCAGTTAGCTATGCAGCACTGTCCCATTGGTATGGCGAACGCATATTTGACTGGGCTGGAATTCCGGTAACGCATTTGCGCCCGACATTCTTTATGGAATGGCTTATGTACGGATTCCAACTTCCGCTTATCGCAAACCACGATTTGCTGAAAGTGCCGGCAGGCGAAGGTAGGCACGCCCCTATTGCCGCTGAAGATCAAGGGCGGGTTATCGCGAACACTTTGCTGAATCCGGCCGACCATGCGGGGAAGACCTACAATCTGTTCGGCGCCGCCGAGGTGAACCATGCAGAGCTTGCAGCGGCGGTTGGCGAAGCGCTTGGGCGGAAGATGACCTACGAGAACGAAAGCTTCGACGCATTCGAAGCACGCCTCGCGCAGGTCGGAATGACACCGTACTTCATTCAACATATCGTAAATGTGTACCGCGACTACAACGCGGGTGTGTTTGCCGGAACAAACGACGTTGTTCAGCGGCTAACCGGACGCGCCCCGGTGACTGTGGGAGAATATGTCAAGGCGAACCTCAGCCGCTTCCAACCAGGCTAGGTATTGATGAGACTGCGCGCAGGAATGTCGTGTAAGTTTGAGTCGGTCGGCTGCCGGCGCGATGTTCGGCCGACCTCATTTTACCTCCGCCGCTTACATCAGATCACCGTTTGCACCTGCGTCCCGGATGCTCATTTAACCCGGGATGTCAATGGTCTGCTAATCTAAGGAATTGCTTAGGGCGGCGTTTACGTAAGGGCAGGTGGCTAGGACCGAACGAGCATCAATGCCGGTGTGAGTGAAAGATCAACATACAACTGACGAACTCCGATCAAACGCGGTCGTGTTTGAGGCGCCCGTTGCAGACCCAAAGGCGAAGGTAGCTAAGATTGCATTGAGGGCGGACAAGCTGCGCGCAAAAAACGCCTTTCCCGCGGCAACCTCCTTGCCGTGTAACCCTATCAAGTGACATTTGTTCGCCACGTTCCTGTAGATGTCGAGCGAATTCCGTACACCGCTTCGGATCGCTTTGTTTCGATGCTGTTTTGTCGCAGGACTGATATCTTGTATCAAGCTTGAACTATTCGTGGAGGTCAAAATGCGTAGAAACACCGAACTTCTCATCAGTATCCTTTCCTTCATGCAAGACGATGACAAGCCGACGCAATGCTGTAAGGACATCGAGAAAGGCGCGGGCGAAAAAGAGGGGCACAATTGGTCCGAGGTGAGACTCCATTTGGCATTGCTTAAGGATATGGGGATGGTGACCGAATGCACCACGCCAGCAGAGTATCGGTTGACCAGCGCCGGATACGACGTGATTGAAAGTCCAGATCCAGTTGGGCAAATTCAAACCTGGGCTAAAATGTCTAGCGGCAATAACACGCCCAGCACTCCGTCTTTTTCCACGGAAAAACATCCGCTACCTCCTGCAGTTCGCAGTCAACGTTTCAGTTGATTTAACGCGATCACTGGGCACTACCTGGTGCTTCTCGCTGGAAACACGATTTCATGAACTTGGGCGTTACGTTGCGCCGAATTTTTCGCCAGCGGGCGGCTTTTACTGGTTAAAAGCGTCGTTCAGCCGCTTGCGGTCGAGCCAATTGCAAAAACATTACGAGCCAGATACCGATGACGCCTGGCGGGCTCAAAACTGAAGCGCAACACCAAAGCGTTTGCAGTCAATCGAGTTGTCTCGCTCTATCGATACGGTGGCGATAAGTCGATCTACGCCGAGCCGAGTCCTAGCGAGTCTGCGTCGCCAATCAGTTGGACATTTTGGTTAAAGGGCTAAGGCGCTCAGCCGGCAAGATGAGGCTTGATTGTCGGTATACGACCGCTCATCTTGCGGTACTGACGGCCTAATTTGTTGTGGCGAGTTGCTCCGGCGCATCCCATCCACCGCCCAACGCGCGGAAAGTCCGAACAGCTGCTCTAGCTGCATCGGCTCGTGTCGCATCGAGATCGTCGCGCGATCCAAGAAGTTGTCGGTCGGCATCAAGCACATCGGTCAGCGTGATCGAGCCCGCGCGGTAAGCTTTTTCTGACAGGTCTCGCGCCCGGGTTAGAGCCGATACCTCCTGTTCCAATTCTCGTACGCGTAGTTCCGTTTGCGAGAGCGTGATGAATGCATCCTCAACGTCCTCGGTAGCTTTAAGTGCCGCTTGCCTAAATTGCGCTAGTGCTTCGGCGTTTGCTCCACGTGCTTGCTTCACATCAGCATCGACCTTACCGAAATCGAACAAACGCCACTGGAGTGCGCCGGTGCCAATCGGTTGGAAAGATTTCGCACTGAGAAAGTGATTACTCGTAATACTGTCAAATCCAAGCGCGCCCGAAAGCGAAATCTTCGGATAATAATCGGATATAGCTACGCCAATTTCTTCGCTTGTAGCCGCGAGATGACGCTCCGCCGCAATGATGTCTGGACGTCGGCGCAGAACGTCGATGGGTTGGTCGCTTGCGCCGATGGCTGGGATGTCAGGAATCGCGCCGGCATTGGTGCTGAGCTCGGCGGCATACGTTCCCGATTGTGCACCCATCAAGACGTCGAGACGGTTTAATTGCGCCTCCAGATCGATGCGTAAGAGTGGGATACTTGCACGTGCCTGGCGAAGCAACGCCTCGGCTTGCGCGACTTCGCGTGGAGTGGCTGCGCCCGCCCGCACGCGCGCTTGCACGAGCTCGAGAAGATGCCCGTCAGTTTCGATCTGATTCTGCGCGACTGCTAGGCGCATCTGTAAGCCCCGTATCTGGAGATATGCATCGGCAGCGTCAGCAGCAACCGTGATACGCGTTCCAAGTTGATTTGCTTCGGCTGCCTGCTCTTCATCGCGGGCCGCTGAATGCGCGCGTCTCAGGCCGCCAGCCAGATCGATCTCCCAGCTAGCGGTCGCACCAGCAACGTACTCCTTTTGGTCTCGGCTATAATTGGGGAAAGCGCTCGCCAGTGTGCCAAGCGGACTCTGCGTACTTTGGTGCTCAGCCGTGTATGAGGTGTTAGCTTCAATCGTCGGAAGCAGGGCCGCGCCGGCAGCTTGTGCGGCTGCCCGAGATTGCGCGACGCGCGCGATAGACGCCTGAAGATCGAGATTCTGGTTCAGGGCGCGCTTCACAATCTTTTCCAGCATCGGATCATTGAATCCTGTCCACCAGGCGTCAAGTTTAGGTGCGGGCAATGTCGTCTGCCGGTTTGCCACCGCTTCGTTATTGTGGAAAGGGGTCATTTCCGTCTTGGGAGCGACGTAGTCCGGACCGACTGCGCAGCCAGCAAGGGCCGCGCTTACAATCCAACCGCTGATGATCGCTTTAGGCGTTCTGGAGACAAAGCGATTCATTTGACGTCTCCGGTACCCAACCGTTGAGGCGCGGAAATTGGAGTCCGTAGGCCGAGTTTGCGAACGAAGGCGTAGAACGCTGGAGTGAACGCCAAGCCGAAGATTGTCACACCGAGCATGCCGAAAAACACCGTCGTCCCAAGCGACTGCCGCATTTCTGCGCCGGCGCCGCTGGCTATGGCAAGCGGTGCGACACCGAAAATAAAGGCGAACGAGGTCATCAGGATCGGGCGCAGCCGTACATGAGCGGCGTGCGTCGCCGCTTCCTCGGCGCCCACCCCGTCTTCTTCCTGGCGCTGTCTTGCAAATTCAACAATAAGAATTGCGTTCTTCGCTGCGAGTCCAACGAGCACTACAAACCCAATCTGTGCCAGGATATCAATCGGCATACCTCGGATGTTAAGACCGATTGCTGCCGCAAGAAGACACATTGGTACGATCATGACAATCGCGAGTGGGGTTTTCCAGCTTTCGTACTGCGCGGCCAGCACAAGGAACACGAAAATCGCCGAGGCAGCGAAGATCACAAGCGGAGAAAGAGCTTGTTCTTCCTGCTGGTGCGCAAGATCAGTCCATTCGAACGCAATACCGTTCGGAAGCACCTGATTGGCCAGTTCTCCCATGCGTTTGATCGCTTCACCCGAAGATACACCCAATGCGGCTGAACCCATGACTTCGGCCGCTGGATAAAGGTTGTACCGCGGTATGCGGTAGGGCATGGTGTTTTGCTTGAAGGTCGTGACTGTACTGATGGGCACCATCACTCCAGCCACGTTACGCGCCTTGAGCCGTCCAAGATCTTCAGGCGTTCTGCGGAATGCCTGGTCACCTTGAACTCGTACTTGGTAGGTGCGGCCCAGATAGTTGAAGTCGTTCACATACTGCGAGCCCAAATAGACTTCCATTGCGGCAAAAACGTCCGACGGCGTGAGTCCAACTTTCTCAGCCTTCAGACGATCGATATCTGCATAAACGGACGGTGCACCTGCGTTGAAGAGCGTGAATACGCCCCCAAATGCCTTGTCCTTGTTGGCGGCCGCAACCAACGTATTTGCTGCCTGCGCAAGCGCTTGCGGACCGAGACCGGCTCGGTCCTCTAGCATCAGTTTGAAGCCGCCAGCAGCCCCCAGACCCTGAACAGGAGGGGGATTTATTACGATGACGACGGCGTCTTTGATAACAGACAGACGCTTACGGAGTGCGACCAACATGGTTGCGGCGTTCACTCCCTTGACGTGTTCTCCATATAGCGATGGCAGGGCTGTAAAAATGGTGCCAACGTTGGGCGCGACGGTGCCGGTCGTAACGTCAAAACCGGTCACAGGGGACGTATGTTTGAGGCCTTTCGTTTTCAGAGCGATATCGGTCACTGCGCGAACGACTGCGTCCGTGCGCTCCAGGCTCGAACCTGGTGGCAGCAGCGTAATGATGGCTTGATAGCCGATGTCCTGGTCTGGTATGAACCCGGTCGGCATCCGGGACATTTGAAAGGCTGTTGCGGCAATCAACCCGGCGTAGACGATCAACATTACGGTCGTAGCTCGGACAAAACGGCCAGTAAGCTGACCGTACCGATGGGAAAGCCACTCGAACGACACGTTGAACCTACCGAAGATGGCGTCGTGGAAGCGGCGAATTGCCGTCGCCCCCGCTGGCTTCTCTTCCTTCTGATGCTCTTTCAGCAGAATCGCGCACAGCGCAGGGCTCAAGGTGAGGGAGACAAAGCATGAAATTACAGTTGATGCCGCGATGGTGATAGCGAACTGTTTGAAAAAAAGGCCGGAGATCCCGGGCATCAATGCCGCTGGGCCAAATACAGCGCAAAGCGTTAATGCGATGGCGATAAGTGCAGTCGACACCTCATTCATCGTCTGATGTGCGGCCTCTCGGGGAGTCATCCCGAGCGCCATGTTCCGTTCAACGTTTTCAACCACCACGATGGCATCATCAACCACGATGCCCACCGCCAGAACCAGTCCAAATAAAGATAAATTGTTGATTGATGCACCAAAGAGTGCCAAGATCGTGAACGTCCCAATCAAAGACACCGGAATAGCCACCACCGGGATGATCGTGCTGCGCCAGCTCTGAAGAAACAGATAGACCACACCCACTACGAGGAGAATCGCGATAACGATAGTCTTGATGACTTCCTTAATTGACTGTCCGACGAAGGTTGTCGGGTCGTAAATCTTGATGTAGTCCACTCCCGACGGGAACTGCTTCTTCAATTCAGCCATCTTGTCCCAGACCGCGCTCTCCACCTGCACTACATTCGCATTAGGCGTAGCAATGACGAACCACGGAGCGGCAGGATACCGATCGGCGTAAGCTATAGAGCCGTAGTCTACGGAGCCCAGTTCGACACGACCGATATCTCGAACTCGTGTGACTCGTCCCTGCGGATCAGATTTGATAATTACATCGCTGAATTCCTCGGGCGTAGTAAGGCGACCAAGGGCTTCAACGTTGATCTCGTACGCCCCATTGCTCGAGATTGGAGGCTGATTGAGCACGCCCGCTGAAATCGGGGCGTTTTGCGCGCGAAGTGCGCTCAATATGTCAGAGGCAGTGATGTTGTAGGACGATGCTTTGTCGGGATCAATCCAAATACGCATGGCGTACTGCCGTTCGCCGTACATTTGAAAATCCGACACCCCGGGCAAACGCGCGATCTGATCGCGAATCTTGAGCATGTAGTTAGACAGATATTCCGTGCTGCGGGAACCGTCCGGCGAATAGACGTGTACCCCGAGAAGAAGCGCCTGAATCGTCTTTTTTACCTGAACGCCTTGTAACTGGACGTCCTGAGGCAAACGAGACAGCACGTCTTCCACGCGACTACGAGTGAGCAGGAGTGCCGTGTCCGGGTTCGTTCCGACCTTAAAAATGATTGTGATGGTCAGCTGTCCGTTGCCCGTCGACTGGCTTGTGATGTAGTCCATGCTCTCAACGCCGTTGACGGACTGCTCGATAGGCGTTGCGACTGTGCGCGCGATAGTATCGGCTGACGCACCAGGATACGAGGTCGAGATTTGGATTGTCGTGGGGACGATGTTCGGATACTGGGCCACTGGCAAAGACGCCATTGACACTAGGCCGATGAAAACTGCAAAAATATTTAGCACCGCTGCGAAGCGCGGATGCTCAATAAAGAAATGAGTCATTTTCACGACTTCGTCCCCTGGGGTGCCGCTTCGGATTGAAACTGAATCGATCCGTCGTGCGGCGAGACCTTCGCGCCCGGGTGGACTGTGGGAATACCATCGATGATCACCTTATCAGTCGGCGCGAGGCCGGATCGGATGACTCTTAGGCCGCCACGAAGATCGCCAACTTCTACCTTTCTCGGGGTGGCGACATCATCTCCGCCAACAACGTACACCATGCGATCCGTTTGATCAGCGAGGACCGCTATGTCAGGAATGAGTAAAGCCGGTTGCGGTGTTGTCACCGCTAGTCGAATGCGTGCGAATCCTCCAGGGGTCAGCGAAAAGTCACTGTTTGGAATGACCGCCCGCGCATGTATCGTTCCACTTGAACGGTCTAGAGAATTGTCGACGAAGTTGAGGACACCTTCTCGCGAAAAACCTTCGTCGCCTGTTGGCGAGATATTCACCATGTGCGCCTGTGAACCTTTTTGTTTTGCCCGTACGTTCTGAAATACAGCAAAGTCGTTTTCGCTCATGTCGAAATCGAGGTACATCGGGTCGAGCGAAACGATCGTCGCGAGCAGGGTCGTAGGGCTACTGGCAGCGCGGCTGCCTGAAATGAGATTACCGATTGAAATAAGGTGCGTGCCCATTCGGCCGCTGAATGGCGCGTAGATGCGACATCTATCCAAATCGAACTTTGCGTCGCGAACCTTGGCGTTCGCGTCGTCCAGCGATGCTTGTGCGGCGCTTCGCTCCGCGGCGGTTTGATCGACATTTTCGACCGTGCCGGCCTCCGAGCGCTGAAGTTCTTGAGCACGGATTAGTTGACGTGTGGCCAAGGTCATACGCGCTTTAGCAGACTCTAACGACGCAACCGCTTCACTCATCTTGATTTGATAAGGCTCGGGGTCAATCTCGAACAGCAGATCGCCTTTATGGACGATCTCGCCGTCTTTGAAACGAATTTGCATTAACGTGCCACCGACCTGAGCTCGGATCTCAACACGATCAACCGCCGAAAATTGACCGAGAAAGCCTAGTCGACTCTCGATGTCGCGCTGAAGCGGCGCACTGATTGCGACCGACGGAGGTGGGGGCGCGACGACTGTCGCGGCATTGGACGATTGTAAGTAGTACGTCGTTGCCGATACTGCAACAACCGCGGTCAGCACAACAGCCTTGCCCACCCAACGCGTGCGTCTAGGATTTCCTGGGCCCACCGCAACACTAGCGTCCGCGTGAGTCGAGTCTGACCGGTCATTCATAGTGAACCTCATCAAATGTGCAGGCAGCGCATCGGTAGATGAAGCATCTGAAATCTTGCTCGATCGTGTCGCGAGTCATTTCGGCTGATCTCCGGATGTCGAGGTTGCATCCCTTGTATTCGATCTTAAGAGGTAACCGGAAACATATCTAACAGCGTTACAACTGCTAGGGACGAGCGGGCATTTTTCTGAAGCGGATTCTTCCTAGCGCCACGTATCATTTAAAAACGACAGGCCGTGACTGATCTTTACACGGACGCTTCGCGCAAAAGGCTCGGGGGCACCACTGTATCGATACGTCCAGTCGCGACGTCATAGACAAGTCCCGAGACAATGAATTCGCCAGGCAGATTGGGGTTGGCCTTCAATTTGGCGACGTCAACGGCAACCGCCTTGTACGGGTCATCGATCTCCATCGCGTCAAGCCCTTCCTTCGTCACATTAAAGTACTTTTCGAGCAAGGCGGGTGCGTGGTGATGGCAGGGGACGATTCCGCAGTCCGTGTGATGCAGTACGATTAAGTTCCAACCCGGGCCGACTTCTTTGCCGTTCGCCGTCGCAACCGAGCGAACGATAGCCATGGTCTGCAGCGTGGCCATATCGATGCGACCGCCTACATTGCGAACCACCACAGTCTCGCCTGGCTTCAGTTGAAAAATGTCGACGGGGTCCACGCGTGGGTCGACGCAGCCAATGATCACCGTTTTCATCGTAGGCATGATCTTCAAATCAGGCGAAAACTGGTCCTTGGCGAATGCTTCGTTGCGTTCTTTAAGAGTTTCAAGAAAGCTCATAGTGACCTCTGAAATTGGCTTTTGATTGGACGGTCCGACAGTGTCTTTTGACGGTGCTGGCGGTGTTGAAAGACGACGTAGACAACGCTCGAAAACTGCTCCGCACCGGTCCCGTGCATCGTCAGGAAAGACCGGCACTTTTTAGACGAAACAATCGCCCGAAGCGAAGATGCGGCAGGGCTCAAAGTCGATTGGTTGATCGCTCAGTTGGCGCAATCAACCGCGTTATGAAATCGGTACTAGTAGCAAATCCTGGATTCCGCTAGCTGAGGAACGTAGCACTCGGCCTTTTGCTCCAGATCAGGAGCGCATTCTGACGAATGGAGAACACGTGGATAAAGATAGCAAGGGGGGCGAGGAATGCCGGAACCCAGACGAACGGCCATGCGGCAAAGGCTGTGAAGGGCATGCCGGGCCAATTAATATGCAGCGGACCAGGCATCGAACTCAACGTGGTTACTATCGTGTTGGATAGGATCAGGATGCCAAGCACATTCCAAGCGATGACGACGCCCGGCTTCAGATTTAACCTGGCGATGGCGAACGCGACGAACGGCGCGGTCAGTCCAACAATCACGTCGAAATTGCGGCCCTCGAACGTAACCTGTTCGGGTGCTCCTCCAGATGCATAAAGGCCCCAGAAGGCGAACTCCACTCCTACGCGAAAGGTCTGCATTGCGACAGGCCAATGACGAGGAGTTGCGTCAAGCAATTTCCGAAATCCGTCAACCCGATTTACCAGAATGATTGTAATCAACGCCAGCAGCGGGATGGCTGGTAGACGGGGCGGGCGGGCATTCCAGACGGCTAGAACGCCAGCGTGAGCCAGAGCACCGGTGACAATCAACCATACGCACAGCGCAATCAGAACAGCTGTGACTATGCTCTTTCTTTTGCCGTCTCCAGACGACCGTGCCAACCCATGGTTCAGCCAGAAAATCACACAGACTACACAGACCACGGTCACGAGCGTCAGCTCTGCATATATGAAGTTGATCACATGGCGCCCCGTTTTTTAAATTCGAGTCAATGGGAGATGCGCGCGCGCGAACACCTCCTAGGTTCGGTTTCCTGATTACAACGCCGGCGGAAGCTCAAGCGTTGTCTTTGCGACGTTGTTCAGCAGATTCGTTACGGTCATCAGTGCGACGTCGCCAATCACTTCAACAATCTTTGCATCGGTGAGGCCAGCGGCTCGTGCAGTCGCCAAATCCTCGTCAGTCACTTGGCCGCGTGTCAAGGCGATCTGGCGCGCCAGCACTGCGATTGGATCGAGCTTCCCGTCGCGGGCGGCGCGGATGTCTTCTGGTGTCATTCCGCCCTTCGTGGCCATCATGTTGTGAACGCTCATGCAGTAGGCACAGCCGTTCACTTCTGATACGGCAAGTGACACTGTCTCGCGCTCTTTGGGGCTCAGGGAGGACTTTTCCATTGCCAGATAAAACTCGACGTATCCAGAGAGCAACGCAGGCGAATGGGCCATCGTCTTGAATACGTTAAGCAAAACGCCGAAGTTGCTTTTGACTGCTTCCAGCACAGGGCGGGATGCGTCCGGAGCTGTTTCGATCGTAAGGGCAGGAATGCGCGTCATGGTGATCTCACGTAGTTGAGGAACAAAAAATTTCGACTGTTTGATGACAGCCTGATTTCGAAAGTGGCGGCATCCCTTGGGGCGAAGTGTGCGCAACAAATACTAGTCGTCGCTCGAATCAGATTGCGCATCGAACCACGGCTTCGTCTGCATACGACGCCAAACTGCCTGATACACGGACGAGCGAAACGGGCCTTGTATCCGCGTTGCCCTTTGGCCGTTGCTGCATCAGTACAGTACAGGCTACTACCCTTGTGCCGGTTCAGCGACTTGTCCATTGGTATGCTTGAACCGGTCTGGGCAGGTCTTGGTCGGACGATAGACTGTCAGATTGAAGGTGGTAGGCGGTGCCCGCTCGCGGTTTCCGTTGGTTGACTTCTTCGTCTCACCAGACGCTTGTTCTGGTGAACGGAAAGTCGGACGTTCGACTGATGAAATCTTCTCGCTGAGCCTGATAAGGAAAACTACTGGAGACCGCGATCAGCTGCCTGCTTCTTCAAGCGTTTCGACGTTTGTCTTGATCGGTTGGGTAGTACGTTCGTGAATATGCGAATGCGAAGTTCGGTCGATTTGCAGGCTGAGCAATTCCGGACGGCTATAGTGGCCGCGAGAGTCCATCATTCGCTTACGCTTATCGATTTGCCAGAAATCGAGGTCCGCAATCACTTCGCCTTCTCCCGAGCGAAGTGGTTCACCCATGTATTCGCCATCTGGGGAAATAATCGCGGTGAAGCAGCCGCTCGAGATCGGTTCAATGGAGCAACCAGTATCCTTCATGATTTGGGCTTGCTGCTCTTCATCCAGCCATGCAGTCGCATTTACAACGAAGCAGCCGGCTTCCAGCGCGTGCTGGCGGATGTTGACTGAAATCTGCTCGGAGAAGAGATCACCGGCAAATGAACCGGGATACATAGCCGAATGGATTTGCTCGCCATCGGCCATCAACGCATATCGCGCCAGCGGATTGTAATGCTCCCAACAGGCAAGTTGTCCGATGCGGCCGACGGCGCTATCGACCGCCCGTAGTCCCGAGCCATCGCCTGACCCCCAAACCATACGCTCATGATAAGTCGGCGAAATCTTGCGACGACGTTGAATCAGAGTACCGTCTGCATCGAAGAGAAGCTGAGTGTTGTAGATGGTCCCGCCGTCACGCTCGTTCACACCAATTGAGACCACCATCTTTGCTTGGCGAGCTGCCTCGCCAATTGCTTGAGTCGACGCCGAGGGAACAGTTACAGCCTGCTCCATGAGCTTATAGTGCTGGGCACCCATCTTGTATGGTGCCTCGACAAACGAGTAATAAGGGTAGTAAGGGACAACGGTTTCGGGGAAGGTGGCGAACTGCACCCCTTTTTTGCCGAGTTCGAGAATTTTCTTAACCACCTTGTCGACCGTTGCTTCACGGCTATACAGGACCGGGGCGATTTGAACAGCAGCAGCTTTGACGATGGTCATGGGATTCCTTAGCGGAAGAAATAGGAAAAAGTGTTAGTAAAACTATGTAGAAAAAACAATACCGATGAAAAATACAGGCAGGCCGCGCTCGGCATTTCCCATCACCGTGAAGCACTTGTGTGCCGGTAGTCACGCATTTGCTCTGTGTCTGCTTGGCATTCAGATCTTCAGTCAACCTGCCTGTTCGTCGGCCACACGCCGCAATCTGAGGCTGGTCTGTGCTTTTGCGTTGCATTGTCTCGTAGGGACGGACGCAAAGATTGTCGGCATTATGTAGACGCGAAGTAAGTGGCCAATGGTATGGCCGACAAAAACCACCTCTATTGATCGTCCGGTTCTTCTCTCTGGCAGGTTAATATCTTTGTTAAATGGTGTATATACAACAAACATCGTAAAAAAAACGTTGCCCTGAAGCAACGTCAACTGTGTCGGCTGCTGATTTAAATAGGTGCAGACCATATGTTTCCGGACGCATCGCGCAGTGCTCGGGCGGCGTCCGTCCCTAGTAGCTCGCAGGCCTGTTTCTGTGCCGCGCGCCAGGCGGGCAGCACCGCGTCAATCTTCTTTTCACCTTCCGACGATAGCTTCACCTCGCGAATACCTTTTGCATCAGACGACACTGCATCGACAAGACCTTTCGCCATGAGCAAATCAAGATTTCGGGACACTGTTGAGCGTTCCAAGAGCAAAACTTCACCGAGCTTACGCGGAGAACATGGACCCACCTCTCCTAGCGCAGCGAGCAGGTTCAACTGGGCAATCGTGATGCTGTGAACTGCAACGGCCTCGTCGTAGAGTGACGACACCGCACGTGCGATTAACCGTGCGCGCACAGCAAGGCAATCGCGGATGATCTCTCGGGTTGGGGTCAGTGGTTTCATGAGTTAAGTGTTGCATATGCAACAAGTAAATGTCAACAGCTTTTGCGAGCTACGTCGGAAAAGCGCTGGGTAATCCTTTGCAGTGTCACTTCATTTTCCATTTTTTGCGGTGCGATCTAGCGTTCGGCTGCGCTTGGGTTGAGTTCCATGCGTTGGTCAACAGGGAGGACTTGGCGAGGGGAGGCGGTGCGTTCAGGTTTGACTACACAGTCCTACGGGCACTTCACCCGCGCCGAGTGCATCTTTCGTCGCGCCCGGCCTGCAAGGCAGCCATACTTAAAGACAATAGCTTGCGCAGGTGCGGCAATAGATACTGTGTATAGCGCCGCGCTCTTCCGCGAGACTGTGAAGGAATGTGAGTCAGGCAAGCAATGATGACGTATCCCTGACGAGTGAAACGCTTGCTCGCCTTGAGCCGTACTCGTGGGCTGGCAACATCCACGAACTTGAAAACCTTATGGAGCAGATCGCTCTTCTGTCAAGGAAGCCCCTGCTGGATGCTGATGACGTTGAGGCATACTGCCCCAACGTGGCCGACCGAAATGTCTTACCGTCTTTCGCATTGACGAGCGATCGTGCAACTCACCGAAAGGCGGCCACGGGGATGTGGGAACGATGCTGTCAGAGTTGCTGCGGCAGGGCCCGCGCGTCCGTATGCAGTCATTGGCGCGTACGAAGCGAAAGTGCTAGTCGAAGCGTTGACGAAGAGCAATGGTAATCGAGCGGGGGCTGCCCAGAGAGCGGTAATGTCGATTCGCCAATTTTTTCTGGAGGTGGAGAAAGCTCGTGGTCGAGGCAAGCTTTGAAATTGGTTTCTGGCCGGGGGAAACGGGCTATCGACGAATGGGCGCCGAAGTTGGTCGTTGACGCCAGACAATCAGCTTGACGCCTATATGGTGTATGCAACAATGCATCTCGATCTAGGATCTGATTCAGGTTCGCAAATTCAGTTGTTTGTCTGCAACGAATGCGACGCATGTCAGCGGGCTCGCCAGCCGCTAGTAGAATTCCCTGAGCTAAAGAAGTGTTTGATTTTCGGGGCGTCTGCATCGCGTAAATACGACGGATGCCTGTGTTGCGGGGTCAAGCAACACTGGTCACTGAAAGCATTGTGAATCACTATGAATGTGATCATTCAAGACGATCAATGACTCCAGCAGAGTATTCGTAGAGGCTGCCGAAATGAATACAGTTTTGGTTACAGCAGCGAATGGCGACACAGGAAGAGCTACGCTTCCATGCCTGCTTGAGAAAGGCTTCAAAGTTCGCGCGTTTGTACGAAAAGATGATGATCGTGCAAGAAGCCCGCGAGGCCAAGGGATCGAAGTGGCGATCGGAGACATTTCAAACCTGCGCGATGTTCGCCTTGCGATGTCAGGTGTGCAGCGTGCCTATTTCTGCCATCCACTCGCCGACGGAATAGTTTTTTTTCGCACAGGCGGCCAAGGAGGAAGATCTCGAGCTGATTGTTAACATGTTGCACAAGCAATCCCGTCCCCATGCGCGCAGCAAGACAACGCAGGACCATTGGTTGTCCGAGCAAATCTTCAACTGGTCTGGCGTACCCTCAACACATCTACGCATAACTTTCTTCGCAGAATGGCTACTTTATATTGCGCCGTTGATTAAATATGGGCGATACGTGATGCCTTTCAATAAGGAAAGTCGATTTGCACCGATTGCAGCAAGCGATATTGGCCGGATTGTTGCGGGAATTGTCGCAAATCCTGATATGC
The DNA here is from genome assembly GCF_001557535.2 of Burkholderia sp. PAMC 26561. Classification (NCBI taxonomy): domain Bacteria; kingdom Pseudomonadati; phylum Pseudomonadota; class Betaproteobacteria; order Burkholderiales; family Burkholderiaceae; genus Burkholderia; species Burkholderia sp. PAMC 26561. The sequence goes on from NZ_CP014309.1 coordinate 455,713, forward strand.
ATGCCGGCAAGGCTCACGCGCTACATGGGCCAGTCAAATATAGCCACGCGGAGCTCGCAGCGCTCACGGGAAAGGTGTTGGGTAAAAACCTGACGTACGAGCATGTGACGGTCTCAACGGCCCTTGAATTGTTCGGATTTCAAGATAACAAGGTGATGCACAGGCAATTTGAAGCTGTGACGATTGACCAGCAGGAACGTCTTCTCGAAGGAACGGACAGCACCGGCGTCTCAATTATCGGTCAACCGCTGGTTACAGTTGAACAGTTCATTGACGAGCATCGCTCGAATTTTGTTCTTGCGTCTGAAGTCGCGTAACGATCGGCTTGGAGCTCACGGTGGAGTTTGGCGCGAACAGTTCGTAGGACCGGCGACCGAATAGATAAATGGGCCACCTTTGGCTAAGCCACAATTTACGTCAAGCGAGACATTCTGCGGTCGCATATACAAGAAGTTGTCTCGACTGGCATCAAAGTGTCCAGCATATGCGCGCGCCATGGGACCGTCCGATGCTCGGTTTGAAAGCTACGTTCAGACGGCGTACATGGCAACGCATCGCACGTTAACCGCTATTTTTTTCTGCGTGAGAACGGCCGGCCCTCGCACCGCAATCTCGAACATACGAGACCAATATGGATTACGTTGATAGTTTGCGCATCTTTCGTTCAGTCTTTGAGTCGACAAGTTTCACGCGAGCCGCTGACAAGCTTGGAGTTACGACACCCGTTGTTTCACGAGGAATTGCATCTCTTGAACAACGCCTTGGAACTCGTCTCTTCAATCGAACCACGCGTCAGATCTCAATGACGGAAGCGGGCGCACGATTTTACGACAGATGCGCAAAGCTGCTGGACGACCTTGATTCGCTTGAAGCCGACACGCTGAGCGAGACGAAGGAGGTCACTGGCGTCCTTCGTCTGGTGGCGCATACGACCGCTACTGTCAACCGGCTGGTCCCGCTGATCGCGAGTTTCAAGACAAAAATCCCGAAGATTACACTGGACGTAACGCTTATTGAGCGCCCCGTTGATCTCGCGGCGGAAGGATACGACCTCGGAATAGTCCTTCCCTACATGTTGACCAGTGAGACCACCGTCACACGGCTGCTTGAGCGTATCCCCCTGGTCATTGTGGGAACGCCAGCATATCTAAGAAGGAACTCGAACCCCGTCACTCCGCCGGATCTCAACCAGCATCATTTTGTGACGATGTCGACGTATATCAGACGCCCAATCGTCACCTTCAAGATGGGGGGCAAAGAAATCGCTGTCCCGCTTAAGTCCGAAATCTCGTCTAACAATGTGATATTCAATCGCGAGATGGTAATTGCCGGGTTTGGGCTAGGGGTCGTTCCAGAAGCAGTCGTTCAGTCTGAACTTTCTGCGGGAACTCTAGTAAGAGTGCTTTCGGATTTTGACTTGGTAGACGGCACTATCGAGATACGCCTGGCGTACACCACCCGGGTGCTACTACCGGCAAAGGTTACGGCGTTTATCGAGCATGCAGCTGCCTTTTACGAAAACGTACCACAGGTACACCGGCAGTGAGCGGAGTTCACGCTTCAAATTCAAGAATAACCCGAACGGGCATATTCGCAAAAGAGCGCTTGGTCTATTTTTACGGGATGCGTGGAGACGCTGAAAATGAACATCGGTAACGAGCACGGCATTCCACTTCGGACGGATGACGTCTGGATCGTTGGATATAGTAAGGAGATCAAGGTTAGAGTTTATGATCCCCAGAGTGGAGGCACAAAACTTCCGCTTGTTATCTTTTTCCATGGCGGTGGCTTCATCAGCGGGTCAGTTGATGACAGCGAGCTAACAGCTACCGCGATAGCCCAGCGTATTCCGGCGCTAGTGATGTCTGTAGGTTATTCGCTGGCACCCGAATTTCCATTTCCCGCCGCTCTAGAGGATGGGTACTTGGCGCTGGCGTGGGCTGTGCAGAATTCAAAGACCTTAGGCATAACACCTGCAGGCCTCGGCGTAGCGGGCTATGAGGCGGGAGGAAATCTAGCGACTTGCCTGAGCGCGCTCGTGCGAGATCGAGGGGAATTTAAGTTGTCGGCTCAGGTGCTGCTTGCACCTCTTCTCGACCCGAGCATGACGTTGATCTCTGAAAGCCGTGTGTCTTCTTCCGCGGACCCTGAGTCGTCGAACTGGGCGCGACAATACCGCGCTTACCTGCCCGATGTCCGTCACCGGATGCACCCATATGCGGCACCGCTCGTTTCGGTAAGGCTGGGCGGCCTCGCTCCGGCTTTCATCGCGACCGTGAAGAACGATGTGCTCCGTATTGAGGCTGAAAGATATGCTACTAAGTTGATCGCTGCAGGCGTCCCCACGGCAGTCATCCGGTATGAGCAGGAGTTCCATCCGTCCACCGGTACTGGTGAACAAGTTTTCGACGATATAGCCTCTTTCTTCCGACGGCGATTGGTCGCAGACCAAAAAGTGCTACTGGTTAGTGCCCAAAAGAAAACAAATGAGTCCCGTCGTATGTTGCGTCATGTGCGAGCCAAATGTGTTTAGCGCGATTTAATACAAGTATATGCACGTAAAGTGCAAAATCTACTCTCGCTTCAGCGGAGTGCAGAATGACGCATTTTATTACCAAGATCCACCCGCTTTTCCATCAATACTTTCTTTCGAGGGCATCTTGAACGATACCGAAAAGATTCGCGAACACTATCAGGGTGATAATCTTCGCGCCCGCGTTGAAGCGGCGCTGGAAGCGGCTGGCCTCGGAAGCGGGCATTTGTCTCAGACAGTCCTTGCACCACTCGACCAGTTTCATATGCGAGGATTAGCCGCTACCGTCGATCTCGCTGCGGCCGCCGCGATCAAGTCGGGCGATAAGGTGCTGGACATCGGTTCTGGCCTTGGCGGGCCGTCAAGATACCTCGCCTCTACCTACAACTGCCACGTGCAGGGCATTGACCTCAATGCGGAGTTTGTCGACGCTGCGATATTTCTTTCCGAGAGGGCAGGTCTTACAGAAAAGGTTGCTTACACCTGTGCTAACGCTTTGTCTCTTCCTTTCAAGTTGCAAACCTTCGATGCTGCGTGGACGCAGCATGTTGCGATGAACATTGCAGATCGTGACTCACTGTACGCCGAGATTTTTCGCGTTTTGCGACCGGGCGGCCGATTGGCTATTTATGACGTGGTAGATGGCGGCGCGGGTGCTTTGCACTTTCCCGTCCCGTGGTCCCGAAGTTCGGAAACGAGTTTTCTGCTCACCAACATTGCCTTGCTTGAAGCTTTGGAAAGGCAGGGGTTTAGGGTTGTATCTTGGGTAGATCAAACAACGGCGGGCATCGCTTGGGCGATAGAAAGAGCGAGAGCATCCGATGCGGTGCGGAGCCGGGATCCACTTGATCTAAATCTCGTAATGGGTACCGACTTCGGGGCAATGTCACAAAACTTCGTCAAAAACCTCGTTGAGAGCAGAGCAGGTCTGTCTCAAGTCGTAGTAGAACGTCCTACCTGAACTGTTGCGCTTGCAGTGCCGGGCAAGCCGTCTTGCCCGCGGACCGAGCTCTCCCGATATCCAGAAAGACCAGTCTGTGCGAATTTAACTACCCAATTGAAGCGCTCAGACTTCACATCCTCAGCGCTGTCATCTTTCTTAGTGCGTTAGATGGTTCCATCTCCGTCAGCGAGCACCCATTTCCGAAAGTTTAAATCTACGCGACCGAAATCTCATAGTTGTCCGCAAACTCGAGATTGGTTCGATACCTTTGGACACTGTTCTATTCGAATTCATTGTTGCAGCATGAGTACCTTGTAGATGCAGACTGACTGCAAGCTCGATGTCCCTGCTAAACGCGACAGCGAAAAGCCCAATTAATTTATGACCTCGGCGGTATCCGTCGACATCTATATTTCCAATCTAGCGAGATAAATATGAAGATCCTGTCGCGTCCAATGATCAGCTTTCTCACTGCGTTTCTATGCCTGAGTTGCATATCGATCCTCTCCGGTTGCGGTAGTTCAGTAGCGTCAACACCCACGCCTGTACCTGCGACGGTGGTACTTGTTCACGGGGCGTGGGCCGACGGTTCAAGCTGGTCCGGCGTAATTCCTCTTTTGCAGGCGAAGGGGCTAAAAGTCGTTGCTGTGCAGCAACCCCGGTCTTCCGTTGCAGATGACGTCGCTACAGTCACGAGGGCGATTGACGCGCAAAGTGGGAAAGTGATATTGGTCGGCCATTCGTTCGGTGGCGTGGTTATTACTCAGGCAGGAAATGACCCGAAGGTTGCAGCACTCGTGTACGTGTCCGCATTTGCACCTAACGACGGACAGTCCGTAAACGACATCACTGCGCCGTTCCCTGCGCCATCCTGGCAGTCTGAAGAAATTCAAGACTCAGCCGGCTACATCAGTTTGTCGCCAGCGGCGATATCCGGCGCGTTTGCACCGGATGTATCATCTAGCGAGCAAGCCCTCCTGGCCGTTGTGCAGGCGCCTCTTGCGGGCTCATGTTTTGCCGACAAGATAGCCACCGCAGCGTGGAAGACAAAGCCGTCGTGGTGGATTTACGGCGATCAGGATCAGATCATTCCTGCGGCGCTCCAGCAAGCTGTTTCGAAGGCTATCAATGCTACGACTACCGTCATTCCAGGGGCAGGTCACGTAACCTTGATCGCGCATCCGGATGCCGTTGCGGCCGTCATTCTCGATGCAGCAACGAAAACCGGAAATCTCTAGGCTCGGGCGTTAGCACGCTTAGGGGGAAAGGGAAAAAAGCAAGATTGGCAGCGTTGGAGTTACTACGTATGCCGACCAAACCCGCGGGGGCGAGTACCACTTTCCCTGCGGTTGCGTGCCCTGCGCGAATTTTTTGCGGGGCCTCCACGTCGTCAAATCAGGAGGTTGAGGGTTATTCTTACTTTTATCGTTATCGTAGCCATTGGCGCGTTCATTCTTTACGTCGCAGCGCCTGAAATTGTCAAAGGCGTCAAGGCGGTAACTTCGCAGCAAACCTCATATTTTCAGTTTGACAGCGTTCTTCCGACGACCAGCGGGGAATCGGACGCCGCAAACCGGATTGGATAGAAGCGATGGCAACACTACTGGTTAGCTCGACTCGCCGCTCTTGTGCACGACCAGCGCCCATCGTGTGCTGGTTGAGAGCGCAATGCTGGGTCGGATTCACTCGCGGCTCCGGGGCACACCGCCGGCCCTCGTTCCGGCACGCACCATTTCCCGAATGCCGATACGACGGGCTTCAAGTCTAGGGACTGCCGAGGCGCTAGCCTCGGCTGCACTTACATCTCTACTTCGAGATGCACCAATCGTCACTGCGTCGCTGCCGGGTTTGAGCCGCTGGCCACCCGCCCGCGAAATCCACGATTGCTCCAGTGAGGAAGCGGGATTGCGTTGACGCGAGATAGCATATAAGTTTACCGATTTCCTCAGGGCGTCCCAGTCGACCCGCTGGCACCAGCGATCTGACATAGTCGCGTCCCTTGGCGTCGTCGATAAACGTCGCGCGTGGGTAGCATGCCTCGCTGTAGAGAAAGTTAGGCACCACTGCGTTCACGGCGATGCTGAACGGGGCGAGTTCAATCGCCAGCGATCGAACAAGACGGTCAACAGGACGGAGCGAGAGCCATTAACGTGAACGATGTTCGTTTGTGGTGGACTACCGTCGGTGACGTCTGCGATGTCACGCATAGCGTAGTGGGCACAGCGGCGAACGTGTCGGATGTATCGCAGGCCCACGCGCTGCTTCACGGGCATGAAGAAGATGCGTTCGGCGACGCGGGCTACCTTGGCGTAGACAAACGCGACGAGATGATGGGCGCGACGGTGAAGTGGCACGTGGCGGCCAAACGCGGAAAGATCAAAGCGATGCAAGAAGGTCCGCTGAAGGACCTGATGGTCGCACTCGAACGAACTAAGGCACAGATCCGCGCGCGGGTCGAACATCCGTTTCATGTCGTGAAGAACCTGTTTCGTCATCGCAAGGTCCGCTACAAAGGTCTGGCCAAGAACACCGCGCAACTGTTCAGTCTGTTCGCACTAGCAAATTTGGTGATCGCAAAAAAGCAACTGCTGTCGACTCACGGGAGCAATCCGTCACGTATGTGAAAAATGCAGAAAGTTAAGCTGGAATACGGCGACATTCACCTCGACAATCTTTGGATTCCTTAGCCAACTAAAAAAATTCAGCCTGCTTTATTCATTGTGCGAACAACAGGCGCTTTGATCAGCGTCTCCCTAGCATGGAATATCCACGGTCACGAGTTTAACTGGTCAGCTAGGGAGCCGACGCGGTTCTTGCCCACTCGACGCGTCGTTGACGTGACCGTTACCTCTGTTGGTCGCTTGTGAGACCGTGACAGACTGTGACTCCAGCGTTTCGAAGCGCCTTCCGAAAGAAGAATTACGGGGTCGGCGATTGAATACTAGATGAGGATGCAAATTGCATCTTCATCTATGGATGCAACATCATGTTAGAAAAAATCGAGCAAAAGGCGTCGGCTCAAATTATGCCGTGATGAAATTCCTGCGGAGCCTTCCTGGATGCTCTGTGCATCGATCCTGTTGCGGATCTCACGGCCTTTTGCAACATATATTTGCAACGCACACGCCCTGACAAGAAGTATATGCACGTATCCGTGATGGCATTTCTTATCAATCAGAGTCTGAGCAGCGGTTGAAACAGTTCAATCACAAGAGGAGAAACCGTTTAACCAATTCGCGCAGATCAGCACACGTGGCGATCCGCTTTCAGCTCATAACGATGCGGCGGTTCTGATTTTTCAACTGCGACGTTGTTCAGATCGGTAGCGCACGAGAGGCAGCAAGTTTCAGCGAAGACGTCTCGAGTAGATTATTCGTCCTCCAATAGATGAGTAAAGAATTAGCCGGTTGGAGGGTCAAATGATTTGATCGCCAACTACTGATACTCATAGGACTTCGAATTTACTCGCGGTCTCAGAGCGACTGCTCCCGGTCATAGAATTGGTGCATACAGCGCACGTTAAACACGCGGCGCACACATACGACGCGCGGCGCGCCGGCGCGCACCGACGATTGTGCCGCATAATGTGGGACGTCGCGGACCGGAGATGGCAACAAAATTTCTCTTTTTGAGTTCAATTACTTTTGCGACTACCGGCGCATCCGGTCGGTGATCGCGCTGACTCTTGTCAGTACGGTAACAATGAGATGTAAACGCAAGCTTGATACTTCGGGGGCGCACCACTAATCTGTGCACATGCACACTAACTCACCCGAAAACGACGATTGCTTTGCAATTCGGCAAGCCGCCAGACATATCTCTCAGCTTTATGAGCGATATCTCTCGCAAGCGGATGTCACGTCATCCCAGTTCAATATCCTTGCGACCATCAAACGCGGGTCGAAACTCACAATGATCGAGTTAGCGCAAGCAATGGTGATGGAACGGACGACCTTGGTGCGAGCGTTGAGGCCTTTGCAGCGGAACGGACTGGTGGCCAACGAGGCGAACGGAAATGGCGTGCGGCGGTTGGAGTTGACGCTGACGGCGAGTGGGCACGCCAAGCTGGAGGAAGCAATGGTCTATTGGCGACTAGCCCGCGACGAATTTCAGCGTCAGTTTGGGCAGCAGCAGGCCGCTGCGCTGAGGGATGAGTTGTTTCGTCTCACACGGGAAGTTTCGAAAGATTAGCAAAAGATGAGGCCGATAGCCTACGCAGTTAAGCCAGTTTCCCATTTAACAAAGTGTATATACACAGGTAAAAACATGTCGAGTCCGTCTACCCCCATTTCTGATAATCCAAACCCGGCCGCCGAAACAACCAGGACGCGACGCATTCCGTGGATGCGCCTCGCTTACGGTGCGGTTGCGCTGGCACTTGTCGCGGCGTCTGGCTACTGGTACTTCGTGCTGCGCTTCGTGCAATCTACTGACGACGCCTATGTCGGCGGCAATGTCACGGTAATGGCTCCAAAAGTGAACGGTTTTGTAGATGACATTTTCGTACAGGACAACCAGCGCGTCACAGCGAACCAGGTGCTGATTCGCCTTGATGCACGTGACTACGACGCGAAGCTTGCCCAGGCGACAGCAGAGGTTGAAAGTGCCAGGTCTACTGTCGCGGAATTGCAGGCGCAATTGGTCCTGCAGGCTGCTGTGATTAATCAGCACGAGGCGGAAGTGCGTGCCTCATCCGCCGAATTGACGCGCAGCGGCCAAGACCAGGCTCGCTATCGTGAACTCGTCAAGGACGATGCAGTGTCCAATCAGATCGTCGAGCGCGCTGACGCTGATTTCTCCAAGGCTCAGGCTTCTGTTCAGAGTAGTAATGCAGCCGTTCTCGCTGCAAAGCGCCAACTGGATGTTTTGGGGGCGCAGATTAATGACGCTCAAGCACGCGTCAACACGGCCCTGGCGGGTCAGCGAGTCGCGCAACTTAACGTCGAATACACAACGATTCGTTCGCCTGTCGACGGTTATATCGGGAACCGCACGGCACGGGTCGGGATGTTGGCCAACATCGGTGCTCCGCTACTGACCGTGGTGCCTTCTACCGATCTCTGGGTAGATGCCAACTTCAAGGAAGACCAACTGAAGAAGATGCACGTTGGCGATAAGGCGGACGTTGAACTCGACGCGTCGAGCCAGCCATTGCACGGTTACGTCGAAAGTCTCGCTCCTGCCACCGGCGCCACCTTCAGCGTTCTGCCTCCAGAGAATGCAACTGGCAACTTCACGAAGATCGTTCAGCGTGTCCCGGTACGTATTCGCCTTGAAGTGCCGCATGGCATGGAGAACGTGCTACGCCCCGGTCTGTCGGCGACTGTCAACGTTCACCTCGCAGACGGCACGCAAGTCGCCAGCGGCCATTGAGCGAATAAGGTCAATATCATGACAACCTTTCAACCACTCGACCCTGCGTCACAGCCCCTACAACAGCGAGTTTTTGCATTCGCGCTTATGTGTCTGGGATTCTTTATGGCCACGCTGGACATTCAGATTGTCGCTTCGTCACTGCGGGATATTGGTGGCGGGTTGTCCGCAAGCCAGGACGAGCTGTCGTGGGTGCAGACCGCTTACCTGATTACGGAGATTCTTGTGATCCCGATGTCTGGCTGGCTTTCGAAGGTGTTTTCAACTCGTTGGCTATTCGTTGCCTCAGCAGTCGGCTTCACCGTCACAAGCATGCTGTGCGGCATCGCTTGGGATATTAATTCGATGATACTGTTTCGTGGCTTGCAGGGCGCGATGGGCGCCGCAATGATTCCAACGGTATTTACAACGGCGTTTGTGCTTTTCCCAGGCAAGCAACGCATTGTGGCCTCAACTACGATCGGCGCGCTTGCCTCGCTTGCCCCCGCTATAGGACCGGTGATCGGTGGCTGGATCACGGACCAATGGTCATGGCATTGGCTGTTTTACTTGAACGTCGTGCCCGGTGTGCTGGTCGCCGCGCTGGTACCGAAGTATGTCCACATCGACAAGCCTGATCTCTCCCTGCTGAAAAAGGGCGACTATCTGGGGATGCTGTTGTTGTCCGGTTTCCTTGGCTGCCTTGAATATGTACTCGAAGAAGGTCCCCGCAAAAACTGGTTTGGCGACCACGTCATCATTGCCTGTACCTGGATCTCTGCGATTTGTGGCTTCCTGTTCCTTGTTCACGCCTTAACAGCCAAGGATCCGATTATTGATCTGCGAGCGCTCCTCGTGCGCAACTTTGGCATTGGCAGCATCCTTTCATTCATCATCGGAATCGGGATTTTTGTGGCGGTGTTTCTCACACCTCAGTTTCTCAGCCAGGTGCGGGGCTTCAGTTCGCTACAAATAGGCATCGCGTTGCTTTCGGTTGGCGCATTCCAACTGGTCGCCTTGGTTGCGTATGCGTTCGCAACCAAATACATCAGCATGCGCAAGCTCCTAGTGTTTGGCTTAATCTGCTTCGGACTTGGCTGTTATCTGTACGTGCCCCTTACGCACGACTGGGGCTGGCAGCAACTGCTGTTGCCACAGGCACTGCGTGGTATCGGTCAGCAGTTCGCGGTGCCCCCGATTGTGACAATGGCGCTCGGTTCGTTACCGCAGTCACGCCTGAAGTCCGCAAGTGGACTGTTTAATCTGATGCGAAACCTAGGCGGTGCGATCGGTATTGCGGTAAGCGCAACGATGTTGAACGATCGCCTTAACTTTCACTACTTGCGCCTGAACGAAAGCGTGACCGTCGGCCGCCCACAGGTGGAATCCATCTTATCTGAGCAGTCCGCGCATTGGACTGCGGTGGCGGGTGACGTCTTGAACACAACGCAGTCAGGTCTCGCAACTCTTCATTCACTGGTTTTGCGCGAAGCATTGGTGCTTACCTATTCAGACACATTCTTCGTACTGTCACTGTGTTTTGTCGTCGCCGTAGCCAGCCTTCTGTTCTCTAACCCTATTTCGAACGCCGCGCCTCCGCCGGATGCACATTGAGGTAAATCATGAAAAAGCACTTGTTAGTAGTTCTCGCTAGTCTTTCGTTGGCCGCATGTGCCGTTCAGCCAGCCACGCATGCGAATCTGCCAGATACGGTTAAAACCGTCGTGCCGACAAACTGGAACGTTGAGGCGCCTCAGGATGCCGTCGATGCAACAACCTGGTGGTCGCAGTTCGGCGACCCGGTACTCACAGAACTGGTCGACTCCGTACTCACCGGTAATCTTGATCTTCAAGCAGCAGCCGAGCGGGTGAAGCAGGCACAAGCCAACACAACGCAAAAGCGTGCTGTCTTAATGCCGGAGCTCGACGCAACTGCAAAGGGTTCTGATACTCGGCAAAACGCTCCCCCTCCGCTTGGTTATGTACGCGAGGGCGGTGTAGGGCTTGCGTTGAGCTGGTCGCCTGACGTGTTTGGCGGCGAGCGGCTGGATTTGCTTGCGGCACGGGCGCAACTCGTCGGGCAGCAGCATGCTGAAGACGCGATAAGGCTTGCACTAGCAGCGGATACAGCATCGGCCTACGTAGATTTGCGCTGGGCGCAAAAAGAAATGCAGATTTTGAACGACAACCTTGGGATTCGGCAGCATGCCTTGCAACTCACCCAGGAGCGTCTGAAATTCGGATTGTCGACGCAGCTCGACGTCGCGCGCGCGCAAAATCAGCTGGATGAACTGCAGGCCAGAATCCCGCGTGCTCAATCGACGATTCAGCACGAGCTCAGCCTGATTGCCGTCTATACGGGCCGCACGCCCGAATCGGTCGACAAACTGGTGCTGGCGGCGCCTCGCCCCGTACCTACGCCCGATGGCGCGGTGCCGACGACTTTGCCGTCTGAAGCATTGTTGCGCCGTCCGGATGTGCTCGTGGCTTATGCCAAAGTCGAGCAGCGTGCCGCAGAGGTGGGTGTATCGAGGGCCGAGCGGTACCCAAAATTCCAGTTGAATCTTAGCGACGGATTGTTGGCCGCGTCCTATGTTGGATTGCCTACGCTGACCGATAATCTGTTCAGTGCGGCGTTAAGCGCGACAAGTCCCATCTTCAACGCCGGCCGAATCACGGCGAACATCCAGCAGAACGAAAGCAAGATGCGTGAATCGCAGTTAGATCTTCAGCAGACGATGCTTGAGGCGCTGAAGGAAGTGGAGGACACCCGGAGCGATCTTGTTAGCACGACGCAGTCCACAGAAAGTCTGACGCACGCCCTTGGAGCGTCAGACCAGTCACTGAAGCTGGCGAACCAGTTATACAAAGGCGGTGCAACGGATTTCTTGGACGTGCTGTCGGCGCAACAGACCTATCTTCAGGATTCGGACTCACTGAACCAGGCGAAACGAGAGCACGCGCTGGCAGCGGTTGCGTTGTATCGGTCGCTTGGCGGTGGCTGGAGCCAGACTCTCTCGGTTGTCGCGTCGAATGGGACGGCTCATTGAGCGGCAAAGTTTGGTGGTAGTCGGTCTCGCACCGACTACCGAAAGAAACGACAGGCGCCGAGCGGTTCATATCAATGACAGCGCAGGCCAGCTGAGTTTCCCGTGCTTAGTATCGGCGAGACCCATCTTTAGCTATCGAGCTTTCGCGCCAACCGAATGAGCGTAGCGCGATTGCCAACTCCCATTTTCTGGAATGTGCGGTCCACGTGAGTGCATACGTCGTGAACGAAATTCCAAGCCGTTCCGCAATCTGCTTATCGAGCAGTCCTTCGACGATGAGGGACACCACCTCTCGTTCGCGTGCGGTCAATGCTTTAACAGCGTGCTCGGAAATCGCGTATGTCACATGCAATTCGGGCGTGGTAGTGCCGGTTTTCGAGCGCGCGAGCGCTGAAGCTAAGGATGGGCGGATGAGTTCAACCAGCGCGAAATCGTGCGCCGAAAAATTGTCCCGGTGACGTGTGCGCCAGATTCGCAGATCTCCAATGTTTTCATTTCCCAACCGCGAGACTACGTCCATGCCCCAATACAAACCGATGAGGCGTAGAGGTTCAGTAACGAGTTCCATTTCGAAACAAATTGGTACGATATCCGAATCGTCGATTTAGCATTGCAGCAGTGAGTTCTGAAAAAGTCCATATGAAGTGCATGCCCATGCGGAAGGGGCACATTCGAAAGCTTTTGGGGTAGGGCGATAAAATGAAGCAGTCTTTTCAACATGGTCTTGTCGTTAGCGGTGATTTGAGCGCGCGTGGTGCCTTGAGATTAGATGGCGCAGGATGTGTGCACTGAAAATCAATGGACACCTTCCATGACACAGAATGATTCAGATTCAGATTTTTTGCCGCTTAAGGTCATCAGCGTGGGTCGGGACGGCAAACGGCGTTTTGACAAACGGGACAGGCAGAGATTGATTGAGGCTTGCCTGCAGCCCGGAGTATCGGTGGCGGGCATGGCGCTGAGGGCTTGGGTGAACGCAAATTTACTGCACCGGTGGATCTGCGAGCACGAGAAGACGTACCGCGGCGAGGGCGCGACGCAGGAGTCAAGGGACGCGGCAGCTTTTGTTCCGGTCGTCGAGATTGCTTGCGCCGACCCACAACCGCCACTTCCCCAGTTGCCGCCGCCGCACCGCGACGCCACGCGTGTCGCGCAGCGCCCGTTGGCACCATCGCGCATGACTGTGGAAATGCCCAATGGCATCACACTCAGACTCGAATGCGGTGCCCACGACGCGACGCTGGTATCGGCGATGATCGAAACGCTGGGGCGCGGTGATGTTCCGACTGGACGCTGAACTGCGGGTCTATCTGCACCGCGACGCGGTTGATTTTAGGAACGGGATCAACGGTCTCGTTATTCTGGTCGAGCAGTCCATGCAGCTTGACCCGTTTGCCCGGGCGGTCTTCGCCTTCCGTAACGAGCGGGCCAACCGCATCAAGCTGCTGTTTTACGAGCGCTCGGGTTTCTGGCTGATGATGAAACGGTTAGAGGCGGACCGTTTCGCCTGGCCACGCCGACAGCAGGCGGTGATGGAATTGACGAGCGAGCAGCTCCACTGGTTACTTGAAGGTATCGACATCGACGCCGTGCGTCGTCATCCTTCAAGGCAGTACCGACACGTGAGCTGAACGTGTTCAGTAGCAGCGCGCCGGGCGTATCGCGCGCGACGCCCGCCGCGATTGTTACACTTTGACGTAAACCCATCCGGTGTGCGGCGTCGGTATCCTTTAGGACACGGATATCGACGCCAGTCATCCGTCCGCTGAGGACGATCTCAAACAGCTCTCGCCCGATGAGCTGATCGCGCGCATTCTCGAGCTTCAGTCCCACAACCAGCAACTTGTGCAACGCGTCGGGCAACTCGAGGAGTTGTTCCGTCTGGCGCAGCTCAAGCGCTTCGCGCCGAGCAGCGAGAAACTCAAGGATCGCATATTCGACGAAGCCGAGCAGATCGCCGCGACTGAACTCGGTGACGATGATTCGGATGACGCATTCGCGCTGCCCGATACGGGATTGCCGAAGCTTGATGAGCCCGAGCGCGGCAAGCGTGGGCGCAAGCCGCTGCCGGCAGAGTTGCCGCGCCGGCGCATCGAGTACGATCTGCCCGCTGAGCAGAAGAGACATCGGCGACTTATTGCCGTTTAACTTCGCCAAACGCACGCAGCTTGCGACAACCCACGTCTGAAGAGACTACGCTCGGGGTCCAATCGGCGTTCGACACGCTGCCGGCCTGAGTCGATCATTGATCGTGACGTGCACGTGCTCCGCTATAGCCGCGTGCGGAACCAACGCGGCTATAGCGACCTCCGTTAAAATAGTGGCTGCTCGCTCTCCAGCATCGACCAGCGGAAGTCATCCTATGACCAGGACAAATCTCAGGGCCATCAGCATTGCTCCCGACCACAATAAGGCTCATCTGTCGAAGGGGCAAAAGGCATTCAACACGCTGATCAAGCAGATCGAAAAGCGGCGTGCTCGGCTGAGTGCCTGGGAGGCTGCAATGCCTGCCTTCCATCGGAAATACCTTAGCGAGTTCGCGCCCCTTGAGCAAACTTCCATCGAGTTGCGTACCAAGCTCGTTTATCGCCTGGAACAAACATACGATATGAAGGGGCTGACTAAATCCGAGCGGCGCACGATTGCCGACCTGATCAGCGACTTGGCGGGGGAGTTGGTCGCCGAGAGCGATGATCCGGAACTTAAGACGATTTACAACCGTTACAGCGAATCTGACTTTGACAGTGAAGCTGCCGCCGAGTTTGATGATATGAAATTCGCGCTCGAAGCCATGCTCGGCGTTGAGTTAGGCGACGACGTTGACATGAGTTCGCCCGAGGATGTGCTGCAGCGCGCGCAGGCGCAAATGGAGCAGCTCCGAAAACAAGACGCCGTCGAAAACCAAGCTCGTGAAGAACGACGCGCGAAACGAAAAAAAACCCCTAAACAACTCGCTGCAGAGGCACGAGAACAAGCGGAGCAGGCAGAGCTCAGCTTATCGATTCGCGAGGTCTACCGAAAACTAGCCAGCGCTCTTCATCCTGATCGAGAAACTGATCCGCAGGAACGTGAGCGGAAGACCGCTCTCATGCAAAGGGCCAATCAGGCGTATAGCAAAAACAGCCTGTTGCAATTACTTGAGTTGCAGTTGGAGCTGGAACATATCGACCAAAGCGCCATCAACAACATCGGCGAAGACCGGTTGAAACACTACAACAAGATACTAAAGGAACAGGTCGGTGAACTCGACCACGAAATCCTGCATGTCGAGAACGGATTCAAGCACAGCTACGGAATTCCACCCTTCATCGACGTGTCGCCCGGCACCATCATGCGCAATCTTGCCTCTGATATCTTCTCGCTGCAGGAGAGCCTCCACGCCCTTGAACATGACCTGCTCGTATTCGAAGACATCAAGCAACTGAAGGAATGGCTAAAGATTGTGAAGCGGTCATTGGCCGCGCCGCGTTACGACGATATGCCGTTTTAGCGGACCGCTAATCCTCACGCTTCCTTCGTAGTGTGGAGAAAACACCGCTTACGTCTTGTCGAAATTGAGCTGTATGTCGACGAGAAAACTTGCTAGCTTCGACCACTCCCGCCTTGGTAAGCGTGAAAGGGTTCGCCCCGGTCTTGTCGATCGTAGTTTTTAATTTGTGTGCAGCTATGATATTGACGTTGTTCCGCCATATGCGGGCGTCCAGCCACCACGTGATTTTGTTTGAATCTGTCGTGAAGGTTCATTCATCGTCGCCGAGAATGGTGGAGACGACGTCCCCATTTGCACGCACCGAATACGAATCAATCTGTCGAATGCTTTCGGCCAACTAATCCCAATATTGGGATTCAAACGTGGTCACCGCGTCAGCGCGGGCGTTGATATCGCATCAATCAATACGGCTATTTTCGTACCAATGCATGAGGGGACTTCCCGAACGCTGATTTGAATGTGCGACTGAAATGAGAAAGATCGCTAAAACCGAAGTTTAGTGCCGCTTCAGTAACATTCCTTACTCGTCCCTCGGTCAGCGCAAGATGGCTGGCGCTCAGGCGTTGCTGCCACAACCATCTTATGGGCGTGGTGCCTTCGGTCGCGAAGACTCTGTTGAGAGTTCGCGGGGCCATATTCTGGGCCCGCGCAATCGTCTCAAGGTCCATACCGGCCTCATGCAGATGGGCGAGCATATAGCCCTTAACCTGCTCCAGAAGGCGGTGGTGTCTGGATGTCAGGAGAAGCTCATTCGAGGCCTGTGCATCAAGTGTGGTGGCAAGGATGTCGAGTGCGGAGCCACCAAGGCGATCGATGGTGGGATCCTTCAATTGCTCGTCAAGCCCCATAATCTGGCGAACAATAGTTCCCGCTAACTCGCCAAGCTTTGATTCGCCGGAAATGCGATTAGCAATAAGTCGACCGGCTGAGGGTAGGCGCGTTTCAAGCATCGGGCGAGGGATGTTGAGCATAATGCCCGAGTAACTTTCCTGGAATTCCAGGGTGAACGGCCGCGCCTGGTCGTAAAGGAACAGGTCGCCGGCCCGCGCTGTCATTTCCCTGCCCTCCTGCGACACGCTAACGCCACCTTCTTCCACCAGAAAGACCATGAAATGGTCGCGCGGATCCTTGCGAATGTCGGATGGGCTGCGAATAAGACGGGCAGCGCCAAAACCAGCCGACGAAACGCCACTCAGCGAAAGCGGTCCGAATTGCCTGCGTGCAATGCTTGCGCTGAAGAGCTCCCCAGTCTCACGTTTATATTCAGAAGCCGAATAGTCTCGGCACGTGACGTCGTGCCAGTGATCGATGCTGTCGCCGGCTGCCACCACGAGCTCATCGCCAAGTGCCGTCATGTCACCTCCCGGTCAGTTTCGAACCAGAAACTGCGAAGCCGCGAGGTGTTTCCCTTCTCGGCCAGCCGGCTGCCGACTCTTCTAAGTTTAGGGTGCGTTCGTATATTTTGGAGAGTGGCACGATCAGCAAAGCATATGGCATTTCGGGTCGAGCGGCAACTTAAGGCACGGCGATAAGCTGCACCGTGCCTACTGAAGTTTCCTTTAAACGAACGGAAAACCATCATGTCAAAAGATTTCACGAATACATCCAAAAATTTGCACGACCTCACGGTTACGGAAGCTGCAGCTGCCATTAAGGACGGCTCGGTTTCGGCCAGTACCTATGCAGCGGCACTGTTAAGCCGAAACCGCGACCTCAAGGGTAGGAACGCTTTCATCACGATCTACGAAGACGTAGTGCTCGAAGCGGCAGCGAAAGCCGACGAGCATCGCAGCGCTGGCAAGATATTGGGGCCGCTCCATGGCGTGCCGATCGCGGTTAAAGATAGCATGAACACTTTCGATCTGCCGACGTCCATCGGCACGAAGGTCCTCGCAGGGTTCAGGCCGAAGAAAGACGCAACGATTGTGGCATCACTGCGCAATGCTGGCGCGGTTATCTTTGGCAAGAACAACCTAGTAGAAATGTCCTACGGTTTGACGGGCTTGAACGCGCACTACGGTCAAGCAGTCAATCCGTATGACCTGACGCGAGTGACTGGTGGCTCTTCGGGTGGCGCCGGCGCCTCCGTTGGCGGCCGTCTGGTGCCCGCCGCGTTCGGGGGTGACACTGTCGGCTCAATCCGGGTTCCCGCGTCGTTCTCCGGCGTAGTTGGCTTCCGTCCGTCGACAGGTCGCTGGGCCGGCACCGGCGTCGCGCCGATTGCCAATACGTTCGACACGCCGGGACCGATGGCACGAAGCGTTGCAGACGTGGCGCTGCTTGATGCAGTCGTTACGGGCTCGTCACTCTCCCTCGCTAGCTCTTCTCCCAAATCGTTGAAAGGCGTACGTTTCGGCTTTGCTCCTCAAACACACCTGGACCTGGTCGACCAGGAAGTTGAACGTACGTTCTACGAGTCGCTTGCTAAGCTGAAAGACGCCGGCGCAGAAGTTGTAGAAATCGATCTTGGCGACGATTTCCAGACCCTCGCATATCAAGCGAACTGGCCGATTTTCTTCCACGAAACGATGCCGCACGTTACGGAATATGTGAAAGAGATCCAGGCGCCTGTCTCGTTCGATGACATCTACAAGGGCCTCGGCGCAAACGTCGACTTCTTCTGGAGCGATGCAGTCGTACCGGGGGCGCCCAATTATGTTTCCGTCGCGGACTATCAGCACTCGCTCAACGTGTTGCGCCCGTCGCTTCAGCAGCGTTACGCCGATGCGTTTCGTGCGAACGGGATTGAGGCAATTCTGTTCCCGACGACGCCGCTTGTGGCCCCTCCGATCGGCACCAACTCGGTGGTAACGATTGCGGGCAAGGAAGTGCCAGCTCTCAACATCGCGAAGAACGTGTTCGCTTCGAGCTGTGCCGGTCTGCCTGGTATCAGCATCCCGATGGGGCTCTCCTCCGGCGGTCTGCCGATCGGTCTCGAACTCGATGGAAAGGCGGGTGATGACGTTAGACTTCTGGATATTGCTGCTCTGGTGTCTTCGGTCCTGGGTTCGATTCCGGCGCCGAACGTCAATTGAGATTCCGACACAACGCGTGACATTCGAAGGCTTAGGTCAGATCAGTTCACATTGAGCTAAGTGGCCGCTCGACCCTTGCCGGTGATATAGGGTAATGCTGTCGGCAGGTAAAGTCGGAGACTTTACCTGCCGACAGTCGTTTCTGGCTGTCCATCGCTCGGAGCCTTTCGAGCACGTCGCATAAGAAGTTCTAGCGTACACTTTGCTCGGATATTGCGTGGTGCGAGGGAAAACGGACCATGTCGAATTGCAATGCCAGTAACTGCGTTTTGAGTGCTTCGCTTGGTGGTCATATGCAACGGAGCATTGCACGACGTCCGGCGACGGCGACCTAAACATGGGATAAACATTTGAAGAAAAACCCATCATGAAACGCTACGAGGCTCTCGCCAACTCGATCGCTGATGGGATCCGGTCGGGGCAAATTCCGATAGGCTCCCGCCTGCCGTCGCTCCGGCAGATCATCGCGCAGCGCGGTGTCAGTCAGTCAACGGTTTTCCGCGCGTACTATCTGCTAGAAGAGTGGGGGCTGATCCGCGCCGTAGAACGCGCGGGCTACTTCGTGACGCCCGGTGCGGCGGTCAAACAGGTGCCCTCGCATCAGGACATGCCGCTTGCCGATTCAACGAAGGTCGATATTAGCGATCTGGTGTTTTCCGTGCTCGATGCCGCGAAGCACCCCGACATCGTGCCGCTCGGCTCGGCGTTCCCGTCACCCCTGTTGTTCCCTTCAGCCCGTCTGCTCAAATCGCTGACCCATGGCACGCGCGCGCTCAGTCCATGGAGCACGGTCGTGGATCTGCCGCCCGGCAACGACCATCTTCGCCGCCAGATCGCGCTGCGCTATGTGGCCACCGGTGTATCGATCCCGCCTGAGGAGATCGTCGTGACCAACGGCGCGCTGGAGGCGCTAAATCTGTGTCTGATGGCCGTCACGCGTCCGGGCGACGTTGTCGCGGTCGAGTCGCCGGGCTTCTACGCGGCCCTGCAGGCCATTGAGCGGCTCGATTTGCGCGCAGTCGAGATTCCGGTCCATCCGGTCACAGGCCTCGACCTCGACGCGCTCGCCGCTGCGCTCGACAAGCATCCGATTCGCGCATGCTGGTTCATGACCAATTTCCAGAATCCCACCGGCGTCACCCTTTCCGACGAAAAGAAGAAGTTGCTCGTTGACATGCTTGCAGCGCGCGACGTACCGCTGATCGAGGACGACGTTTATTCGGAGTTGCACTTCAGCCGTGACCGGCCACTCCCTGCGAAAGCCTTCGATGGCAACGGACTGGTCATGCACTGCAGTTCGTTTTCGAAGACGCTTGCGCCGGGCTATCGTATTGGATGGGTGTCCGCTGGACGCTTCGCGGATCGCGTGCAGCGGCTCAAACTGATGACGACGCTCTCGGCCAGCATCCCTGCGCAGGCGGGCATAGCGGACTACCTGGAGCACGGCGGGTTCGACCGGCATCTGCGCAAGCTGCACGCCGCGATGCAGACGCAACGTGCAGCCATGGAGGCGGCTTTGCGGCGCTACCTGCCGCGTGAGGTCAGATGGGTGACGCCCTCGGGCGGTTACTTCCTGTGGCTGCAATTGCCGGACGCGGTCGATGCAATGGCGCTGCACCGGCTCGCGATCGGCCGTGGTATCAGCATCGCGCCTGGTCCGATCTTTTCTGCCAGGCACGCATTCCAGAATTGTGTACGGATCAACTTTGGGCATCCCTGGAGCGTCAGGATTGATGGAGCCATATGCGCCCTTGCCGAGATTCTCGATGACCCGGCGGTCCACGCATCAATCTGATTTATTTTCAGCGCGACCGTGATGAACCCGTTGCTGTTAAGCCATATTCCCCAATAGCAGCCGAGTTGGGCGGCCAATGTAGCGACCGCGACTTAGAAGCCCTGCATTGCGCTTGTCGAGTGCGCGACCAGGTGCACAAAGCCCAATAAGATCGCGCCGATGACCACTGCCATAAACACGGCCACGAACGGCAGCAGGAAAAAGTTCACGTTGGCGAAGTCCGCCTCATGCGACGCACGCTTACGCACGCCGAAGAAGCTGGATAGAACGATACGGACGAGTCGGAGGAATTCCATGGCGCTGCTCCTGTTGGTTTGGAATGCATGCATCATCCGGGAACCCAGGAATCGGAAACAGCAGCAGATTCGCGCAATGCGTAGTAAGCACGGGGCGCAATTCGTCGCGGTCCGCTATCTAAGTGGCCAATCTTCTCGCGCGTAAGCGTAATTCGCAACGGTGTAGATCGGATACTTACGTATGAGGTTGCATCCCGAAAATCGACGTGACGCCCCGCGGCCTTCGCGCTCGCACGTCAAGCGCAATTTGAGGCAGCGTTTGCAATGCTGAATGACAGTTTCCTACCAATCTGGCCATGATCGAGAGGAGCCTCACCAAATCGATATCTGTACGCCCATGGCCGGTCGGTGGTGAATCTCTTTTTCGGACTTTTCGATAACACTAAGCATCAGATCTGTACCCAACTGTCGCGACCGATGGGCATTGCGCCAGGCGTGGCTGTTGACAAGGCCACGCCCGGTGCCTGACCATCAAAGCAGTTCGATTGCCACGGCGATGCCTTGCCCGCCGCCGATGCACAGCGAGACGAGACCTCGCTTTAAGCCATCGCGACGCATCGAGTGGATAAGACGCGTCATCAGGATTGCTCCCGTTGCCCCAATCGGATGCCCGTGCGCAATGGCCCCGCCTTCCACGTTCACGATTTCGTGGTTCAGTCCGAGTTTTGCGATTACGGCGAGCGGAACCGCCGCAAACGCTTCGTTGATTTCAATCCGATCAACGTCATTAAAGGTCCATCCGGCGCGTCCTATCGCCTGTTCCAGAGCGGGGACAGGGCCAAGCCCGAACATTCCCGGTTCGACGGCCGCGACGCCGTAGCCCCGCAGTCGCGCGACCGCATTGAGACCTTTGGCGTCGGAAAACGACCGGCTTGCCACAACCATTGCGGACGCCCCGCTATTCAACCCAGGGGCGTTGCCGGCGGTAATCGTGCCGTCCTTGCGAAAGGCGGGGCGCAGCTTGGCCAGAGTTTCGTACGTTGTGTCAGGTCGCGGATGCTCGTCCTTGTCAAACGTGACAAGACCTTTACGCCCTTTAAGTTCCACCGGGACGATTTCCGTAACAAACTTCTTTGCTACCTGCGCGTTTCCAAAAAGCTGTTGTGAACGCTCGGCCCAACGGTCCTGTTGCTCGCGTGTCAGACCGACAGCGCTAACGAGGTCTTCGGTATGCCATCCAGAGTGCTCTGATGAAAACGCATCCACGAGTCCATCCGTAAGCATGCTGTCGAGCACTTCGACATTCCCCATGCGAGCTCCCCAACGGCCGCTCGGTAAAAGATACGGGGCTCTGTCCATGTTCTCCATTCCACCGACGACTACTGCGTTCGCTGCCCCGAATGCGATTTCCTGTGCGCCAGCAAGGAGGGCCTGAACACCCGAACCACAAACCCGATTGACGGTCTGTGCCGGTACGAATACAGGAATTCCGCCATTTATCGCTGCCTGACGAGCAGGGTTCATGCGGTTCCCCGCCTGAACCACATTGCCCATGACGACCGAAGAAACTTCTTCCGGCTTGATGCCGGACCGGCTAACCGCAGCCTTGATTGCAATCGCGCCAAACTCAGTGGCGGGCACGTCCTTGAACGACCCACCATAAGTGCCAATCGCCGTACGTACCGGCTCACAAATTACGGTATCAAGCTTATCTAGCATTCGAATGTTCCCGTCAGTAAAGAAATCGTCCAGCACTTTCTGCTGGAGGTTCGAACTCAGTCTCAAGCAGGGTATTTGCACTAGATCCCTCATCCTCAAGACTGAATGTTTGGTCGGTTCGACACCGAGGACTAAGCGCGTTCAATCCACGACGCGGAAATCATCGCCGTACGTCCCGCATGTGTCAGATTGTCGTCAAAACCTACGAGCGTTGTCGGGCGAGCTTCATGAACTGCTCTGTAGCGGCGGGACACACGCTCTAATTCGGGGACGCGCCCATCCTTCCCCCTATCGAGTCGCTGAGTTCATGCAATACTATACGAGTATATGCACTTATATGCTTGGGACTATCATCAGCGAGCAGGAGGTCCTACAGTTTGTTCGGTGGTCTAGGTAGCAGAAGGGGTGACCTTCACGAATCGAGGAGTTGCGGTAGCGGCACGCTTTTGGAAGGTCCCACTGCCATGCAAATGCAAATTGACGAACGGTGCTTGCCGTGAGTGAGTTTGACATACAGATTTGCGTGCGAGCTAGAAGAGCAACGGAGTTGCTATCACGATCGTCGCGTGCAGGTTGGACCGGGGAGAGGCCTGCGGGCGGCCTTCGAAGCTATTGTTTCGCCGCTGCGCCCGACAGCATTTCTGACAGAAACGAGGTAAATAGTCTAACTTTCTCGGAAGGCATCCGTCCGGCAAAAAGACGGCGGTGACCTCCATTGGGGGTAAAGCGTAGCGAGGCATTAGCGAGATCAAAGTACCGGAGTCGAGCTCCGGTTTACACCCGGAGTAGGGGAAGGGCGTTGCTGCCGCAATTGAAAACCTGGGTCGGTGAGAATCTGCAACCTCAAGAAGCCACGCTAGGTCTTGTTGTGCCGATGCACATCCGGCTCTTTACGCCTTGGGATTCTAAGTGAGCGTCGAATCGCTTGCGACGGATACTTCTCGAGACGACGATTGACTATTCGGAAACCCGAAGGCGGATTTTGGTCGAACTGAGACGATCGCGGCCTGATCCAGTTCGACTGCCGCCGAATACAGTCCAGAACCCTCAGTAGAATTTCCATGCGAATTTTCCGTGAGCCGGATGGGCCTCTCTCGTGTGCAACAAACGCCCGTTTTCTCGGGTCTGTATGCTAGTCCCCCCGCGTCAGAATACTTGTCGCCCCGATAGAATCGATGAACCGGGGGCGATGATGAGAAAACGAATTGGCAAAATACGGACAAGCATTCAAGGACAGAGCGGTTGCGCGGTTGCTGCCGCCGGAGAGCGCGGCGTTGGAAGACGTTGCACGTGAGGTTGGCGTGGGAGTGGCGACGCTGGAGCGCTGGCGCAGTGATGCGCTGTCCAGGCCCGCTCGCGAGCGGGCCTGGACAGCGGCGGCCCGATTCGATGCCGTGCTGACGACCGCTGCGATGGACGAGGCTGGCAAGAGCGCGTGGTGCCGCGCCAACGGCGTGTATCCACAGGAGCTGGCCACCTGGCGGCAAAGCGCCACGCAAGCATTGGCTAAGCCCGAAGAGGCGCGTGCCAGCCCACAGCAAACCCAGCAGGACCGGCGGCGCATCAAGGAACTCGAGCGCGAGCTGCTGCGCAAGGACCGTGCGTTGGCTGAGACGGCGGCCCTGCTGGTGCTATCAAAAAAAGTCGCGGCGATCTTCCGCACGGGCGAGGACGAATGATCGGCCTCGAAGATCGCCAGTCCTTGGCCCATGACATCCATACCGCGCACAAGGCCGGCGCACGGCTGCGTCTGGCCTGCGAGACGGCCGGCATCGATGTGCGCACCCTGCAGCGCTGGAATGCCTGCGAGGGCCTCGTCACGGGCGATGGCAGGCCCAATTCGGTACGCCCGCAACCCGCCCATGCGCTGAGCGCCGTCGAGCGTGCTGAAGTGCTTCGCGTGGCCAACGAGGCGCGCTTCGCCGATATGCCTCCTGCGCGCATCGTGCCAATGCTGGCCGACGAGGGCGTCTACATCGCCAGCGAATCCACCTTCGCCCGCGTGCTGCGCGAGCACGGGCAGACCGCACACCGCGGCCGGGCCAAAGCGCCAAAGGCTGGCCGGCCGCCGACCACGCACATCGCTTGCGCACCACGGGAAGTCTGGTGCTGGGATATGACGTACTTGCCCGCCGAGGTCGTCGGTCAATGGTTTTACCTGTACCTGATCCTGGACCTGTACAGCCGCAAGATCGTCGGATGGGAGGTGCACGAGCGCGACGATGCCAGTCACGCTGCCCATCTGGTGCGGCGCACGGCGCTGGCCGAGGGCATCGTTACTCTGGCGGACAAGCCGGTGCTGCATGGAGACAACGGCTCCACGCTCAAGGCCACGACCGTGCTGGCCATGCTCCACTGGCTTGGCGTGAAGCCATCGTACTCACGCCCACGCGTCAGTGACGACAACGCCTATGCCGAGGCGCTGTTCCGCACGGCCAAGTACCGCCCGGAGTTCCCCGCCACGGGCTTCGCCGAGCTCAATGCTGCACGCAACTGGGCGAGCGACTTCGTGCATTGGTACAACTTCGACCACCGTCACAGCAGCATCCGCTACGTCAGCCCGGCGCAGCGCCATGACGGAGACGATCACGCGATCCTCGCCGCTCGTCACGAGGTGTATGTCCAGGCGCGGGAACGTAACCCGGCCCGCTGGTCAGGCTGCATGCGAGACTGGACGCCCATCGGTGCCGTCACGCTCAATCCGGAGCGCGAGTCAGTCGTCACGATGGCCTCGCACGCCACACTTAAACAGCCTTTGGCTGCATGACTGAGGCGACAAGTACCTTGACACGCGCCGTAGTCTTCAATTGAAGCCAGCGCGTACGCGGCGAAACAGGGTAGTGTCAGGTGACTGTCAATGATTTCGGTGCTGCGGTGGGCAAGACACATGCGAGTGGTGTCAGGTCGGGCATCCGAAGACTTTAGAAGTTGCCCTCGCATGTAGTGCCGTCGACAGGAGGCTATCGTGACAGCAACCTCGGATCATCCGATGGACGGAATTGAAGTCCGGCCATTGAAGTTTGACCTTTCGGCGAAAACTATCGCGGATTGCGTTTGGAGCAGAACCTCTCCCCAATTTTCGGTTTTTATGAATGCCGTTGGAATTCACGTACCTCATTTCGAGAGGTATCTTATTGCGGCGTTACGTCAGGCCAAACCGCAGATCAAAGACGAAAAGCTGCGCAACGATGTGTGCGCAATTATCGGACAAGAAGCAAATCATGCGAGTAACTACGAACAGTTTTCCCGACGCTTATCGGGCCGGTATCCGAAACTCGCCGCAATTGACACGCGTTCGGCCAACTATTTTTCAAAGCACACTCAAAAAGATTCCGTAA
The DNA here is from genome assembly GCF_001557535.2 of Burkholderia sp. PAMC 26561. NCBI lineage: Bacteria > Pseudomonadati > Pseudomonadota > Betaproteobacteria > Burkholderiales > Burkholderiaceae > Burkholderia > Burkholderia sp. PAMC 26561. The sequence continues at coordinate 481,204 of NZ_CP014309.1, forward strand.
AACGACTACTCGGGTTTACAGCAGGCTACGAGACGTTTTCTTTCCTCGCCGGACTGATCATCTTGGATAACTACGACAAATGGTTCGCGGATGCTGACCCGGAAATTAAGGCCTTCTGGATTTGGCATCAAGTCGAGGAGGTCGAGCACGGTGCTGTCGCTTTCGACGTCTACCAGTATTTTTATAGCACCGACGAAATTTACCGGAGATGGATGATCACTGTTGCGATGATGCGGGTCGCACTGGAAACAGTACAAGCATATGTTCATATGGCACGAACCGAGGGCTGGTTTCGGAACCCGTTTATTGGAATCGCCCGAATGAGTTTCTGCTCTGTGATGATGTGGCGTTTTGCAAGAAACGCATTTCCCGCCTATAAGAAGGGATACCATCCCCGCCTCCATCCGTTGGTTACGACCAGTCAGAATGAAATTCAGATGGGCTGGCGTCGCTTCCAGAAGGCGGGCGGGGATGTTCTAGCTATCGATCAGGATAAAATGTTGCGCATCCTTTCTTCGGACGACGCGCGTGAGTATCCGTAGAAAGGTCTGGCGATTGACGTGGCATGGTCGTACCTGGGATTAAGAAAGGTCAGAAAGAAGACTGTCGGCGATGAGAAGGTCTGCGGTGCTGAGACCTTCTGTAAAACGGGAACGTACGTCTTCGATGACAGTTCGAGCCTCTTCATGACGGGATTGATTTTTTCGTACTCGCGCGAGACTTAGCGCCGCGCGCAATTGCCACGCGAGCAATCCTCGTTCACGCGCTGAGTCAATCGACTTTACAAATTCCTGTTCCGCTAGCGACTCCGAATCACGGGTGCCAAGCCTAAGAAAAATCTCGCCTGCAATTCGATGGAGCTCCGGCGAAGATGTCCTGTCTCCCGTACGTTCTGCGTGTTCAATCGCGTTCGCTACTATCTTTGCTGCAAGGTTTGCTCTGCCATTTAAGGTTAATTGCGAGCAAAGCTCCGACAACGTCCCTGTCAGATAGGGATTGAAACGCCACCCAGAGTGGACGCTAGCGAAGACGGGGTCAATAAGCCGATCGTACGCAGTGGCATCGCCCTGTGCCGAGATAATCAGACCTTTCCATAAATCGACATATGGCGTCCAGGTCGCCATGCCGTGAATGCGAGCGATCTCAGACAAGCAGTTAACCTGATCATATAGCTGAGATATAGGCCCCGTTAGCAAACTGAGAGGGCATGAGCACATCAACCGCGAGTACCAGCAATTCAAGGCATGACCGAGCGTATCCGCCCGCTCCATAGCCCGCCGCATCGCTTCCTTCGCCTGGTCCGCATATCCCTGGACCCAAAGCGTATGAGCAAGGGCACATTCTGCGGCAACATGCCCATCAACCTGAAAATCGTGGCTTAACGCATTCGATGCCGACGGGGCACGGGAGAGAAATGCTGCCAGATGCGAGCGCGCCTCGCCCAAATCACCAAGACAAAACCGCGACGCACCGAGCATCTGTATGCCGCTTGCTGCGTCCTCGGGCCGTTGCGCAGTCTCAGAAATCTGGGAAAACCGCTCGGCAAAGGACAGCGACTGATCAAACGGCCCAAGCAAGTGGGTTGTAGCCCACAGTCCGTGCAAAGACTTTAGCTCTAGTTCGACATCGGTTGAACCGCCTGCTAGCTCAAGCGCACGGTTGAACTCGGTTTGAGCGTCTTGAGCCAAGCCCTCATAGAGCAGTACCGCTCCCAGGGCCAAGTGCAATTTCACAGATCTTTTTGCGTCGACGATGCCTAGGGCGTCTATCTGTGCGATTGCATTTGCGACGTTCAAATGGCACTCGGCCACATATTCAACCTTCATCCAATAGGGAACGGCGGCTGTCACCAGTCGTATGCCTAACGCAGGGTCACCGCCGCTCGCGAAACACCATCCAAGCGCGAATCTGAGGTCGTCGTGGTAGTGCCGGAATGTATGTAAAAGCTCCTCCGGCTCGCCGCGCCCCCAATCAGACTCAACTCGCTCGAACTCCGCAAGGAAAAACTCGGCATGCCGCCTTGCGATCGTGGCGTGCTCTCCAGACTCGAGGAGTTTTTCGGCGGCATAGGTTCGGGTCGTTTCCGGCATACGATAGCTCGCCGTGCCACCAATCTGTGTAGCCGTAATTAACGATTTCGATACCAGATTCACCACCGCGTCCATGACTTCGCGTGCGAGCAACGTGGAATCCGACGCATTGGTCAGGGCCGTCTCAATCGAAAATCCGCCGACAAACACACTGAGTCTAGCGAATACGACGCGCTCAGGTAGCGGTAGCAAATCGTAACTCCAGTCAAAGGTATGACGTAAAGTTTGCTGTCGCGAAGGTACCGCTCTGCGTCCTTTGGTAAATAGCGCAAATTGGTCGTCGAGTCTGTCAGCAACGCCTTTTGCTCCAAGAAGCGCCACATTTGCGGCGGCGAGTTCGATCGCTAGCGGGATGCCGTCGAGCCGCTTGCAAATGCGCGCTTTGTATCTGACGACCTCTGCGTTACTGTCCATGGCAACGCCGGCCGACTTGAGTCGGCTGTCTAGGAGACGCACCGAAGCACTATTCGCTAATTCCTCCGGCGAACTCGACTCGTTCAAAGGCACCGCGAGCGCCGGAACCTGATAAGCATGTTCACTCACAATCCTGAGTGGTTCCCGACTGGTGGCTAAGACAGCGAGAAATGGCGCGCATCTCAAAAGTGTTTCGACCGTACTGGCTGAAGCGTCAATCAAATGCTCACAGTTATCGAGCACCAGAAGAATTCGTTTGTCACCTAGAGCGGCGATCGCCCGGTTTTCAAGAATGCATCCGTCCGCCGGTGGAAATCCAAGCGCAGCAGCAATATTCATCGGGACATAATCTCCGGACGGGAGATTCTCAAGTTCCGCAAAGCACACTCCGTCGAAAAATGTGCTTGAGAGGCTCCGTGCTGCTTCAATCGCAAGACTTGTCTTTCCTACACCGCCGGCGCCAACAAGAGTTACCAGCCGATATGCCTTTACGAGTGCAGCGATCGTCGACAACGACTTTTCGCGGCCAATCAGTGGAGAAAGCCTCTCAGGCAATTTCAGGCCGCCGCTGGGTTGGCGAGGGTCGGTATTGCTATTGATCTCCGCTACGAACTGATAGCCCCTTCCCGAAATCGTGCGGATTGCCGAGCGCTCCGCGCCGAGCGCCTTCCGTAGCGAAGACATGTGAGATTCGAGGGTGTTTTTGTCGACGACCCGGTTTGGCCAGACCGATTCAAACAGCTCATCTTTGCTTAGGATTGTGCCCGACCCCCTCGCTAGCGTCACGAGGAGGTCGAATGCGCGCTCTCCGATAATCAAGGGTTCCCCACGGCAACGAATTGAGCGTTCCGTAACCGAAACTTCGAAAGGACCAAAGGCGAAGGATTCAAATTTGACGTGATCGCTATTCATCTGCGAAGCGCTTATGAGAAGATTAACGAAACACTTATTGAACTAAAGTAGTTCTGACAATCACGACTGATCGCCCACCTCAATTATGGCGGAGCTATGAATGACCTTGTCAACTCCAATTTGCACGACGCAGGCCAACACGCTCGCGACGGCCTAGGTGCGTCTAACATGCCACGAGCAGTGACCCCCGGGCTGGCTAGTTCAGTATCGCGCTGGGCTTGGCCAAGTTGCTGGCACCGCGTGCGGTGTCACGTTCGGCGGGGCTCGGTAGCAGTGCGGCGCTTGTCCGGCTTTACGGGTTGCTGGAGCTTATATGCGGAATCGGCATCCTTGCTGCAGAGAAAGTGGCGCCGTTCCTTTGTGCACGCGTACGTGGCGATGTTCTGGACGTTGGAACTATCGTGCGCAGTCAAATACTGTCGATCGGCAAGGCCGAACTAGGGCGTTCGGAGCGGTAGTGCGAGTGCTTGGCGTCACAGCGCTCGATGTGTACGCGGCGCGTGGAATCCGCGAGGAGCTATCCAACGATGTTACGCCACCGATGCGCAATCATAGCAACCGCACCGGTTTTCCGTCCCCCGCCGGACGTAACGCGTGGCGGCGCTTGAGCGGACTTTGAGACTCCGCGCGACATACGCACGCCCGACGCACTGCGTGCCATGAACCCTTCCGAAAAAGAAATGACTAGTAGCCTTGACGCAATTGGGTACAGTCGCGTGAATGACCAAGATCGCCGAGACGACCGCCCGACAACTTGCCGCCGGTCCGGTGAGTCAGTCTTTTATTTGACATAAAAGGAATGATCATTCGGGATGCTGTAGGGGCAATATCCTAATGTCGTGTTTTAGCAAGATAGAAATGTCGTGTTCTGCTGTTGGTGCAAGCTGGGAACTTTCGATCAGACGATGGGAGTTCGCCATGAAACCAACCGGACTGGTGACACTAAATATGCGCGAACTCGATCGTCTCAAAGTGATTCAGGCTGTCGTGGACCGGATGCTCAAACCGGGCCTGGCGGCTGAGCGTTTGAATTTGACGGTGCGCCAAGTCGAGCGTTTGGTGCTGCGGTACAAGCAAACGGGCGCAGCCGGTGTGGGCTCGGCAGCGCGAGGTCGTCCAGGCAATCGAAAGCTTGATGAGGTAACGGCATGCCGGGCACTGGTTTTGATTCGCGACCGATACGCCGACTTTGGCCCAACGCTTGCCTGCGAGAAGCTGCGCGAATGTCATGGTTTAACGCTTTCCAAGGAGACGGTTCGCCACCTGATGACCGACGCCGGCCTGTGGATTCCACGCAAGCAGCGCCCGCCCAAGATCCATCAGCCGAGGAACCGGCGGTCTTGTCTGGGCGAGCTGATCCAGATCGATGGTAGCGATCACCGGTGGTTTGAAGACCGGGCGCCAGCGTGCACGCTGCTGGTGTTTATTGACGATGCCACAAGCCAACTGATGACGTTGCACTTCACCGCGACCGAATCGACGTTCAGTTATTTCGAGGCCACGCGCAAATACATCGAGGCGCACGGCAAGCCCGTGGCACTCTATAGCGACAAGGCCAGCGTGTTTCACTGCAACCAGCACGCGAGCACGCCCGACAAGGGCGTGACCCAATACGGGCGGGCCTTGTACGAGTTGAACGTGGACACGCTGTGTGCCAACAGCAGTCAGGCGAAGGGACGCGTGGAGCGGGCCAATCTCACCTTGCAGGACCGGTTGGTCAAAGAGTTGAGGCTGCGCAAGATCGATACGAAGGAGGCCGCCAACGCGTATGCGCCCCACTTCATGGCCGACTTCAATGGGCGCTTCGCGAAGATCCCGAAGAGCGCATTTAACGCGCATCGGCCGCTCAGGGGCGATGAAGACCTCGACCTGATTCTGACGCACCGGGTATTGCGTTGCGTGTCGAACAGCCTGACATTGCAGTACGACCGGGTCATCTACATGCTTGACGACACGCCGCAAACGCGTGCCCTCGCCCATCACTACATTGATGTCTATGAATACCCGGATGGGCGTATCGAAATCCGGGCACATGGCAGCGCGCTGGCCTATCGCCAATACGACAGGCTATCAGCGATGGACCAGGGTGCCGAGGTCGACAACAAGCGCCTTGAGCATGTGTTGGCGCTATCGCGCCAGGTGCAGATGGAGCGCGACAACCGGCGTATCTCGGGTTCACCGTCGCGGACCAATCAGGGTGAACCGGTGAAACCGAAGATGCGGGCCAACAACACGCGCAAACAACGCGAGCTCAAGCAAATCGACATGAACGCGATGATGCTAAGAAGCGCCGAACTGCGGGCAGCCGCGGTGGGGAAATGAGCTTTTTAAAGAGAGATTGATAAAGTCAAAACCCGACATTTCTAAAAAGTTTGAACCCCGACATCTGAACTTAGCCTCGACAGATGCGTAATGATAGTGCGCGTGCGGTAGCAGACAGGCTCCCATCGGGCAGGCGGTGCGGCAAGATTGGATACACCTGGTCGAGGTTCCCGCCAGACCGCATCACTCTGCGCTTCGAGCCGTTCGCGGCGCCGTCGATCGCGCCAGGATGGGCCGGGCGGATGCTGCGAATGGAAGAGGTGATCGCGCGCGACGGTCGCATTCATGAGACGAAGGACCAGTATTTCATCCTGGCGGATGGCACCGCCACAAGTTGGCTAGTCCACCGCCTACGATTACCAGCGCCGGGATTAAGAAAATAGGGACACGAAAATATTCCAGATTTTTCCGCTTCGACTTTCGCTTCGGTACAAATGTATGTTTTACGAGGTCGCCGGACCTGCCGTGGAATTGCTCACACTTTGTTTCAATTTGTCGCATTTCCCCGAGAAGCCCGTTGGGCCGTGGTTGCGGCGTTTTAGAACGACAGGCCGCGCGTTGGCTTGGTAAAGACTTTAAGGGAAGCTCCGTTAGAGGATTTAACCGCTTAAGGAGCGCACACCATGAAGATCGATTCCAGCAACATTCCCGCAGGATTTGAGACCGACAACTTGCGCGTGGCTGCCAAGAGCAAGGTACAAAGCACAGGCGCGGTGCAGCAAACTAGCGCGGCCGATGCAACCAGCTCGACGGTAAGCTTGTCGTCGTTGTCGAATCTGAGCGTGGCAGGCGCGTCGGACATCGACACGGCAAAGGTCGAATCAATCAAGGCCGCAGTTCGCGACGGCAGCTATAAGATCGACTCCGGCAATATCGCCAGCGGTATGCTGAGCAGCGCGGGCGAACTGTTGAAGACGCAGTCGCGTTGATAGAAACGTGCTTCAGCGAAGGGTTTCTCGCGCCAGGCGAGGGCGTTCGCCAAAGATTGTCGTTTGCGTACTCGTTGGAGCAGGCAATAGGGTTCAGCGGTCGGCGCGTTTTTTCGTCGGCGCGCGCAAGGATCGTATCGTTGAGCTTTTGATTTTTGATTCGCTAGCCTGAACATTCCACACGACCGCGTTCGCGTTGTCTTAGCAATGAGGTTGCTGAAAGAGGTTTGCCCGCCGATCAAACGATCTCTATGGTTGGATCGAGGGATCACATATTGATGGTTGGCCAGGACCTCGATGATCACGCCGAAAGCACGACTGGCGGTGACGAGACTATCGACCGGCATACAGCAACGTCGAGGTCACCGCTTTTGCGGCGGATTTCGCATAGCGCCACCACCCGCCCTCTCGTAAGACCAGGATACAGCCAAGCGCTGGCGGTATTTCAGCGATTTCCCCCTAAGCCTTAAGTAAGGATCGCCGGTTGTAGGATACCTAATGAATTGGATGATTGACGAGAAGCCCGCTGTACCTCATCCGTTCGCGTAAAACGGTCCCGGTGTTCCCTTTGCGATACTGGCTATGACGTCCAGTGAAACAGCAAATCGGCGCTGGTCGCGAGCCATGTCAATCTGGATCGCGTTCGCTTGATTGGTTCTTTCTATTCAGCTTCTGGCCCGCTGGGCCTTGTCAGTCAATTCGTCGACGCAATTTCGTTTTGTACTGGGTGCGCATTTGACGCCAGAGGTCAGGAATTTCTTGCATTGATTCCTCGATCTCGCGAAATTCCATAGCAATGTGAAACCAACCCAGAATCTGAAAGTAAATCAAACCTATCGTCTCCGCAATATTGCTTACAGCGTGCTTTCTTTTGTCCCGATCCACAGCAAAACCCGATGCGGCGCGTTAGCACAAATCAACATTCTGTCAATCCCGGCAAAATAAAAATGCGAACAACGCGCCGGTGCGAGGCCCATACGCAATTCGGAATTATAAGCGCGTGATACTGTGGCGGCGAAGCGCTTAAGACCTATCCAGCATCTCGCCAGGCAAACAAACTTATGACGAGTGCAAGAATTCCGTCGGGGCTCGTCCGGCAGTTCCACTTCGCTTTTTTGCAGCGAAGATCATTGGTAGAAAAATGCACTTAGCACGACCATAGACGAACTGAGCCGGCGGCCGGACGCACTCTAGTGCATTCGTCTTTCAAGGCATCGACAACCCAAAAAAGGATTTGCACGATGGTAAAAATCTCTGCAGGGGTGGGTCCGCAATATCCACAAGTCGTCGTTCTGTTCGGCGCCACTGGCGATCTGGCGAGACGCAAACTCTTGCCAGGCCTGTTCCATTTGTCCAGCGCCGGATTCATTCCAGGATGCAGGATCATTGCCGTCGCGCTCGACAACATTCAGGTCGACGAATTTCGCCGCACGGCGCGAGCAGCGCTCGACGAATTTTCATCTCGCAAGGTCGCCGAGAGGGAGTGGGACACGTTCGCCGCCAATCTGGATTACGTGCCGCTGACAGCGGGCGCGGAAGCGCTCAAGACTGCAGTGCTGAACGCCGAGCTGAGCTTCGATGGCGAGTGCCGGCGGCTGCACTACCTGAGCGTGCCACCGAACGCCGCGCTTTCCGCGGTCGGCATGCTCAAGGAAGCGGGCCTCGTGGAGCGCTCCCGGATCATCATGGAAAAACCATTCGGAACGGATCTGAAAAGTTCGGTGTCGCTCAATGCCCGTTTGCATGAAGTCTTCGAAGAAGAACAGATCTTCCGGATCGATCATTTTCTGGGGAAGGAACCCGCCCAGAACATCCTCGCTTTCCGCTTCGCGAACGGCCTGTTCGAGCCGATCTGGAATCGCAACTTCATCGACCACGTTCAGATCGATGTGCCCGAAACGCTGGGCCTCGGCAAGCGCGCCGGCTTCTATGAACAGACCGGCGCATTTCGCGACATGGTCGTCACTCACCTCTTTCAAATTCTCGCGTTCATGGCAATGGAGCCGCCCACGTCGCTGGAACCGTCACCCATCAGCGAGGAAAAGAACAAGGTTTTTCGTAGCATGTTGCCGATTCAACCAACCGATGTCGTCCGCGGGCAATACACCGGTTATCGGTCCGAGGAAGGGGTCGGTCCGGAATCGGAAACCGAAACATTCATTGCGTTGAAATGTTCCATCGACAACTGGCGCTGGGCCGGCGTGCCGTTTTATCTGCGCACGGGAAAGCGGCTGGCCGAGGGGCAACGGATCATTTCCATCGCGTTTCGCGAGCCGCCGAAGAGCATGTTTCCGGCAGGGTCCGGCGTCGGTTCGCAAGGGCCGGATCATCTGACGTTCGACTTGGCCGACGCCTCGAAAATGTCGCTCTCGTTTTATGGCAAACGTCCGGGTCCGGGGATGCGGTTGGACAAACTCAGCTTGCAATTCGCGATGCGCGATACCGGTCTGATCGGTGACGTACTGGAGGCTTACGAGCGCTTGATCCTCGACGCCATGCGCGGAGACCGAACGCTTTTCACGACCGCCGAGGGCATCGAGCGGCTGTGGGAAGTCTCGACTGCCTTGCTTGAATCTCCACCACCGGTTCGCTTCTATGCTCCTGGCTCATGGGGGCCGAATGCCATCCACCAACTCGTCGCCCCACGTGCGTGGCGGCTTCCGTTCGAGCGCGCGTGGCGGGATCCAAACGCGTTGGGCAGTTGAGTTAAACGACTCCGCGTTTTGTTCGATCTTTTCCCTAGCTAAGCGACGAACCATGACCAAACCAATATCGCTGGGATTCGTAAGAAGTGGTGACATCACGAAGTTGATGCTCCGGCGGCTAAATGATCTCAAAGATGTGAGGCAGGAAGCGAAGGGAATATGGACGGCGAGCTACTCAAGAGCCAATCGACTGAAACATTGACATATCATTTACGGAACCTAATTTTCAGGTCTGTTTGCTGGGCGGTTTCAAAGGTGAAGTACAACGAGGGGTTTAGTGCTTGAGCTTGCTTTCGTCGCATTGGAAGGCGGACGCTCGCCGCAATCGAAATTGAGGGGTTCTGTCGCAGTAAGCCGATCTGCTATGGTGATCGTCCCCGAGACGAACGATGTAACGAATGATCAAGACTCCGAATGCCCCCGTGAGCAAAGGCGCTCAAACGGCCGTACTACCCGCTGGACATAATGCTGACATGCGTACGTTGGTACGTTGCCTACCCGCTGAGTCTGCGTCATCTGGAAGAGATGATGTCCGAGCGGGCAGTGTCGGTTGACCATTCGACGGTGCACCGGTGGGCCATCAAGCTGCTGCCCGCGCTCGGAAAGGCGTTCGGACCGCGCAAGCAAGGGATTGGCAGGAGTTGGCGAATGGACGAGACCTACATCAAGGTCAAAGGCGAATGGAAGTACTTGTACCGGGCTGTCGACAAAGCTGGCGACACAATTGACTTCCTGTTCCGCGCCAAGCGGGACAAGGCTGCCGCCCGGCGCTATTTTTAAAAGGCGATCGCTGGAAACGGCGTACCGGAGACGGTGACGAGCGACAAGAGCGGGGCGAATCTTGCAGGGTTAAATGCGATCAATGCTGGTCGCGAAATACCGATCAAAATTCGACAATCGAAGTATCTGAATAACGTGGTGGAGCAGGACCGTCGAGCGATCAAACGCATCGTACGACCAATGCTAGGATTCAAGAGTTTTCGTTGCACCCATGTCATTTTAGACGGTATCGAACTCATGCACATGATAGCGAAAGGACAGATGAAGAGTGACGGTGGACGCCATCGTTCAGTCGCCGAGCTGTTCTACGATCTTGCGAACTAAGCAATCCTCTCCGTTCGGTCTCGACTCTTCCGAATTTCCTTACTGCGACAGAACCGGTTGTTGACCGTCCCGCATTTCATGTTCATCCGGGAAGTCCTCGGGTCGGATCGCATCTTGTTCTCTGTGACTACGTATCTTACTTTGACCGGTGCGCGCGAGTGGACTTGAAACGATGACCCAATACGATATCGTTAAACCCAGCAGCTTAGCAAGCCTTATGATCGGGCCCGTGATCAGGCAACCCAACTCGACATCGACGTGGCGCTATCCTGGTTTGACCAGCTGAACGTCTCACACCCGATATCCGACAACTGGACCACGTGTCCCCGCCTGCTGGCCACAGCAATCGCACTCAATCGATACGGCGGGTACCGGTCGAATTGGATCCAGGCGTTGCCTACGTACTCCGTCGGTTCGACGCTCGTCCCGTCGTCGCTGAATTTCAGCGCGAGAAAGTCGAACGGATTCGGGCCGTTCGGTTTCACCCGGGCGCCGGCGCCCGGTATCTGATTGATATGGACGCCGAATACCCGGTTTCCCCGGGCAATGCTGCGGAAGATTTCATAGCGCACCCATTCTTGCGAAAAGGTTGCAGTGCCGATCAGCACACAGGTTGCCGATGTCCCCTCAAGCCCGTTGTCGATGAGATTCTTGACCGCAAGCTCGCCGCTCTTGCTCGCGTTGTTCCATGTTGCCAGGTCGAAAAATCCGGCCTCGCTGCCGTTCATCGACCGGAAGTGTTGTCGAACGACCGTGGCCCGGGCACTGGCTATATCGTCGTGGTCAAAGCAGAAATACACGCGTCTTGTCATTGGGCCTCACACGCGGGGCGCGGTCGAACGATGTCGGGTTGTCTGAGTTGTTGGTGTTCGCCGACCTTCCGACTTGTCCGGTTCGAGCAATCCGTTCTACGTCTCGGATTTGACGGCGAGCATGCGCGGCAACAGATTCCACTGAAGCTTGAGGCCTGTCGTGCTGAACAGGATCAACAGCCCGCCCGCAATCTGTGTCGCGGTAAGCAGGTGGCCGAAAAACAGGTAATCGCACAGCGCCGCGGACAACGGATAGATAAACGACAACACCGCAATCGATGGCACGCTCAGTTTTTGATAGGCCGAAAACACCAGCGAATACAGCAGGAACGTGTGAACCACGCCGAGCGCAACGAGCCAGCCCCACGCGCCCACGTCCTTAGGTAGATCGTGCAAATGGGCGAACGGCAGGGTCAGCAGCGCGCCCACGCCGGTCTGCACCATGACGATGAACGGCGTTGGCAGGCCCGAGAGCCGCTTCGTCAATAGAACCGTTCCCGAATACATCACCGTCGCCGCGATCACCAGCGCAATGCCGCCAAGCTGCCTGATGTCGAGCGTGGCGACGGCCGAAGCGGGGTTCACCAGAATGACGAAGCCGACGAAGGCAAGGGCGGTCCATCCGACGTCCTTGCGCGTGATTCGCTGCCGCATGAACAGCGCGGCGCCGATCAGGATCAGGAACGGATTGACGTGATACACGATCGTTGCAAAGCCGATCGTCACCAGCGAGAACGCCTTGAACAGCAACACCCAGTTCACCACCATCAGGACGCCTGCCGCGACCGTGATCGCGAGCAGGCGAGGCGCGAAGTAACGCTTGCAGATCATCCGTCGATACCAGCAAAACGGCAGCAGGCACGCGAACCCCGCCGCGCACCGGACGAACACGACGTTTTCCGCGCTTTGACCGGACTTCAGGACGCACACGCCGATCGTGCCTGAAATCGTCATGGCGACGATCATTTCTATCCAGCCCTGATGTCGTTCGATTTCCGGCTTCAACTGTTTTCCCCATTCATTTGATTTGACTCTAGGGCCAACGCACATACACCGACCAACAAATAGATTTGATTGCTATCATTCAGAACGCGCATAGGGAGAACGCCGTGAAACCTCAGGATATTGATATCGACCTGGTACGTGCCTTCATCGCGGTCTCCGAGACCCGCAACTTCACGCAAGCCGCCCAGCGTCTGCACCGGACGCAATCGGCGGTGAGCATGAAGATCAAGCGTCTCGAAGAGCAGGTCGGACAGCGGCTGTTCGAACGCGATACCACGACCGTGACGCTTTCAGCCATCGGCGAGCGCTTCGTGGGCCTCGCGCAACGCCTGATCGAAGTGCACGAGCAGACCTTTTTCGCACTCAATCACGCGCTCGCAGCGGGCAAACTGACCCTCGCGACCTCCGAGACCTACGCGTCGTGCCTGCTGCCGCCAATCCTTGCGGAAGTGAGCGAGACGTTTCCGAACATCGAAATCGAGATCCGCTGCGGTCATAGCTGGAAAATGCTCGAATCGATCGATTCCGCCGATATCGACCTGGTGATCGCGACGCGGTATCCGAAGCGCCAGGACGGGATTCCGCTGACCCGTGAACGGCTGCTGTGGGTGAGCAAGGCCGACAGCGAGGTTCATCTCTCCAATCCGGTGCCGCTCGCCATGTTCCCCGACGGTTGTCTATACCGCCGGGCCGCGCTTGCAGCACTGGATGCGGCCGGCCGTGCCTGGCGTGTCGCGTTCACGAGCCTGAACCACGAAGGCCTGGTGGCCGCCGTGGCTGCGGGAAGCGCTGTGTCCGTGATGATCGAAAGTGCGGTCGGGCGGCAACTGCGCGTCCTGAAGCCGGCGCAAGGCTTTCCGGCTCTCGCACCCACGGAAGTCGAACTGTATTCGCGCGGGTCCGGCATTTCGCCCGTGGCCAAGCACGTCGCGGAAACGATTCGCCGCCATTTCGCCGTCACGCAATCCGCGCGTGAGCTGGCTTCTATCGAGGCGCTCGCAAAATCTCCTGCGCACGCGAAAGCCGTGGCGGGGATCGACTAGCGGACATGACGATCGGATGAGCCGCCGCAATGCCCTCGAACACGTGCCCGATGGCCGTGTGCAAACCCCAGAACTCCTGATAAGGCGGCCAGCGCGGGTCGCCGTGCGCGACGTCCTGTTCGCGCGCATGGGCGGCAGTAGTCCATTGATCGGTCGCCGGATTGCGATGATGAAAATCGTGCTGCGGCAAGTCCCCCGGTAAAACGATCAGCCGGACCGGCAGATGATAGAAAACATGTTCCAGGGTCCACAGCATCCATTGCACGGCGTAATTGATGGTGGATTTTCCCTGGCGAATCGGGACACGGCGTCCGCAAAAACGGCCCCATGAATGCGTGCCATGCACATACTTCGCGCGTAACGTTTTATCCGGCTCGACGAACCATGCATGCTCGCTGATGAATTCGAGCATGACACTGATGTGATAGAAAAACGTGACCGGCAGGAGGGCGCCCACGAGGAGCGCCGTCCACGAATACCAATTCCATGCCGGGCCGCACAGTACCGGAATCCAGCACACGAGCCACAGCCCACGCCGCGACGCGATCGACTTCGCCTGACTCCACAACCGCCCGTGAAGAAACATCAGGTGAAACCTGGGCGCGATCAAGGTCATGGCCAGCCGCGACCATAATCGGCGCGTCGTGCAGCCGGGCTGAAATCCCGCACGATATAAAAACTGCGCCGCCGGGTCGTCGATCGACGTGAACACATCGGACCGGTGATGAAGCAGAAAATGTTCTCGTCTATAGTCCGCCGCCGTCTGTGTCAGCGTCATTGCCACGAATAAATCGGCGACAGCGCGATCAACCTGTCTATTCGACGAAAACTGCGCGTGAATACATTGATGCGCGACCGTGCTGATCATGCGGCGCGCACCGCTCACGGTGAGGGTCCATCCGAGCAGGAGTCCGCCCGCGAAAAGCAGGCCTTTTGCGTGGAATGCCGCCAGCGCAATGGCCAGTCCGGAAACATAGCTCGCGGCGGCACACGCGGCGAAACCCAGCGGGGACGGATGGACGCAGGCGCTTTCGTCCGATAACGGGCGGCCGGTCAGCCAGGTCCAGAAGCCTGACGTCCAGCGCGGAAACACCTGGTAACTTTCGCGGGCGGAATTCATCGTGGCGCGTGCATCAAAGCACGAAGCGTTCGGACAGCCGCCGTTCGGTCTGGAGAAACCGGCTGTAGGCCAATGACTTCTCGTAGAGCGCATCCAGTCCCGAGCGCTGACTGATGGTGATCAGCCAGTCGAAGAAATGACCGATCCCGACATCGCGATAAAAATGCACTTTCGACAACAGCCCGACAATGTCCCGATAGTTGTGCTCCGTGAGGATTCTGGACAAACCCAGAATGCCGTCGAGGAACGCCTGAGACATCGCGGGTCGGTCAATCTTTTCAGATCGTATTGACGGATCAAGACAATTTGGTATCCTAAATATCGAATCGACGTGATCGTTGCCGAGTGCAAAATCGAGGCAAACGTTCAAACGCCGTGCCCGCGAGAAGTTGGTCGCGGAATGCAGGCGCGTTGCATCGAGATGCCAGATTTCACCGGCGCGCATGCGAAACACTTGCTCGTCTTCCGAGTGCAGGCAAGCGTCATTGGTCATGATCGGGACGTGAATGCGCGTCCAGGGGTGACTGCCCGGATCGAACTCCACGAAATCCCGGTGAGGGACCAGGACGCCATCGCCTAGTGAATGAATCCGGACCAGTTTCAGGCGGCGCGTGTCGAACGTGTCCGTGATCCACTGGTTGAGCGTTGGCAGCCCCCGTCCTCGTGATGTCGGTGTTGCGAGCCCGCCGCGATCGGAAACGACGCCGTCGCCATCCGCGCCGGTGTCGTTCCAGATGACGAAGGTCTTCCAGTCGCCTATCCTGAATTCATCATAGTGGGAATCATCCTGAGTAAAATTCAGAATCTTCTGTAATTCGGATTCCGAAATAAATGGCTCAAAGCGTCCAACGATTCGAGAATTCATTGTGTCAGCAGGTCCAGGGAAGCGGTGGAGGGAGGGCGTTCTTGCGTCAGGGTAGTGCAATGGGCCGCCCGACAGAGTCGGTCGGCCCCGGCTCTGGGTACTCAGTCGTTGCGTGGCCGAAGTGCTTCGACTGTGCGTGAGTTCTGAAAACCCACGCCTCTCTCAGGTGCGTCACCTACGCCCTCCAACTGCTCTTTTCGGCCTATCGCACGCATTTCCCGTGCGATGGCGTTCCAGAATTTTTCGAATAACTGCAAGTGCTCGAGAAATCCATTTTGAATGCGCAGCGTTGAATCCGCGTCCGTGCAAAACTGCCGGGCGGCCTGCAATGACTCGATCTTGTGTTCTTTTTCGGTCGCGCCAATATGGGCGTAGAAGTATTCACAGGCCTCGTGGAATTCGTCTTCTTCATTCCAGAGGTGCTTATACAGAGTCGCGCCGTCGTACATGCGGCGCAGCATGGTGAAGGCCTGCCATTCCAGCGCCATCTGGGCGCCTGCGCCCGTGGCGTTGTCGCTGGCGTAGATGCGCTTCTCACCATGGATCAGGGCACGCGTTTCAGGCAACACATCGACATCGCGTTCCACGTTGCGCCAGCTCAGCGCGTCGCCTTCACCCATGACCCGGCCGAGTTCGGCGAGCCAGCCATCGAACAGGACGGAGTGCACCTTGCGAACATCGCCATTGCCCATTTCCGAATAGAGCGTCTTCGCATATTCGGTCTGCGCGTCGACATTGCGCGTGTTGCAGATCATGACTGCGAGCACTTCCGGGAACGCGCGGTTGAATTCGCCGTAATTGCGCGCGAAAACACGGATCTGGCGGACGCTCAGCGGTGCGGCGGTCCATAAGTCGTAGAAGTCGTTATGCAACGCGCCGCTCGCATACACCGTTTTAGCGAGCGTCTGAAGATGATCGGGGGCGACAACGGATTCGTCGGCGGCGTTCAAACCCTGCACATTCCAATCGACCATGACGTGTGACATTACGGGCTCCCAGAGTGGCGAAATGGCGAGGGAATGCATTTCGCTCGATGGCTGAGCGCCAGTTTGTGGATGAATGGTAGGTCTGACTAATGCAAAGTATTGATAGGGCTTATCTGGGATGTGAATCGGCCCGGCCGAGCGCGCGGCGCGGTAGTAGATAGCGCGCTGAATTCATTCAGCCCTGCGTCGTAGCGGGTCGGATTCCCCGGCTTTGCGCCGAGGTCCTCAAACGCCTTGCCCACATCGATAACCCGCCGGCGTGATCGTCACGTTTGCCGGAGGCGACGCCTCCTCACCTTTCGTTTCCGACAGCCAGCCTTCTTGCCGGCCGTATTCCAGGCCGCTGAAGAAATCCTGGCAGATCCAGCCATCGACGGCCCACCATTCTTGAATCGTCTCCGTGGGCAGCACCGCACCGGCCCGGCACTGGTGATGGATGACAAACATGCGGCAGATACGGATGGCGGCTTCGCGGGGCGTAGGGCGGTCGATCATGGGCAAGGGCGTTCATGTTATGACTGCCGGGAGACGGCGGCACTCGGGCGCTTTCCTAGAATACGCGGCGACCAGGCTAACGGATTCCTTTCCATGTACAAAAATTTAACGCGAACGTTTGCGATCGGATGCGCGGCGACGAAATCTGAGCGCAAGCCGCGCGAAGGTCGCTGGTATCGAGGAAAAAACGCGTATTGTCGGCCACCCGCTCGATCATGAAGTCGATGAAAGTCCGCACCCGCATGGGCTGTTCGGTCCGGTGCCCTTAATAGATCGTGATCGTGCCGTATTCGGCAATGTGCTGCGTGAGCAACGCCACGAGCCGGCCGCTGCTTCGCGCAATTGCTGGTGAGGTTGGCTGCTCGGTCAACACGGTGAGGAAGTATCTGGCGGCGCAAGATGCGCCGACATTTAAACCGGCGGCAACGCCTCGGAAATCAATGGTAAAGCCCTTTGAAGGGTATCTGCGCGAGCGGGTCGCGGCTGCGGCACCGGACTGGATCCCGGCCGCGGTGTTGTGGCGTGAGATTCAGTCGATGGGGTTGTTGGCGGCGGCCGAATTGTACGCAAACGTCGTTCGACGGAATTCTGTCAATCCGGAAACCATGTTCAGCAGGGAAGCGCTGATTCGAGTTGACATTGTTAAGCACACTCGGAACGATTTGAAACCGTCAATTCGCGTTTTAAAATTCAAAGCCCGTCCATGAGGTTTTGATCTTATGGAACATTCCCTTCATTCGAGCGCGCCAACCGCGATGATTCGCCCCCGAGGCGCACACCGGTTTGAGGTTTTTAGCCCGAAGCTTAGCCGCAGGCTCACGATCTATCGCCGCGTCGTATTGGATGCGCGGATGCTCATTGAGTCCGATCCATCAGTCGTTACGTTTAGCGAACGTCCGGGGACGGTTTTGATCGGCGAGCGTTACCTTCAAGTCGACTTCTCTGTCCGGTATGCAGACAAAGCCGAGTTATTGATCGCGGCAGATTCGCCTGGAGACGAGGACGCCGATGTTCGTGACACGATTAATACATCGGCATTACCGGCGTTTTATTCCGCACGTGGAACTGGTCGCTGCCCGTATGTGGATCGATAGCTGGCATCGCTTGCTTCCCAGCATCGTAGCGACACGAGGTTTAATCTCGAGGCCCCTTCGCACGGGTATCGAACGGTTCGCAAACAAGCCACAGCAGCTGGTGACGATTGAGCGTGAATTCTCAACGGGTGACCCAACCGTTGCACGCGCAGAAACTTTGTGTAGTTTAGTCCCATGCTCGACAGGTCGCGGCATCCGAAAGTGAAACCGTGAGTAGGTAACGCATCGTCAGGTCTCGACGCATTCGCTGGACGGGTTATATGTCTACGACATTGAAGCATTTTTGACGTGATCCGGTATTAGCAATAACGTTATTTTTTACGCCTGCGTTTAGACGAATGAGGCCGAGGACCGTGGCGCACTGGGAGCTTCGGTTGAGGGGGCGGGGCGCTGTTTGGTGGTTGTTTTGGTTGAGGAGGCGAACTGTTGTTTGTTGGTTGCATGGGGCGAGGCGCAAACTCATGGAACGCTAACCCAATTTTGTGTCCCGCCGCAGAACCACCTAGAACCAGCGCGATAAGGCCAACACACAAGGTCCAAATGTCTTTGTCGCGAGGCGACGATTGACGCGCAAGCACTGGCACATGACCATCCGACCCGCCGTTTGAATTTATTGGAACAGGCGCTTGTACTGTTCCATTCGCGTCGTTCAGTCGCGAGACAGCCGAAACCGGCGGGATTGGAATCGACTCTGACTCCGAAGAGCGGTCGATTGTGGCCGCTATTGACAAGAGCGTCACGACGGCGAGCAGCAGGCTACCTGCCGAGCACAACTCCGCATTGAGTCGAAGTATCGGCCGATATCTCGTCTCACTTTCTTTACTTGCCCGAAGGGTGCGTAGCGAAAACAGAAAGCAAGTTGTCGACGTAACAGCGCAGATGGCAATGCAGATAATCGCCATCGGAACGAAGCCACCGTTACCGTGAATGATCCAAGCCCCGAGCGCTACCAATAGAAGCTTGACGGCATAATAGGATGCGACGAATACTTTGTGCTGCCTGAGTTCGTTGACATAAGACTTGGCATACTTTTTCCATTAGATTCGACATGATTAAGGAGGTTAAATTAAATTCATTATGTTTTAGGGCATGTCCACGCCCCTCTGTTACAGCGCTGCACCCGGTTGAGGGCACGATGAGTTGTCATATCCTGAGTGAGATCATTTTTGAATAACTTTCAGCGAGGCACGTTTCGGTGCTCCTTATTTTCCAATGGATCGCCGTTTGAAATGGCTCGCGCTCATCAATTTGTCTGCGAAGTTAGCATTACACTAGCTCGCCACACCGTTGCGAGTCAGCGCATATACGCTTCTCTTCGTTCATGTTAAGGACCATTTTCACTAGCCGTAGCCGACTTTCGGTTTGCCTAAAGAGTATGCAACTGTTGGAGCGGCTGCCGCGTCCGCAGAAAAGGTGTCGTCGGCGCTATAACCTGACGCGTTCGGTCGCTGAAACACGAACGTATTGACCCCCGACTCGGGCTGATTCTACAAGAGTCTCGGACCGGATGACTGTGGAAAATCCGTTTTACCGTGTCGCGCAGTTTGAATGTCCCGATAAAGCTCCGCGACGTCGCAAATCTGCAACTTTTGTGTATCGGCAACGTCCGCAACTCAACTTAAATGAATCCGCAACCAAAGCGTTCCGGTAGTCGAGAAAGCGTGCATTTCCAAACAAAGCAGGAGTTTTCAGCAACAAGCTTGATCACGGATAATGCAACCGAGCAGTTGCCTGATCACAACCTAAAACTGCGCGCACCGTTCGTACTTTTCGTTCGCTAACCGGATCAATGGCGTTTCGAATGACACTGTTTGACCTGCTCAGTTGATTGATCTGGAAAGGCATGAACGACGCTACCTTCAAAAGTCGGCTTAAACGTCAACGTAGGGACCAAACACTTCCGCTGGGCGTTCTATAAGTTTCAAGTGCTAAGACGGCGCTCGAAAAAAAGCTACCTTGAGCCCCGTTCCAAAGGGAGGATGTTCGACTACGTAAACGATGTCGGCGCAAACGAAGTCCGGCAAAACTCCTCAATTCTCAAGCAACCAAAGGGTCCACTTGGCAACAGGCACTGCCTGACTTGCGCGTTAAGGAAGTGGGAGGTTCACGCGACGGCTCTCGGTAATGCGGTACCAACCTGCGCATTTTAGGGTGATCCACCGTTGGCCTTACTGCTACGCCGACCTCAGGAGATTCGATCATTTAAGAAAGACTGCTCACAAGAATCTCGAGGTACGAGACAAGGAAAGCTATTTCAATGTGTCAATGGACATGGTGCTCCCAAGCCTGCTGCGTCGATTCAGGATGCCGTCACCAGGCGCTTACACTGTTTCTACAGGAACGCCGATGTAAAGGTTGCCATCCCAATCTTGCAAGTATATTCTGAATCGGCCGTTCTAAAACAAACCAATACTGTCGAAAACCGCATTTCAGTGACTCGGCCGAACAAAATGATTAATGCGAAACCGCCGAACCACCTCTATATGAGTAGACACCGTCGAAGCTTGGAATGCAGTTAGCAGACATCTTGGTCGTCAACTAAGCGAAAGGGAACTTAAGAACATGAGAAACGACATCGTACCTGGAGCTCGTTTTCCTGATTACGAGCTGACCGACCACACAGCGACACGGCGCAAGTTGTCCGAACTTCAAGGAACGGACCCCATGATTGTCATACTTAGCCGTGGAGGCTTCTGCCCTAAGGATCGGCGACAGGCCGAAGGACTTATCGACCTGCACCGCGAAATGGAAGTAGGCTATTGCCAACTTGTCACCGTCAGCACGGATAACCTTACTGAGACAAACGAATACCGTAGTGGGGTGGGCGCGCACTGGCCTTTTCTATCCGACGCGGGCCGTATTGTGCAAAAAGACCTCGACATCGCCGAATACACGGACCCGTTGCACGATCCGATGATCCCGCACGTTGTTGTCCTTGAGCCGGATCTCATCGTCTACAAAATCTACAGCGGGTACTGGTTTTTTGGAAGGCCGACGATGGAGGAATTGCGTCAAGATTTGCGCGTTGTTACCAAGAAATGCAGGCCGGATTGGGACATTACGACACCCGAAATGAAACGCGCGTGGCAGGAAGGCCGCAAGGAAAAGTTCTATCCATACGGCAAGACGTACGTCCAAACGCTTCGCGAGCAGGATTGATGTATACACGGGACGCCGTGCGCGCTGCAAAGCAAAGTAGGTTATCTCGCCTCTCCGTTTCCAGGTCACTCTCGATTAAGGGAACACGAAGGAAAAAAACGAGATGACAACCGAGCAAAGGTCATCGTTTTCGGCGATTGAAAAGACGCCGTTCCCCGCAACAATCGACGCGCCGTCACGCCTGCGTTACGCGTTACAGCGGTCGAAGAGACCGAGCAAACGGCATAATGTCATCTCGATGCTAAGAGTGATGCGTGCGAGGCGGGTTCGGTATGGTCGAGGCCAATCGAGATTCGCGATCCAATGGCATTCGTCTCTTCGAAGTACCGCCCCTAGGTCTTACTTCTCTGCGACCACTTGAAGCCGATGAACCTTCACTTCGGAAAACAGCCGTTCGGAATTTGCCACGAGCTCCTGTCCAGCCTCGCCGTTCAAATGCGCTTCACGGGCAACTTCGTCATTGAAGGTATCGAAGACTACATATAAGCCGGGCTCGCCTTCGTCTTTCGCCGCGTGCCACGTCAACGTTCCAGCTTCTCCTCTTACCAGCTTGGCTTCCCCGTTTAGAAACGCCTCGACTTCCGATTCCTGTCCTGGTTTAGCCTTCAGTTCAACAAACAACGCAAAATTAGCCATTTGGATATATCCTCTTTTGTAGTGAATGTTAAGTACATTCGAAGTTACACAATGCATTTATACTGCTCGCACCAGCCACGCTCATTGAGTAGCATCGTGGAGCAAGAGATCCGAAGGATTATACGAAGCAATGGTTCCTCAGATGATCTGCAATGGATCTTATGCTCTGTTTTGCCAAAGATACATCCGCCAAAGCGAGAAGCCGGTTTAACATCTTTGGAGATAATTCACGTTTCTCTCTTATCCCGCTTGCCCGAGA
The DNA here is from genome assembly GCF_001557535.2 of Burkholderia sp. PAMC 26561. NCBI lineage: Bacteria > Pseudomonadati > Pseudomonadota > Betaproteobacteria > Burkholderiales > Burkholderiaceae > Burkholderia > Burkholderia sp. PAMC 26561. The sequence goes on from NZ_CP014309.1 coordinate 503,154, forward strand.
TAATGGTTGAGCCGGGACGGTACAAGAACTGAACGAAAGCCCGTCACCAAGGACCACGTATCCAGCCGACACACCGTGCCTATTGAGTGAGTGTTTCTTTCAATATTCTCATGGCGAGATCGCTGCGCTTGCGCATTAACTGTCAATGCTGACCGCTTGTCCCGGTTGCTCTCAGACTGAATCACATCGTCGGGTTGCATTTTAGTCAACGTTGGCACGTCCACAGAAACTAGGGAAACGGCACTACGAATGCCGGCAAGTCTGGCTCCGGCAACACAGCAAGAACCTTCAGCCGCTGCAATGTACGTGTTTGGCCGTTTTTTAAATGCTGGCACAATGCGGACGTGGCATGATCAACATCTCCGGCCATTAGACAACGCAAAACCACCCGGTGCTCTTCGAGCGTGCCAGCCTCGGGATGAAGATTAAATGCTTGAAAAAAAGCATGGTTCACTGTGAGCGGCATGTGTGCATGCCGAACCGTATCAAGAAGCTTGCGATTGCGCGCATACGCTAGACAGTCAACATGCAAAGTGGTTTCAATATGCTGAAGCCTGTCAGCGTCGACTGAATCTGGGCGATTAATTGCTTCTTCAATATCAGCGATGGCTGCGGCCAGCATTTCATGCTGTAGAAACGGCTGGCTCGACCGGAGCGCGGCAGGCTCAAGCAACATGCGCAACTCGTAATCTTGGGCGACTGATCTTGCCGTCAGCGGACCGCATAGCCAGTGGGAATAGGTTGATTTCTCAATCAGTCCGCGATCGCGAAGTCGTGCCAGCGTTTCGCGCACCACGTCCCGGCTTACGTGTAACGTTTCGGCGGCTAGAGTCTCGTCTATCCGAAAATGACCGAAGACAATTGCGACCGAGACCGCCTCCTCCAGTGCCCGATAGATCCGCTCCCCTGTAGTGGGTAAATCTAGAGGTTCGGGCGGAGCATCAAAGCCAAGCGCAGTTTCCGACAATGGCGCGCGAAGCGGTTCGGGCGCCGAGCCGTTCTCATTGGCGACTAGATAGCCGCGTCCATCGAAAGTGAGAAGTAGGCCATCAGAATGCAAAAGCTCGAATGCCTTTCGGACTGGTACGCGACTTGTACCAAAAAGTCGTGCTACCGGTCCTTCAAGCAATACGAGTCCGGGTACGATACGGCCCGCGAGAATCGCCTGCTGAAGGTGGTTTTGGATCAGCCTGTAGCGGTGCCGATTGTCTATATCCGTTGTGCGATTCGACTCGGTGGCGTCGGAAGACGAGTGAACGAAAGGTGTCCGTCTATTCATTGCGTGACATTGTAATTATTGTGCTCGGAGGAACTCGCCCCATCGCCGCACCAGATAGTTTTGTTCGTCCATTACTGAATCCCAGACAGCAATACGGCCCATCCGCGCCGCGTAGTCTCCGCCGTCCCGGAGTTGTCCGGCTAGACTTCGTTGCTGGCCGGTTGGCCCTACGAGGACAGCAGCACGTTTTCCATTGTACCAATACGCCCATTCACCCTCGCTCATATATTGACGAGCACGTTCTGGATTTGAAATGTAATAACCCTGTCTCGCCATCGTCGCGCCTGCCCATCCGTCGAGCCACCAATTCAGATAGTCGTACGCAGCATCCCGTGCACGCCCTTCTACTAACCTGGAGAGGGCAAGCCCACCGAACCAAGCGCGATATCCCTCACGAGGACTGGCCAATTGTGGCTTGAGTCCGGCCCGCTCGAGCTCGAGGATGGCTGGAGACCATATGCTCTGTATGACGACTTGCTTGCGAAGCATTAACTGAGCGGCCTCAGCAAATGTCGACCAGAAGCCGGCAAAGTGCCCGCGTTGTCGATACTGGATCAAAATCTCGATTAGCCCATCGATCTCTTCTATCGAGAGGTTGCCAATGTCTTGGAATTCCATCAGTCCGCTTGCCCGCACGGCGAGCGCCGCGTCTATAGCTCCTATTGCAGGGTCGGCTTGCAGCGCAACGCGCCCTGCGAGTTCGGGAGCAAGAAGCCAAGACCAACTCTCACCTTGATCGATTAGTCTGGAAGGTATCTCGTCAGCAAGGTATGCGAAGCTATCCGCGTTGTGAGTAAGAGGCAGCATACTGATGCGCGCGGAAGCAGTCCGCCCGAGTGTATTGTCGCGTTGCACGTAGAGTCGATCTGCCGGAACGCTACCGGCGGTCGTCCCTGCTCGTCCGGCCAGGTGCCCGGTTCGAGGTAGCGCGTTTACTTCGTCCCATCGATTGATGCGACGAACGTCAATAGGTTGAAGAGCGTGAGCAGGCCAAAGACAGTCAAGACTGTGAAACCACTGATCGTAAACATCGTAGGTCTCGGGGTGCATAACGCCTTCACGTTGCGCAAGCGGTCCGTCAAGCACAATGAAGTTCAGCTTGATTCCGAGGTCCCGCTCCGCCTTTTCGCGGATATGTTCCTGCAACGTGACGGAAGTGCCAATCACACGTAGTTCGACCTTGCTTCCTATGATTGCGGGTGCGCCAATTGAAGCGGATTGACTTTGCGGTGCATGAGCGACGATCAACGGCTGCAATCCTCAAGTTGATGCTGAAAGCGTCGATACGACGCGACGAGGGGGCTAGCTCGAGACCTTCCGCAATAAACACAAGTTGTGACTTTTTGTCGCCGGTCCAATCAGCATCGACGTTTTCTGGGTGTAGCACCGGATATACAATGTGACGAATCGCGTGAAGGACCGCTGGTCTGCCGGACCCTCTTATCCAGAGTAGGCCTTTAACTCGCAAGATGCTATTGCCGTGTCGATTGAGCAGCATGGTAAGCCACAGCGTAAAAACTTCCCAGTCAAGCGGTACATCGAACGTCATACAAAAAGACCTGACTTGTGAAGCGATAAGACCCTCGCGATGTTTATATGGAGCCCGAGACCTCGACGGGGCGGTGCTGCGCGTTGCTTTCCCGATATTTCGGATCATATTCTGGATGTCGCCTGGCTCAAACAAGGACGCGCGTAATACGTCAGCTTTGATGCCCGCCCGTTTGACAACAACGCTTGCGGTCGGATTAAGCTCGGCGAGCATGGCTAAAAGGTCCTCTATGCGTTCCTGGTCAACCAAGTCTGCTTTTCCGACGAGCAGTCGGTCGGCAGCGCTAACCTGATCTAGCCATTCGGGGTGATCTCGTTGTTGCCATCCAAAATTTGAAGCATCGACCACCGTAAGTGTCCCTGCGACGACGAAATGGCTACGAATGACCGGATCGCCGAGTAACGTAGCGACTATCGGCGCTGGGGTCGCAAGTCCACTAGTCTCCAGCACGACTCGAGAGAACGCTGGTACCTCGCCACGCGCGCGGCGAGAAAACAATGTAGCGAGTGCTTCCCGTAATTCACCACGCACAGCACAGCAGAGACAACCGTTGTCCAAAAGGATTGTTTGGGCATCTATCGCACCTACGAGTAGGTGGTCTAAGCCGACTTCTCCGAATTCATTGACGAGTACCGCGGTGTCTCGCGCGGCGTCGCCTTGAAGCAGATCAGCAAGTAGCGTCGATTTGCCGCTACCGAGGAAGCCGGTGACGAGCGTTACTGGGATAACGTCGTAAGCGACGCTCATTTGTCTGCCTCGTCGTCAAAAAGCAAGAGAGGGTCAAGCGATCTGCCAAGCATTTTTTCAGCGACTTTCCATATTTCTGAAAAATCGGCAACCAATTCCGCAGCCTCTGTTGGTGACCGCAGGATAAAAGATTGCCCCTGGAAATCATCCAAGCTCAGCCGAAACGTCGTTAAAATTCTGTTTGCAAGAGAAACTTGCAAATGTCTGCGACGGCGCACATTTGCGCTATCCGCGGGCAGGCCACTGTTTGACCAATGATTGCCGCCTCCCAGCAAACCGCACATGCCGCACATTTTTGACGAGTCCCCTCTAAGGCCTACTTATATACGTACAGGTCTTGTGATCGTTCACGGCATTACATCACCAGAATTTGGCCCCAGCGTCTGGCCGACAAACAGATTACCGCCAGGATCCGAAGCGAGCAACACCGCAGTGGGAGCGACTTCCTCGGCACGTCCGAAGCGACGCAGCGGTAGTTCAGTTGCCTTTGCAGATTTCCAAGCGTCGCTGATACCATCGACAAGAGGCGTCTCGATCGGTCCAGGTGCAATCGCGTTGACAAGTACGTTACCGGGCGCCGCCTCCAGCGCGAGTGACTTGGTAAAGCCGATCACGCCGGCCTTCGCAGCGGCGTAGTGAGTGAGTTCCGCGCCCCCTTTAATGCCAAGTTGCGACGCGATATTTATGATTCGTCCCCAACGCTGGGCGCTCATATCCGGTAGTGCGCGTCTGGAACACAAAAAAACGCTCCTTAAATCGACGCGCAGCATCTCGTCCCACATGGACGTCGTGAGTTCAGTGCAGCGCGCCTGAGTAAGCATCCCTGCATTGTTCACAAGCACGTCGATTCCGCCATATGCGGCGATACAGTGGTCAACAATCGTATTTGCACCATTTTCCTCACCCACGTCTGCGACGACCGTTTCTACCTGAACGCCGAAGCTGCGGCATGCCTCTGCCTGCTTTACCAAGGAGGTCTCGTTGATATCTGCGAGTACTAGACGGGCTCCCGCTTCCGCGTAAGCGCGTGCAATGGCCGCCCCGATACCACTCGCCGCGCCAGTGACAACAGCTCAGCGTCCATCAAGTGAAATGGATAAAGACATATTTTCGCACCCTCTTTTGGGATCAGGTTGGCCACCGCACGGTTAACCCGCCATCGGCGATGATCGATTGCCCAGTAATGTACGAAGCTTCGTCGCTGGTCAGGAAACGAATCAGTGCTGCGATTTCCTGTGGCCTGCCCACTCGTCGAAGCGGGATCGCTTTTGCCACTTCACGCAAGCCCTCCGGTCCTAAAGAATTAACGGAATCGAGCGATTGGGGGGGTTCAATTAGACCGGGAATCACTGCGTTGCAGCGAATGGCACGCGGCGCAAGTTCCATCGCTACAGCGCGGCACAAGCCTGGCACGCCAGACTTGGCCGCGGAATAGTGCGTGTGATTCTCCCAACCGTAGACCCCGCCCGCAATGGATGAGATGGCAACCATTGCGCCTCCATCGGTCATATGGCGTGAAGCAGCGCGGAATGTTCGCATCACTCCAGACAGGTCGACATCCAGCATTTGATGCCACTGCTCGTCGCTCATTTCTGTAAGCGGGGACGACCGCAACAAACCCGCATTCGCGACCGCGTAGTCAATCCGTCCAAAGCGCTCAACCGCCGTGTTGGCAAAGGCTTCGACTTGTTCGGCTGAAGTGACATCGACAGGATACATTACGCAGCGACCTCCGATTTCCTCAACTGATTTAACAGTCAGCTGTGGGTCGTGTGGGTCACCCGGGAAGAAGCCGCCAACGACAGCTACGCCAATTTCAGCATAGGATTTTGCCAAGGCTTGTCCAATGCCACTGGCGGCTCCCGTCACCAATGCAACTTTCATGGTTTTCTCCTGATGAACATTTGGTTTGGACGGGTCGCACGAAGGTCGGTGTCGTCAATTCTGGTTGGCCGAATTGTCCGACCGTAGCAAAGCGAGTCTCACGCTAGACCGGCTATCATCGACTGCCGGCGCACGTCGCTAAAAGCTCAACATGATGGGAGAACGAACGGATGTTGCTACGCGCGCATGCGCTCAACATCGGCCTTTAAAATTTGCGAGGATACCGCCGCAAAAAATCGTCAGCGATTTCATCGCAAGTGCAGAAACGGACGCCATCATGGCTTCGGAAATGCGCGATGAGCCTTTCGAGCATGAGCAATACCTGCGGGCGTCCGGAAACGTCAGGGTGAATGGTGATCGGGAAAACTGCGTATTCGTGCTCTCTGTAGACCCAATCGAATTGGTCACGCCACATCTGCTCGACGTCTCGCGGATTAACGAACCCATGGCTATTCGGCGCCTTCTTGATGAACATCATCGGCGGCAGATCGTCGAGATACCAGTTGGCCGGAACCTCGACAAGATCAGTTTCCTGACCGCGTACAAGCGGCTTCATCCACACGTCGGGGTGCTTGCTATATTTGATCTTTGTCCACGAATCGCCGACTCTAACGTAATAGGGATGGAAGTCGTTATGCATCAGGCTATGATCGTATTTGATACCTTTTTTGATGAGCAGCTCATTGGTGACATTGCTAAATTCCCACCACGGCGCAACGTATCCCGTGGGTCTGCGCCCAGCGAGTTTCGTCACGAGCTCGATGCTACGATCAAGCACAGCTTCTTCCTGTTCGGGTGTCATAGCGATAGGATTTTCATGGCTGTAACCGTGAATGCCGATCTCATGACCTGCATCTGCTACTGCTTTCATTTGCTCGGGAAACGTCTCGATCGAATGCCCCGGAATGAACCACGTCGACTTAATTCTTTCGCGCTCAAACAATTTGAGAATACGCATTGAGCCGACTTCGCCGGCGAACATGCCGCGCGATATATCGTCAGGAGAGTCGTCGCCTCCGTATGAACCGAGCCAACCGGCAACGGCATCGACGTCAACACCGAACGCGACCAAGATTTCTTTTTTAACTACTCTCAACGGCGCTGTAGCCTGTTCCACTAGTCCGCGCATGCAGCGATTCCTCGCCAAGCGGCCAATTTAACTCCGACTATGTTGTCCGTAAGGGAGGCGGTACAGCGGCGCTAATTTGACGCTTTGAAGAACGACGGGTCACGACAGATTCAGCATTGCTCGTTGATCTAAAGCGGGCAACCTGCCCATGCGAGAAAGGATATTGACGGTGCGCAGGTAGGTGGATCCTTTTCAGAAAATTCATCTGGCGTGTTGGTGGGGTTAACCGCCCTTAAACAAATTCGCTGAACAAACGCCCCCAGCTTGCCAAGCGCGACGTGTCATATCCGGCGAGCTGCAAGGACTTCCACACGGCGGTCGCGATCGTGTCGTAGACAGGAATCCCGATTTCCTGTTCAAGTTCGGATACGATGCGAACGGCGTTCAGGTTGGTGCAGAATATTGAAATAGCGCCGGGCCGCGACGTCGCGACTTCGCGGACCATTGTGCGAATTGTGTCGATCGGGACTTCGGCAAAGGAGAAGTTTACCTGCAGATTCAGATGCCGATCGTTCACAAAAGTGACGCCGGTACGATGATAGTTGTCGACGATTTTCTTTTGTACGCCATCGACATACGGCGTCACCAGACCGAGTTCGCGTACATTGGTCTTCCTTAAGATCTCGTTGAGTGCCAGCACCGATGTGGTTGCTGGAATACCAGTAATCTCGGTAATCCGACGACACAGGCGCTCGTCGGTTTCAAAGCCGAGCCATCCTGCGGATGTACCGTTCCACGCAATTACGTCGACTCTCGCGTCAGCTAGCATCTGCGCAGCATGAGTGATCGCCGACTCGTCGAACTGTCCGAGGGAATGATCGCTAAGCGAAATCTCTGAGACGGGGAAGCGCGCGAAGTGAGCCGTAACATCCGGCAAGCTTGCAAGCATCGCGCTTGTCAGCGGTTCGAGCCATGTGTTGGACGACGGGGTCAACATGCCAAGCAAAGTGCGATTCTTTGTCATTGGGATCTCGAATGGAAAAAAGACGTCGGCAAACCTTTGGACGTAAACCTCGCATTGTCTGCCGCTCGAAACCTGCAGAAAGCATCTTCCTTTGGTTGAGATTTATTGGCAGCCGCCTTTGACTCTTACTCCTCTCAATTGCCGAGCTAAATCACGTCGGTGGTTGCGACCGAAGACCGACGGGCGACGCGAACGTGAGCGAGGTCGACTGCATTTCGAACGCTCGCACCACCTGCCGAGTCAATACTCGGTTCAGACAAGCAAGAGCTGCACCGCTTTCCGTGCGTCCCGCCGAAGCTCTCCGAGATCCATACCGGGGATCTCACCGTCGTCGACGACAACACGGCCGCCCACGACGCTGTATCGAACGGTCGTTGGTTCGCCCGCCGCAACCGGTGCGATCGCTAAATCGTGGAAACCGTTGAAACGCAGTGCGTCGACATCGTACAGCACCAAGTCGGCCGCATTGCCGACTTCGAGCGTGCCTACCGCGTCAAGACCGAGGACGCTTGCGCCGCCAGCAGTCCCCCAATGAATCGTTTCTTCGACGGTTGTAGCAGAAGCCCCCTGCGACGCGCGATGCAACAGCCACGCAAAATGCGCTTCGTTGGTCATGCTCCCCGACTCGTTCGAGGCCACGCCGTCCACGCCCAGTGACATGGGCACGCCTGCTGCCGCCATCTGCGGCGCGAGCGCAATACCGCTGCCAAGCCGCGCATTGCTGACCGGGCAATGCGAGCAACCGGACCCCGTTTCCGCGAGCATGGCGATCTCGCCGGGTTCCAGATGAACCAAATGGGCGAACCATACATCTGGGCCAAGCCATTCATGCTCGGCGACAAACTCAACGGGCAGCATGTCGAATTTCTCCCGGCAGAAGTCGACGTAGCGACGCGTCTCGGACAGATGCGTATGCAGACGCAAGCCCATGCTGCGCGCTGCGCGTGCGATTTCCGGCAACAGCGCGGGCGGCAACGAAAAGGTCGGCGTGGTGGGCGCGACCACGACCCGGCGCATGGAGTCGGGGCGGGCATCGTGATAGCGGGACTTCAGGCGCTCGATGTCGCCGAGCATTTGGTCAAGTGACTCAGGCTGCAACACGCTGTTCGCAAACCCCGGATGGTCCCCCGCCGCCTGAAGTGCTCCACCGCGGCACAGCACGAAACGCATGCCGAATGCAGCCGCTTCCTCGAACAGAAGGTCGCCGGTTTCTGTCGTGCCTTTTGCGTGGTAAAGATAATGATGATCGGCGCAGGTGGTCACACCCGAAAGCAGGAGTTCCGCCAGCCCCAGCCGGGCGGCGATGCGAGCGAGGTCCGGTGTAAAGCGCGCGAGCCGAGGGTACGGCACCGCAGCCAGCCATTCCTGAAGATCGGCGTTTATACCGGCGGGGACCGCCTTCAGCAAGTTCTGGAACAGGTGATGATGCGTGTTGACCCACCCCGGATAGACGACGCAGGAACTGGCGTCGATGACTCTTTCATTTTCTCTCGCCACGAGTTGCGGACCGATTTCCTCGATCCGTCCCGCGCGAACGCGCACGTCGACGTGACCGAGCCGGGCGCGTTCGCCGCGCAGGCCGCTCATGACAGCAATCGGATTCTTGATCAACAGGGCTTCGCTTTGGGTGCTCACGTTTGTTTCTCCTTGCAACGCATTTCCTGCAGCGGCGCATAGACGGCCGCCGCACGATTCGATTTGACTTATTCCCGGACCAGTTGATGTGTCTCGGCCACGACCTCGTCGTGCGCGCCGTTAAGCAATGCATTGAGCGCCACGGAGACGAGACAGGCGAGCACGACGCCGCTATGCAGGAACGGCTGGGTCCACTCGGGCATCTGCTTGAATACCTCGGGTGCCATCACGGGAATCAGCGCTGTCGCGATCGTGAAGCCCACGATCAGCACGTTGTATCGATTGCTTTCGAAGTCGACCTTCGAGAGCGTCTGCACGCCCGCTGCCACGACCACGCCGAACATGGCGATCCCCGCTCCGCCGAGCGCGGCGGCAGGCGTTGCTGCGACGACCGCGCCAATCTTCGGCACCAGGGCCACGATGCACATCAGCGCTCCGCTGGTGGCAACCACCCAGCGGCTTCGCACGCCCGTGAGGATCACGAGCCCGACGTTCTCCATGAACGCGATAAACGGAAACGCCGCGAACATGCCTGCAATGGCGCTGGCAAGCCCGTTAGCGCGCAGGCCGCGCACGACGTCTTCCTCGGTGACCTGCTTGTCGACAATCCCGCCGATCGCGATGAAGAGTCCCATTGACTCGACCATCTGCACCACCATGACAACGATCATGGTCAGCACCGGCACGACGGCGAATACCGGTGTGCCGAAGTGGAACGGATAAGGGATGGTGAACCACGGCGAGCTCCTGACACCGCTGTAATTCCCCATTCCGAGCAGACACGCGACAATCCCGCCGGCAATGAGCCCGATCAACACTGACAGGTTGCGCAGGAACGGCGAGCCGAAGCGATTGACCGCGAGTATCACGAGGGCGACGAACAGCGCGACCAGCAGGAATGGCGATGCGCCGAATTGGGGGTTCTGCCGTCCGCCCGCTGCCCACTCGTAAGCCACCGGAAACAACTGCAAGCCGATCACTGTCACGATGCAACCGGTCACGACTGGAGGAAAGAAGCGTCGCAGCCGGCCGATCAGGGGGGCGGCGAACAGCGTGAACAAACCCGCCCCGATCACGGCGCCGCACACGCCCGCGAAGCCGACATTCGGATTCGAGCCAATGGCGATCACCGGTCCGACACTGCTGAACGCAACGCCTTGCAGGATTGGCAAGCGCACGCCGAATTTCCAGAAGCCAATGGTCTGAAGCAGGGTCGAGATACCCGAGCAAAAAAGCGCGGTGCTGATCAGGATGGTCGTGTCGGCGGACGACATCTTGAGCGCCGACGCGACGATGAGCGGCACGGCAATCGCGCCGATATAAGCAACCAGCATGTGCTGCAGTCCGAGCGTAATTACCTGGCGCTTCGGCAGGCGCTGATCGACAGGGTGTGGGGCGGTGTTCATCGAATGTCTCCTGAATTTCGTTATTGACCAGCCCGCGGTCCGCGGCACAAGTGCGCGTTTGCACGCGTCGTTTTGGCAGCAGTCGCGCCACGAGTCATCCGCGGGCCGGCTGTTCAACCCGTCAGGCCGTTATAGGTGCGCCGAGACAGGCATGGAAGCGGTCGGTCAGCTCGGCACGATCGAGATCGCGGCCGATAAAAACAACGCGGCTAGTCCGAGGCTCGCAACCCCAAGCCTGCGCCGCGCGCAGCTCGATCACGTTGTGCACGCCTTGCAGCACGTAGCGGCAGGGTTGCCCTTGTACGGCAAGAATGCCCTTCATGCGAAACAGCTTGCTCGCATCCGATACGCGTAGTTGGGCGAGCCAGTCCTGCAATGCGTCGAGGTCGACCTCGGCGGATACCTCGATACCTACCGACGAGACACTGGCGTCGTGTTCGTGTTCGTGTTCGTGCTCATTTGCGTGTTCGTGGTGATCGTGATCCTCATGCTCATGCCCGGAAAGTCCGCCCGTTTCGACCAGTTGCTGTGAGAACTCGGAGGCGCCGACGCCAAGGATCTTTCCCAGGTCGATCAGTGCGTAGCTCGACGGGACAATGTCGGCGGTGGCGTTCAATGCGCGAATCCGTGTGGTCAGGGTGGCCACTTCCTGCTCGCTCACGAGGTCTACCTTGTTGATCACAATGCGATCCGCGCATACGATCTGGTCTACTGCCTGATTGTCAGAACCGTCGAGGAGGATGTCGTCCAGATGTGCCGCTATATGCTTCGCGTCAACCATCGTCACGACTGCGTCGAGTGTGACCTGTTTAGCGATTGGATCGTCGAGGAAGAAGGTTTGCGCGACCGGATACGGATCGGCAAGACCGCTCGTCTCCACAATGATGTGATCGAGCCGCTCGGGCCTGTCGATCAGTGTGCGGACGATGCGCACCAGATCCTCGCGCACCGCGCCGACACAGCAGACACAGCCGTTCGTCATCTCGTAGATTTCTTCGGTCGATTCAAGCACGAGACCGCCGTCGATACCTATTTCGCCGAACTCGTTTTCGATCACGGCAATCTTGCGGCCGTGGTTTTCGCGCAGGATGTAGTTCAACAGTGTTGTTTTGCCCGCGCCAAGGAAGCCGGCCAAAATGGTGACCGGAATTTTCTCGGCTTCGTGATGGGTCATGTGGATGGTGTTCATCGATCGTCTCCTGGTGGTCGTACGGACTGCTGATGCCTGGCTAATCTTCATGCGGAAAGCGGTTCTTCGACGGCCTCCCGCCAGCGCGTAACGGTGCCTGTCTCGAGCCCGAACAAGTCGAGCACCCGGCCGAGCGTGTGATCTATCATTTGTCCGAGCGATTGCGGCCGGGCATAGAACGCGGGAACGGGGGGGGCCACGATGGCGCCCATCTCGGTGACGGCGGTCATGTTGCGCAGATGCGCCAGCGTGAGCGGTGTCTCGCGCGCGAGCAGGACAAGCGGGCGGCGTTCTTTAAGCGTCACGTCGGCTGCTCTTGAAATCAGGCCGAGCGACATGCCGTTAGCAATTTCGGCGAGCGTCTTCATCGAGCAGGGGGCGACAATCATCCCCATCGTGCGGAACGAGCCGCTTGCGATACTGGCTGCAAGGTCGTCGCAGCGATGTGTCGTGGTAGCGAGCGCGCTGACGTCGGCGAGTTTGTAATGGGTCTCGTGCGTCATCGTAAGAAGGGCCGCGCGCGAAACTATCAGGTGCGTTTCCACATCCAGTCCTCGCAGTAATTCAAGCAAGCGCACGCCATAGATGAATCCTGATGCACCGCTGATGCCGACCACCATGCGACGGTTTTTATCGATTGTCATGCCGGCACTCCGCGCTCGAGACCAGCAAGCAGAGAACGCGCTTGATCGATCGCACGTTCGCCGATGCGCGCGCGAATGCCCTCGAATGCGGAGCCGCGAGTCGCATCGATACCCATGCGCGAGGTCGTGCCTGACGCCGAAGACGAAGGATCGAGCGGACTGCCCGGCAAGCCGTCGATCACGAACAGGTCGCGATGCGGCTGGAAATGCGTAGCGACCGCCCATAACACTTGTGAGTCGTCGCTGATGTCGATGTCGCTGTCCACCGCGATCACATTCTTCAGATAAGGGTCCCAGCCGAGCAACGCGAGCATGATCTGGCGCGCTTCACCGTCGCGCGACTGGTTCAGTGCGACATAACAATGGAAGTGCGTGCCGGAGTTCGGGTAATGAAGCGCGGTCACGGAGGGAAAACGCGCCTTCAACTTCTCGCTCATTTCCGCCTCGCGCGGCAAACGCGCGAGCGTCAGGTGCTCGGCATACGGACCACCGACCACGTCGACGAGCCATGCATCGCGACGGCGCATCATGGTGTCGATGCGCAGCACATTGTTGGTCGAGCGATCCGACGAATAACCGGAGAACTCCCCGAACGGACCTTCTTCAGCGCGCTCGGCTGGATCGATCGTGCCTTCGAGCACGAACTCCGCAGCAGCGGGTGCGCCTATGCCGTAACGCGGCGTGCGCACGAGTTCAAGCGGCGCGTTGAACAGGCCACCGGCAATCAAACGCTCGTCCGTCCCGAACGGTACCCGCGCGGAAGCTGCGAGCATGAAGAGCGGATGAGCGCCGATCACCATTGCAACGCGGAGCACGTCGCCGCGTTGCTGCGCGCTTTGTAGCATCCGCCAAAGGTGTCCGCGTGAGTGCAGGCTGGTGGCGAGTGCATTGCGCGCGTGGCACATGGAACGGTGGTAGCTGAGGTTGGCGATGCCCGTCACCGGATCTTCGGCGACGATCACCGCGTTGGTAATGTAAGGGCCGCGGTCGGTATCGAAATGCCGGATCATTGGCAGGTGATCGAGGTTGACTGCATCGCCTTCGGTGACCTGATCGAGCACTGGACCGTTCGCTACGAAACGCGGCGCAAGCGGCGCATTCGCACGGCTTTGATAGGCTTCAAACAAGTGCGGCGGTTCGACATCGAACAGCCGCGCAATGCGTCTGCGGGACGCAAAGACGTTAGTGACGAGCGGTGTGTCCAGACCATCGACCTGCTCGCAGACCAGCATCTCATGCCGGCCTCGCGCCGCCAGTTCCGCGACCAGCGCAGTCACATCCTGATCGGCGGACAACGGGTGCCTGATCGTCAGCACGTCATCGGGAAAGAGGTCGCGATAGGTGGACACGAATGCGTGAAAGTCCTGCGTTCCCGCGAGTTCGTGCAAGCGTGCATCGGCCATGGTGGGCTCCGGCGTGTGGACAAAAAAGAGGCGCGACGACCACGGGCGCACGCTTGGATACGCATGCAGATACGGCGCCCGTGGTCCTCCATCAACTACACATAGCTCGCCTTGAGGCGCTTCTCAGCCTCGGCCAGATCCTTCGGCGGTTTGCTCGGCTCGATGCCGACCAGCCTCGCGATGTTGTTGCCCATGTAGTCTTCGAGTCCGTCCTCGTCCAGGTCCATGCCTTGCGGCGCCGGCGAACACAGCATTTCCAGTTCACGCAACCACATGCCCGGCTCGTTCGGCGGCGAGTCCGTGCCGAACACGATCTTGTTGCGCGGCAACTCTTTCGCGAACTCAACAATGCGCGACTGATAGCACCAGCCCGACTCGCAATACACGTTCGGCGTATCCATTGCCATCCAGAAGGATTCGAACGAATAGTTGCCGCCGGTCTGGATCCCGAAGTGACCGATGATGAAATTCACCATCGGAAATTCGCGGATGATCGGATAGAACTGCGTCGGGATGGTGTACGGCCCGTCGCCTGTATGAATCAACACGACCACGCCCAGTTCCGCGCATTTCTTCATCGCGGGACGCAACCAGTCGAGCGCGCGATCAGGCCGGTAGCCATGCATGTTGGCGTGCAGCTTCAGCATCTTGAAGCCGTACTCCTTCACATGGAACTCGAGTTCGGCCGCGCCGTTTTCCGGGCCCCAGCGCGGGTTGTAGGTGAAGTTGCCGATAAACCTGTCGGGGTATTTCTGCGTCAGTTCGGCGATGTACGCCATGTAGTCGCGAATGCCCTCGCGGCCACGCCGGTTACCGTCGCGATAACCCGTGTTGCCGGGCGGCGGCTGGATGAACCCCATGTCGATACGGCGCGGCTTGCCGTTGATCATGTACGGGCCGTCCATCATCTTGAGCAGGCGCTCGCCGGTGAACGGCTCGCCGGTATGGCGCCAGGCTTCGTCGACGAGATTGGTCGGGTGCAGATGGGTATCGATGATCATGCGCGGGCTCCGGCAAACTGGTTCAGATAGTCGTGTGCTTGCTCCACACTGCGCGGCGGCGGACTCGGTTCGAGGCCGATCATTCGCGCGAGGTTGTTGCCGAGATAATCCTCGAGCGTGTCCTCATCAAGATTCAGACCTTGCGGTGGCTCGTGGCACAGGACTTCGAGCAGGCGCAGCCACATGCCCGGTTCGTTCGGCGGCGTGTCGGAGCCGTACAGGATCTTGTGCGTGGGCAGCACCTTCGCAAATTCGACAATGCGCGATTGCAGGCACCAGCTCGATTCGCAATAGACGTTGGGGGTATCCATGGCCATCTGGAATGGCTCGAAGCAATACACGCCACCGGTCTGCACGCCGAAGTGCGCCATGATGAAATTCACCGACGGAAATTCCCGGATCAGCGGATACCACTCGGTCGGAATGCTGTATGGACCATCGCCGGTATGAAGCTTGACGATGAGCCCCAGCTCCGCGCATTTGCGCAGTGCCGGCCTTAACCAGTCGAGTGCGCGGTCCGGTCGGTAGGCGTGCATGTTGGCCTGCAACTGAACCATCTTGAAACCGTGTTCCTTCGCGTAGAACTCAATCGCCTTGGCCCCGTTCTCCGGACCGCAGCGCGGGTTGTAGACAAAGCAACCTATCAGGCGGTCGGGGTAACGTTGTGTCAGCTCGACGGTGTAGGCCATGTAGTCGTCGATCGACTCGCGGCCTGAGCGCTCGCCGTCGGTCCACGTATAGATTGTGTTGCCCTGGGGCGGCTGGATAAAAGCCTTGTCGATGCGGCGCGGTTTGCCGTTGATGATGTACGGCCCGTCGAGCGTCTTGAGGAGGCGTTCGCCCGTGAACGGTTCGCCGTCGTGGCGCCAGGCGAGGTCGACCAGGTTGGTCGGGTAACAGCTTGTGTCGATGATCATGTACTCGATCTCCCATAACAGAGGAACTGGCATTAACCAGTTGCCGGATCGCTGGCAGGCGCATCTGCGGATGTGCATTGCGGCCCTTGTCAAAGCACTATTTTTTAGCGCTTTCCCCTCGCCGGCATCGAGTGTCACACTGATGTGCACTGCTGCTTGATTCGCAGTCTCTTCAAACAAAAGCGCTCTGTACAATATTTTTTAACGTGACTCTTGATACGTAGGCGATATGGACATCCGGCTGTTGCGTTACTTCGCGGTGCTTGCCGACGAGTTGCATTTCGGCCGCGCAGCCGCGCGCCTGCACATTTCCCAGCCCCCTTTGAGCCAGCAGATCAGGCTGCTTGAAGAAGAGCTGGGCACGGCTCTTTTCACGCGCTCGCAACATCGTGTCGAGCTTACGGAGGCAGGGAAAACACTGAAGGAACAAGTGCCCCTGGTGTTCGCGCAGTTCGAACGGGCGATCGATCTGGCGCGCTGCGCGGGGCGAGGGGAAGTAGGGAACCTTGAGATAGGCATCATCAGTTCTGCCATGGTCGACGCCATTCCACTCGCGCTGCGCGCGTTCGACGAGCGTTATCCGGCCGTACGCTGGACGCTGCACGAAATGACGCCTGCCGCGCAGATACAAGCGCTGAAGGAGCACCGCCTGGACGTGTGTTTCTTTCGTATGACCCATGACGACCCGGAGATCCAGAGCGAGGTGGTCGTGAGGGAATGTGCAATGGCCGTGCTGCCGCCGGGACATCGGTTCGCACAGAGACAGGAGATCGCGTTGAAGGAGTTGCACGCGGAGCGCTTCGTGTCGTTCGGCCTGACGCATTCGAAGCTTGCGAGGTTCTTACGGGACTGTTGTATTGAAGCCGGGTTTACGCCGAAGATCGAGCAGGAGGTGGTCGAAGTGCAGACGTTGCTGTGCCTGGTGAGGCAAGGGCTTGGCGTGGCACTGGTGCCGTCCTCGGCGCAGCAGTTGACAACCGGCGGTGTAGTGTTCATGCCGTTGAGCGGACAACCGCCGGAGGTGTCGCTCTATGCGCGCTTCCGGACCGGCGATACGTCGCCGGTGCTACGGCTGTTTCTCGATACCGTGCGCCAATGCGCGGAAGCACTTTCTACTGACGCACCTTTCACTCAAGGCTCTGCGCCACCAGCGCCTTGAGCGTCTCCACCACGTCCGCCACCCTCTCGCGTTTGCCCTGCGGCCACACTGCGTACAAGTTGTAGTGGGTTGGAATGGCGACCTCGGTCAGCGTCACCAGTTGCCCTGCACGTAGTGCATCCGCCGCGAGCAAACCCCGTGCGAGCCCGACGCCTACGCCCGCTGCCATGGCTTCAATCAGGCTAGCCGCGTTGTCGAACACGGCGAGCGTGTTCGAGGGTTCGAGCGCCGCCAGGCCGGCCGCTTCGAGCCATGGAATCCATGATCGCTTGGTATAACCGAGCAGCGGCAACTCGAGCACCGCCTCAGGCGCGAGCGGCAAACTCAGGCCGAATTTTTTCACCAGCGCGGGTGAGGCCATGACCGTCAACCGGTCGCTGCACATCAACTTATTTTCATAACCCTCCCATTCGCCGTAGCCGTATCGCAATGCTATGTCGACGCGTTCGAACGCCGTGCGCTCGTGGCGAGGCGTCGACAGCACAGTCAGCGCACGCCCGTCCAACGCTTCGATCAACCCGGCCAGTCGGGAGCTAAGCCAGTGTTGTGACAACTCTGGATCGACGTCGAGCGTAAGGGAGTGTGAGGCCGGCCGCTCCTGCACGGAGGACAACGCACGGTCGATCTGCTCGAAGCCGTCGCCAAGCAGGTTGGCGAACAGGACGCCGGCGTCGTTAAGCATCACGCGCCCATTCTTGCGTTCGAACAACGGTTGCCCGACGAATTCCTCCAGCGTCCGGATTTGTTGACTGATCGCGCTATGCGTGAGGTCGAGCTGCCTTGCCGCGCTCGAGAAGCTGCCGCCGCGCGCCGCGTTGAGGAAAGCTTGCATCGACTGGATGGAAGGGTAGCGTTTGAACATACCTGTTAGTCGGACTGACGGCCGTTAGAAGAAATTGTCGCTGGCGCGGGATTTAACGGCTTTCAATAATCGGCGCGACGGCTGGACAACAAGCGACAAGCGAAAGGAGACACCCATGATCGAGATCATCGTCAACGACGAGCGGCATACGCTCGACAATGTACCGGAAGACATGCCGCTGTTGTGGGTGTTGCGCGACAGCCTGAAACTCACCGGCACGAAGTTCGGTTGCGGCGGCGGTTTTTGCGGCGCGTGCACCGTGCACCTAGACGGTAACGCGATGCGCTCCTGTGTGCTGCCGGTGGGGGCGGTAGCGGGGCATCGCATTACGACTATCGAAGGTTTGTCGAAGACCGGCGAGCATCCGTTGCAGCGTGCATGGGTTGAAGAGGACGTGCCGCAATGCGGTTATTGCCAACCCGGGCAGTTAATGTCAGCCGCGGCGTTCCTCAACGGCAAGCCCGAAGTCAACGACGAAACGATCACCGCGGCCATGTCGGGCAACGTGTGTCGCTGCGGCACTTATGCGCGTATTCGAAGGGCGATCAAACGCGCCGCTCCCGAACTCTTGTCGCCAAAGAAGGAGGCATGATGCGCGACGCAAGCAAACCGGCCGTGACGCTGGTCGAGTCTCGAGAGGTTTCCCGCCGACGCTTCCTGAAGCAGGGTTCGGCGTTGGTCGCCGCAGGGGTTGCTGTCGGTTTTCGTCTGCCTGACGCGCGGGCGAGCGAAGCATCGGGCACCGCTGCGTCAACGAGCGCGACCAACGAATTCGAACCCAACGCATGGGTCCGCGTATTACCCGACGACACGATCAAACTCGTAGTCCACAAACATGACTCGGGCACCGGAACGCGGACCGCGCTGGCAGCGATCGTGGTGGAGGAACTCGATGTCGACCCGTTCGCGGTCGACGTGATCACGCCCGAAAATCCGTTCTACGCGGTCTACATTCATCCATTGTGGAAGGTTTTCTCAACGGGGGGCAGTACCAGCGTCTCGCTCGAATACGATCGCCTTCGAATGGCAGGAGCAACCGCAAGGGCGATGCTCGTCGCGGCTGCTGCCAACCAGTGGAACGTACCCGTTGCATCGTGCTCGACGGCGAACGGTTATGTTGAACATGCAGCGAGTGGCCGGCGGGCGAACTACGGATCGCTAGCTGAAGCTGCGGCACGCGTTCCTGCGCCGAAGGATGTCGCGCTCAAGGACCCCACGCAGTTCAAGTACATCGGCAAGCTGCAGAAAAAGCGCGGGGCCGCGCAGAAGGTCGCGGGGACGTTTCAATACAGCATCGACGTCGATCTGCCCGGCATGCTGGTTGCCGTGATCACGCGCGCGCCGGTGATCGACGCGCGCGTGCGCAGCGTCGATTCGTCCACCGCACTCAAAGTGCCGGGCGTGCGCGGCGTGATCGAGATTCCAGGGCGGCCGGATGTGCTGGGCGGCAATCAGGCAGGCGTCGCGATTCTTGCGGATGACTACTGGTCAGCGCATCAAGGACAGGCGACGTTGCAGATCGAGTGGGACGACAGCCTCTTCGAAAGCTTCAACAGCGACGCGCTCGCAGGTCATCAGGCCGCGTGGCTCGACAGCCCGGCGGCGCATGTCGTGCCGACCATTCAATCGGGTGACGCGAAGGCCGCGTGGACGCATCCGGCGCGCGTGATAGAAGCATCGTATTCGATGCCGTACAAAGCCCAGAATCCGATGGAACCCGTCAACGTCACCGCATGGGCAAGCAAGGATGCAATAGCCTACTGGGGCGGTATCCAGGTCCCTTCAACGGCGCAGGAGGCCGCCGAAGTGATCGGCGGATTCAAGGGAGATCAGGTCACAGTGCACGAGCTTGTATCGGGCGGCAGCTTCGGCGCGCGCGAATCCAAATACTGGCTGTTCGAAGTTACCTACCTCGCGGTAAAGACCGGCAAACCAGTCAAGCTGATGAACAGCCGCGAGACGGAAATGGGCGCGCTGTTTCATCACGCGGCTACGTACCATCGCGCGAAGGCGGCGCTCGACGAGCACGGCCGCCTGGCCGCGTTGCAACTGCGTGCCGTCTCGCCGGCGTCGCCGGAGCAATGGGAGCCGGGTTATTTCGATCGCGCGGATCGCATGGACTACAGCACCACCGAGGCCATAAACGCGCGCGAGTTCACGTACCGCGCGCCGCATCTGGACATTGGCTGGGTGCGCCATGAAACGGGTGTCCCGACGGGTTGGTATCGGGCGGTCAGCTACATCTCTAATGTGTTCGCGGTCGAGTCGATCATCGATGAAGCGGCCCATCTCGGCAACCGCGACCCGTTGCAGTTCCGGCTGGCGAACATGCATGATGAGCCGCGCCATGCGGCGGTCATGAAACGAGCCGCGCAGCGCGCGGGATGGCATGAGCCGCTGCCCGCAGGCGTGTCGCTGGGCATTGCGACCAATCAGGCGTATGGCAGTTATGTCGCGGTCGTCGCCCGTGTCGCGAAGAAGGAAGGAGCGATCGTCATAGAGAAGCTCACTTGCGTGGCGGATTGCGGTCTGGCGGTGTCTCCCGGTGGCGTGGAGGAGCAACTCTATGGTGGCCTGATGTGGGGCCTCGGACACGCGCTCTTCGACCAGATCAACATCCGCGACGGCCGCGTCATGCAACGCAACTTCGATACGTATCGGGTGGCGCGAATGAGCGACATGCCCGCCGTCGATATCGAGATCGTGCAGGGAGACCTCACCAAACCGGGGGGCGTAGGCGAGCTATCGAGCCCGGCAGTGACACCGGCTGTTGCCAATGCCATTTATCGTCTGACCGGAGAACGCAAGCGGTCCACACCGTTCGACATGCTAATAAAGCGCGCTGGCCAAAAAACTTCATGATCGTTGACCCGATTGAAGGCAGTGCGTGGTGCGGTAACGTGCGAATTCTTTGCGGACGATGAGGCAGCTCCGGTGGAGAGCGTTGCAAACATGTGTTGTTTGCGACAATCCTGCTCGAAAATAAATCGCGTTGGCGCACCAAGATCGTAAGTGCGCGGATTTTCGGCAAACGCGATGGCTATAACGTGCGCAACGCCAGACACCCTAGGCTGACATAATTGTTCCAACTCCATCGCTGTTAATTTAGGAAACCTAAAATAATTGACATAAATAGAATGATCGTGTTTTAATTTGTCAGGAATGCGAATTAATTAATTTGCGCTGGTTGAAATGAAAGACCGCAAAAGTAGCCTGAGTCTGCAAGTCACATAACACAGCGGTGTACGAACTCACCAAAAGGGCGGCAGTACGGGGCTTTGACGGTTAAGGATTATGGACATCGCAGATCAATGCTTACGCGCAACGCTGAGTGTCCTCAGTGCCGCTGATGTCTGCACTTTTGCCAATTCACCTACTAGACTGATCACTGACGCCTCCGTTCAGTAGGCGCCGAAAATCCGATCGACTGCAGCCAAGATGGCATCGCGGCGATCCGCAAGGGAGCCAATGCGTTTGCCGAGCGCGTTCTGCGGAACAGCACTCATGGCAGGCGTGTCGAGAAAGTGCTTTTCTCCATTGATTTCGAAGACTGGCAGCAAATCGGACGGCTTGCCTGAGAATCCGAGGTCCGGGGTAGGTCTCAAAGGAATCACAATGCGCGTCGGCAAGATTCCGACATGCGTGCTCTGCACGTCGAGCAGGTAAGGTGCAAGGCGCCGCGTCTCGTCGTCGGGATTATCGTAAAGATCAAAACGCGCCATCAAAACGTCCTGTATTTCGAGAGCGGGAGCCCGTCGCGTTCGACCATCGCAGTGTATGCCGCGACCAACTCGGCATTGTCATCAGCCCAACGACGAGCCTCGGTCTCCTGGATTTCTTCGCGTACACCACGCTCGCTTGCGCGCGAAAGGTTGATCCCGAGCTCCTTGGCCCGATCCAGAACTTCAGGCGGCAGCGTGACATTCGTTGATTTGCGTGCCCGGACTTCGAGTGCCTTACCCATGCACATCTCCATGTTGGAAAACATGTGCATTATAGTCCACACGTGCTTTGGTGGTATGCAATGAGGCTTTTTTACCGCCACTGAATGTGGCTTTGAGCGACGTTTGTTAAGCGTTTTACGAATAGGTGATAATTAACATTATGTCAAATGACGTTGTCGGCGGTATCGATTCATCTCTGGACTCATTAACCGCAGCGATTTTAAGTGATTGTCGGACCGGAAAGGAGCCCACTTGACCGTTTGAAGTGTCGCCCGCGGCCACGCGCCCGTGCTGACATTTGCGATCGCCTGCTCTTGGAGCCAATCTGTCACACTATCGGCAGCAGATGCTTGAAATGCTTGTCCTAACAAGACCAACTGACTCAAATTCATCCGTCCGCATGGACTGTTTCCCGACCTCGAAACATGCTAATTTACTAAGTAAATCCTGAAAGACATACCCCTTCCGGCAAATCCAAGCATGAATATTTCAAGAATAAAGGTTTCGGGATATCGGTCGCTTCGCTCAATCGATTTTCCTCTCGGCGGCCTCAATATATTCGTTGGCGAAAACGGTACTGGAAAGACCAATTTGTATCGATCATTGCAACTTATTCAGTCGGCTGCAAACGGATCCCTAGCGCAGGATCTGGTAAGGGAGGGGGGCATGCCATCTGCCATCTGGGCCGGAGTATCGAAGCTGGCTGGCAAATCACGAATTATTTTAACTGTGGAACTTTCAGAAAGAGAAACGAATCAACGCTGTTTTAGGTACGAATGCGAGATAGGTTTTGTCGCTCCGCCTCCTAGTCCTGCATTTCCACTAGAGCCACAGATAAGAACCGAATCGCCTATCAACTTGCAATGCCGGCGACCATTAACCCTTCTTCACCGACGCAACGCGTTTATGTCCGCAGTCGACAATGAAGGAGTCGAACAAGACAAGATGAATTTCTTGCTCTCGTCGGAAACAGCGCTCGCATCGCTAAGGGATACCCGGCGTTATCCCGACCTCGACGCCGTACGCGCTACTCTGCAAGCTTGGAGGTTTTACCATGAGTTTCGAACCGACCGTGATGCCCCGTTGCGGCGGCCCTCCCTTCCAATCACAAGCTCTGCGCTGGATTCCGACGGCGGTAATTTAGCAGCGGTGTTTGCTACTTTACGACATATTAGACAAGAAACTGTTGACTTGGACATAGCAGTCGCCGACGCATTTCCCGGCGCCCGACTGATCGTACCTTTCCCTGAGAAGTCGGCTACGTTTGGCCTCGAATACTTGGAATATCCCGGACGCTTATTTGATGCATCTGAATTATCTGATGGAACGGTCCGGTTTTTGGCGCTTGCAGGAGCACTTAATGCATATCGTTTGCCGCCCTTTATTGCACTAAACGAGCCCGAAAGTAGCTTACATCCTAATCTTTTACGCCCGCTCGCTAAGATGATTCAAAAAGCTGCTACAAAAACGCAGGTTTGGGTTGTGACACATTCCGAGGTGCTTTCCAACGAAATATCCAATCAGACATCTGTTCCATCGGTGAATGTCTTCAAGAAGGATGGGCAAACATGGTTGGAAGGATTAAGCATGCTCGGGCACTATAAATAGATAAACGCTATCGTTCCCGTGTGGCTTTGATGAATGCTGCATTCTGCCATTCTTCGTATCCTAGAAGAGAACCCTGCATTCTGTCATACAATTCTCCATAGCCTGCAGTCATACCACTGAACAGCAAGAGAATGTACGCATCAATGCGCCATTCTTCGCTCATGGTTGAAAATAAAATGTATCGGGTTCTTACATTCCTGTTGGCAGGGTTTATTTTCGACATGGAAATATCGTGTTCGATAAATTCGCGTTTAATCAATTTTCCTGCCGCAACTAACTCGTCGAATGCCGATTCAGGAAAAAGTTTCCTTACTAATCCCTCTGGATAATGCTCCGAAAATACCGCGAGTGGTTTTAATCCGGAAACCATAAGTTGTAATTCGCGATTTGTGTGAACAGCATAAGGTAAAGTGTCCGCGAAACATTGTGGGCGAACCGACGCCCGGCAAAACGGTTTTTTGATCGATATCTTAAATTTGGATTCAATATTTGAGACTTGAGATGATTCAAGTTCAATCCCAAAAACATCAATAATATTGGTCTCAAGTGTTTGAGCGACCTCTTCTACCGTTGCATGTATCACGTGGTCTTCGATCAAGCACCCAAGCCAGTCATATGTCGAAATGTACACGGTCATTTAGTCTTCCTACTGTGAAATTTCATAACGAGGCATTTGCAGACAACTTGCATTTTACGCTCTGCCGCAGGGCTACGACGCTTGGTCACTGATTTACGAATGTTAAAGTTTGCAACGCGCCATGAGGGATGAACCACCTGGCGCGAAGCAATACCCGTGTTCATCCGGGACACATCTTGCCGTCGGGCGGCTCTGGTGATTCATGTTCCGGAATCAGCGGCAAATACGGTACCCCCCCGTTGGGGTCATTTGATTTGCCGTAACAGCTGTCACAGTAAGGATTCGGATAATTCTTGTTGCCATTCGGCGCACCACATTCAGGACACCAAGACGTAGGTGAACGCGCAGTCCCATTAGGATCCTCGAAGTTGATCGGGTCGCTATCTACATATTGATACAAACTATTTTGACCGCTCGCAAATCCAATGGGATCCGCGCTGATGAAACGGCCTTGTGCAGGGTTGTAATAACGCGATCGATAAAAATACAAACCAGTACCGTCATTCTCCCTTGAGGTGTATAAGCTTATGTCAAATTAATACGTCATGAATTGACCAAACGTACGGTCGAACACCGCGCGCACGGTCGCATATCCGTTTCTTTGTTCGCCCGACGTTAACTACCGTTCATAGTCTATGCGAACCAAAGCCGTAGCAGTCACTCTGTATCAGCCGCCCCTACCTCTAGCACTGACGCTCTGCCACTCGTTCCCATTGCATGAACTACGAGCCCGGTCACAAGGGAGGATCGGTTGGCGTTCGAAGAGTGCACTTTGGCCCAGGGCTTCCCGATTTCTCGACGGTTCCAATGGTGATATTCGGTATCAGCAGCATTGGATTTGCTCAAACATCTCAACGAGCACTAAAGCGACATCCCCGGCGAACGCTTTCGCTCAGCAAGGGAAATCGCTCGCTGAGACCAACTTCCATCAATGCGACTGCGTCCTCATCAGTTCGCTAGCGCTGCTCAGCATACCGCTAGCGATATTGCCCGAATCGATCCTATAGGTGCCGTCGCGAAGTGTGGCCTTGATCGATTCGACCTTCGCCGTGTCGATGTCCGTCGCGCCCGTCGCGCCCAGATCCGACAAGGACGACAAGCTCACCGTCGAGCTTGTTACATCGGCTGCGCTGGACTGCTGCACCGCGCCCGCGCTCTGCACCTTGCTTCTGGCGGCGACACGCGGTTGGTTGGTCTGAAGTGCTGCGGGGACGTTGCTGGAATTGATCTTCATGGTGCGCTCCTTGTTCTGTTGAATCCTTTAACGGATCTTGGCTCGAAGTCTTAACCATGGCGAAGGGCGCGGCCTCACCCTAAACCGCCGCAAACACATACGTGGCGAGCTTCCCGACGAAATGCAACAAATTGAAACAAAGTGTGAGAAATCCCACATTAAGGCAGTTAGCCTTGTAAAAGGTACAATTTTACCAGAGTGCACTCTCGGTTCGGCACTTTTTGCTTCGTATCGAGATGAGCGTTTATTTGCAACTCGAAGGGCTGAGTGCCGCTAGTTATAGACCGGTTCGACCTTAGCCCGGTATCAACTAAAGCCATGCAGCCAAGCATCGCGCACTGTACGGGTGCCTCGACTCGAAAGGTGCCCGAGCCACACAAAGACCAGCTTTACCTATGTCAAATATGGCCCTGCAAATGTCGAGGTCGACTTTGCAAAGCTCACGCGATCAATGAAAAGAAATTGCTGTTAGATCCCGTAGTTCAGGGCCAACACATGCCCATTGCTTGCCTTCGGAAGCAGCGCGAGACTGCGAAGTTGTGCTAGTATTGTGCAAAATAAGTGCACAAGGCGACGCTATGAACTCAAATGCAGATGCGACCGTTCCCGGCGCAGATGTTGGTTTTGATCGATTTATGGCGTCGTTGCGTGACCCAAACGACCCCGCACCGATTGTGTCGGCCCGTCGATTCGGCGAGGCTTTGCATATTGACTTGCAGACCCTGGCGCAGCAAGCGCACGTGCACCGAAATACGATCAGCAGGCAACCTGCGTCCGAAAGCGTACAACGGTTTCTTCGCGATGCCCTAAGGGTGATCCGCGCCGCGACTGATCTTGCAGGCGACGTCTCGAAGGCGCTTTTTTGGTACAGAAACGAACCCCTCCCCGTGTTCGACTATAAAACCGCCGAACAATTGGTATCCGAAGGTCGGGCCGACGATATCATCCGTTTCGTTGCATCCCTCGAAACGGGCGCGGCGGGATGATTTTTGCGAACCTGTTTAACGTAACCGTATATCGGATGCTCGTCCCGAAGTGGGCAGTCGCGCCGATGAGCGGCGCTGGAGCAGGAACGCATGGCGGTCGTGCGAATCGTGTCGGACTCAACGCGCTTTACCTCGCATTGGATCACGACACTGCCGTCAGAGAGTATCAGCAACTCTCGTCCTTGATGCCACCAGGGACGCTGGTTAGCTACAGCCTCACGGCCACCCCTATAGTCGATTTCACCGGTGGATACGAGAGTGGCAAGTGGTCTCCTTTGTGGGAGGATTTTTATTGCGATTGGCGCCACTGCTGGTTCAATGAACGGATCGAGCCACCCAGTTGGATCATCGGCGATGAGGTCGTCTTGAGCGGCGCCAAAGGTATCCTCTTCAAATCACGACTAACACCTAACGGCACGAATCTCGTTCTGTACACAGAGAATTTCGACCCAACCGATCGTCTCGACGTTTTCGATCCGCACAATGCACTACCGAAGAATCAGTCGTCGTGGGGTTGAACTTCGTACAGCATCAGAAACGTCCATCGTGCGCCCTAGCCTCTTATGAGTTGAGGGTAGATCCCTTAACGTCGAGAGGCCTGCGGCAATTTGATGGCAGCTGCCCATGGCTGCTTAGTCCGCTAGGGCTGATACGCACTCCCGATGATCATAAGGTTATGTAAGATGAATCGGCATGAATTGACCAAACGTACGGTCGAACACCGCGCGCACGGTCGCATATCCGGTTCTTTGTTCGCCCGACGCTAACTACCGATCACAATCTATGCGCACCAAAGCCGTAGCAGTCACTTTGTATCGGCCGCCTCATAATACCGCATTACTTTGGCAAAATTTGCCAAAGCGTGCTAGAGTTGTTTAATGACGACCATGAACATTTCCCTACCGGATTCGCTGAAGGTCTACGTCGACGAACAGGTTGGCGAGGGCGGGTACGGCACGAGTAGCGAATACGTCCGCGAACTGATCCGAAAAGACCAAGATCGCAAGCGTCTGCGCGCAATAATCCTGCAGGGCGCATCGTCTGGCCTCGCCGCCCCTGTTGACGCCGACTACTTCGAATCACTGCGCGCTCGCGTGCGTACTTCTCGCAAATGAGGGCTAAGCCCGTCATACCGACAAGGCTAGCCAGGCAGGACATGGAGGACGAGGTGACGTACTACCTCGTAGACGAAGGCTCGGAGCAGGCTGCGCTCGGATTCATCGCGGAGATCGAGCAGGCTTACGAGCGTCTCTCCAAGCACCCGAACATCGGGTCTCCCCGTTACGCGTACGAGCTGGGTATCCCAGACCTGCGGTCGTGGCCACTGGATCGCTATCCGCACCTAATCTTCTATATTGAGCGCGAGGCTCATGTGGAAGTCTGGCGCGTGCTCAACGGCGAGCGTTATATTCCGGCTTGGCTGGAGAGCAACGACGATAAGACTCATTGACCGCCTCTGCACGACACCAGGTCCGTGAGGAGCATTCACGCACTTCCCCCTTTTGACGCCCCATCGTGCACGGACATTGCATCTAGCCAGCAGCCCTCCCCGCCATGCGCAAACTGTCACCTCGCACCTTGGAGGCACCATATATCCGAATTTGTGCAACGGCCCACTGCACAAATTGATAATCCGCTCGCCTTAATACGCATAGGAATGCGAACTAAATTTCGATCATTCTATTTATGTAAACTCGCTTAGGTTGCCTAATCTAATTAAGCCTAATCATATTGAACCAAACGCTTCCATAGCTTCGATAGGCTGCGGTAAAACTTCCGAAGCGAAAGCCCACAGGAGCTGCCCTGCGTCAATTAAAGCCGCTCGCTCTAGCGCCTAGATGAAACCGTAAGCAAGTCAGTCAGCTCTGATACAGGCGAACTTGAGAAGGCCGCTGAACTCGGTTCAAGGCAGAATTCAGGCGAGCCAGTCCGGATACGTACAAAGGCACTTAAGCCTTCCAATACGCCACCGCCGTCATTTCGCTGAGCGGCGTCGCTGCCCGGCGCGTCGATCATTTTTAGGAACCTCGTTCTTGGGGACCGCCGCAGTACCGGCGTATGAGAAGCCTCCTTTTCGTTACGTAGTGTCGCGCGCGTTCCAAGCAAGGCCAAGTCGTTGTGAGGCCCCTAGCCGGGACGTCCAGCGGAACGAAACTTTGAATAGCCAGCCGGTTGAGCTACCGTCGCGTTCTTCGGCCGGTCCACGTCCGCTGTGGGGAACTCAGGTTCCGTGTTAGCGGACAATCTGCTCACCACTGCCTTCACCCAGGCCACTCGCCAGCTTGCCTTCTCAAGGCTAGCCCATACTCATTTACGGACAAATTCACATGACTCCACGGATCTGGCAGGATACGCGTACAAAGCACCGGTCAGGACGAGTGCTAGTCGACCCGACCTGCGACAGGACGAATATATCCAGGTATGTTCAGCCTGACGGAAGATTGCGGAGAGGAGAAATTGGCCGTGCTACGCATGCGAGAACGAGCGATCAAGAGCCATCCTGATGAAGATCCATCGTTCGACTACCCCCATTTGGATTGCTATGCAGAACAGCCCTCGCGAGACTGAAGCGGAAAATCCAGGCCATTGGCGTGAGTCGGAAATGTTGCTTTTGCAGCAGGTGATGGCGCTCATTGGCAAGAACCTTTCGCCCGTTCCGGTGCTTCGTGAAATGCTTCACCTCCTGTCCGAACTGCTTGGTTTGAACCGTGGCCGGGTTGTGTTGCGCGACGAGGGCGCTCAATCCGCTTGTATCAGGCATGCATACGGGCTCACGGCGCAGGAAGTCGAGCGCGGGCGCTATGACGAGGGCGAAGGGATCACGGGTCAGGTCTTACGCGACGGGCATTTGATCATCGTGCAGGATATCGACGCAGAACCCGGTTTCCTTGCCCGGGCGGTCGAACGCTCGAAGCTGCCGCCAGGGCCTGTTTCCTTTATCGCGTTGCCCATCATGAGGGGACAGACGACGGTGGGGGTGCTGGCGTGCCACCGCATCAGGACGCGCAGCCGAGCCCTTGCCGACGACGTGACGCTCCTTCGTATTCTCGCCACGCTGGTCGGCCAGCTCCTGCAACTCGAAGCCAACCTGGAAGAGAAGACTCGCGCGCTTGAACAGCGCAACGCCGTCCTGGCGCAGGCGCTAGCGTCGAGCAGCGCGCGCTATGGAATCATCGGAACCTCGCCGAGATTGTTACGGGCTATTTCCGAACTGGAGCGCGTCTCGGATTCATCGGCGAGCGTGTTACTGCTGGGCGAATCCGGTACTGGCAAGGAGCTGTTCGCCCGTGCATTACATCTGGCGAGTCCACGTCGCGACAAAGCGTTTATCAAGATCAATTGCGCGGCTATTCCCGAAACCCTGTTTGAGTCAGAGCTCTTTGGCTACGAGCGCGGCGCGTTTACGGGCGCGGCCACCGCGCGCGCCGGCTGGTTTGAACAGGCCGACGCTGGCACGATCTTCCTCGATGAAATCGGCGAGATGCCGCTGACCCTTCAAACGAAACTGCTGCGCACGCTTCAGGAGGGCACGCTTACGCGCCTCGGCGGCAAACGCGAGATTCGCGTCGACGTGCGGTTGGTCGCGGCAACGCATCGAGACCTGTTGAGCGGCGTGGCGAGCGGCACGTTCCGGCAGGACCTGTACTACCGGCTCAACGTCATTCCGATCAGCCTGCCTTCACTCGCCGAGCGTCACGAGGACATCCGCGAGCTCGCACTGCATTTCATCAGTCACGTGAATCAAGTGAACCAGCGTAACGTCAACCTCACGGCGGCCGCGCTCGTGCGGCTGCAAGACTATTCGTGGCCCGGCAACATTCGTGAGTTGGCCAACCTGATCGAACGAATCGTGTTGCTCGCGGAGCAGCCCTTGCTGGACGCGGCGGATATAGATCGCTTCCTGCCGCTCGAGTCCGGCGTGGTCGAGAAGACCGTAAAGGTTGCACCCACGCTGGCTTCGCACCAGTTGTCATTGCGCCCTTACGGCAGCGTGAATTCGCATTCCGTCGATACCCTGCTTCATGCCCTTCAGCAATGCGGCGGCAACAAGTCCAGGGCAGCGCAAATGCTCGGGATGACGGCGCGACAGTTCGACTATCGATGGAAAAAGCTAGGCCAAGGCGCCCTATGACCTTTAAACAATGTTGACATTGCTAACAATGTCAACATTTCCAAGGCCCGCTTCATTTGTCACGGCATCGTTACCGGGGCACGGAAATTCGGCGCAGAGCCTCTCCCGACAAGGCTGGACACGATTCACCAACCTACTGGCATATCTGTTGCATTGGAATAGTCGCAACCGCATGGCATGGATGCCTCAGGCGGTTAGCGACACTTTCCTATCAGGAGCCAGCCTTGACCACGAACACTTCCTCAATCGTTACCGCGTTCCTCAGCCCGATCGATCGCGACGGCCTCATGACCTTCGCGGAAAAAGGCCGCAACAACCCCGGCTCACGCGGCAAGAACAATGTCCGCACCGTCTTGCAAGGCAAGTACCGTTCACTGAGCTATGTTGGCAAGCACGAGCCGGTCGTCGTCGACGAACCGCTTCACCTGTTTGGCGACGACACCGCACCCGCGCCGGGCGAAGTTGCGCTGTCCGGACTGGGCGGTTGCCTTGCAGTCGGCATCACGGCCGTTGCCACATGGAAGCAGGTGAAGCTCACGAAACTTGAACTCTCGCTGGAAGCAGATATTGGCAATCCGGCCGCATGGGGCGCCGGTGGCGCTGAGATGCAACCCTCTCAAATGGGCTTCCAGGATATCCGCGTGAAAGTACTGATCGAGGGCGACGCTTCGCGCGACGTGCTCGACGACATCGTGCGGCAGGCCAACTTCTACTCGCCCGTCGCCAACTCGGTTCGCAACCCGATCCCCATGACGGTCACGCTGGCCGACTAGTCACGGCGTTCGTAACGAGCCGGATCGCACCCTGCAACGCCCCTCGAATGCCAAGGAAAACATGATGGAAAGCGCAATGCTTGCCGACCGCGCGCGCGTCGGACGCTGGACCGACGACGCCGTCATGGCGGATGTAGAACGCATTTCGGATGGACCGCTGAAGGATGCGGCGGTGCGCATCGACGAAGGGCATTATCCGCTCGAGATCCTGGCGGCGCTTGGACGGGCCGGCGCGCTTGGGGTGCATCTGGATCGCTACGGCGCGCGCGTGGGTGTGTCTGTGGATGCCATGCAGCGCGCGAGCCGTGCGTGCGGTGCGACCGGTTTCCTGATGTGGTCGCACGATGTCTGCGGGCTGTACATGGAGCAATCCGGCAATCCGGCGCTGAGGGGCGCGCGGCTCGATGCGCACGCCGAAGGCCGGACGTTCGGCGGTACCGCCCTGTCGAATCCGATGAAAGCGTTTTCCGGCATCGAACCCATGATGCTGCGTGCGACGCGTGTCCCCGGTGGTTACCGGATCAACGGCGCGTTGCCATGGGTCAGCCATATCGCGGCCGGACAATATTGTGGCGCCATTGCCGGCGTGCAGCGCGACGATGGCACGGTGACGCATGAAGTGATGTTCATGCTCGATTGCGACGCGCGGGTCGAACTACGTCCCTGCCCCGTGTTCTCGGGCATGGAAGGCACCAGCACATGGGGCGTGAGACTCAACGATTACTTTGTTGGCGAAGCCCAGATCATTGCGGACCCGGCGAGGCCGTTCATCGCACGGATCCGGCCGGCATTCATCCTGCTGCAGGTCGGCATGGCGCTCGGCGTGGCCCAGGGTGCTATTGACTCGATCCTCGAAGTCGAGCCGATGCTTGGCCACGTCAACCGTTTCCTAAGCGACCGCCCGAACGAACTGCGCGCCGAACTCGACGACACCGCCCAGCAGGCGCAACGCCTCGCCAGAACGCCGTATGACGGCAGCAGGGACTATTTGCTCGAAGTCCTGGATGTCCGCGCGCGCGGCTCCGAACTGGCATTGCGAGCCGCGCAGGCGTCGCTGCTGCATCAGGGCGCACGCGGTTACCTGATGAGCGCCGCGCCTCAACGGCGCATCCGTGAATCGCATTTCGTGGCGATCGTCACACCCGCACTCAAGCACCTGCGTTTTGAAATGGCACGGCTCTGCAAAGAGGAGTTCCCGGCATGAACGCCATCATCAGCGACTGGAGGCAATACATCTGCCGCGCGTGCGGCGTGATCTACGACGAGCAAGCGGGCGACCCCGACAGCGGCCTCGCACCCGGCACGCGTTTCGCCGATATCCCCGATAGCTGGGTGTGCCCGCTATGCGGCGTCCAGAAGAGCGATTTCGCGCCTTATGAGCCGGTGGTGGTATCGCGTGAAGAACGCGAAGCGGTGGTTACGCGTGAAACGGGTGTTGTAATCGTGGGTGGCGGCACGGCGGGATGGGCGGTTGCTGAAGCACTACGCGCGCTCGATGCCGACGTGCCCATCACGCTGGTGACTGCCTGCGAAGGCGACCGATATCGCAAGCCTGAGCTATCGGTTGCGTTGAGCCAGAAGAAGACCACCCAGTCGATGATCGCAGAAGCCGCGACCGCTGCTGCCACGCGCCTGAAAGTAAGCCTGCTGCGCAACACCTTTGCGATCGGACTTTCTCCGTCGCTGCATCAGTTGCGCACCACCGCAGGCGCCGTCACCTACACGCAGCTGGTGCTGGCCCAAGGCGCGTGCCCGGTCATGCCGGACGCCTTGCCCAAGGACTTATGCTGGCGCATCAATGATCTCGCCATGTGGGGCGGCGTGCAGCGCGCGGTTGCGTCAGGTCCGAAACGGATTGCCGTGATCGGGGCGGGATTGATCGGTTGCGAACTGGCGGAGGACTTTGCGCGCGCCGGTCATCACGTCACCGTACTCGATGTGCACACGGCACCGCTCACAGGTCTCTTGCCCGAGAAGGCATCGGCACGACTTTTGAGTAGCTGGGCAACGGCGGGCGTGCAGTACAAGGCGAGCCGCATGGTCGCAAGCGTCACGCAGAACTACCAGGGTGAGCGCATCATACAGACGACGAATGGCGAGACCTTGCGCGCCGACCTCGTGCTGTCTGCAACCGGCCTCGCCACTGAACCAAGACTCGCGCGAGCAGCCGGATTGAGCTTTGAAAATGGCATCGTGGTCGATTCGCATACCTTGCGAACCAGCGCGCCGGATATTTATGCGCTCGGCGATTGCATCAGCCTGGAAGGTGCGCCCTGCCGGTATATCGAACCGATAGCGGGGCAAGCAGAAGCCATTGCTCACGCCGTGCTCAAGCGCCCTCACCCGGGCTATCAACACCAGCCGCCCGTACTGCGCGTGAAGACGCGGTCACTGCCTATTTTGATGCGCGGTGTGCCGTCTCGTGATTTGCAATGGGAAGTAGTCGACGAGGATGATCAATACCTGTCCATGGCGCAGTATTGCGACGGCGTGGTCACTGCCTCATTGAAAGTCGGTCAGCGCAGCCTCGAGCTCGCGGAGTAAGCCTTTGCCTTCAACGCGTGGATCATTCAGGGGAAACAGATGGAGAGCCACAACCGTTACGGTCCTTTCGACGGTCACACGGCGCTAGGCGGCTGCGCATGCGGACGGCATCCAAGTCAGGCGGAGCACGTCCGAGCCAGCGCGACCGACGCTGACTCGCTCTCAAGGGACTTTGTAGAGGCGGCTGCAGTGCGCGCGTTGTTCCCCCGCGATACCGCGCGGCGCGCGTTTATCCGTGCGGTCGGCAAGAGCGCCGCGATAGCCGCGGTGTACAGCGTGCTGCCCATATCAGCGATGCAGGAAGCTTTTGCCGAAGACAAGAGCGGCAACCTCGAGAAGCGCGACCTGAACGTCGGCTTCCTGCCGGTCACGTGCGCGACGCCGCTCATTGCCGCCGAACCGCTTGGCTACTACAAAGAGCAGGGACTCAACGTCACCTTACGCAAAGTCGGCGGTTGGGCACTCGTCCGGGACCAGATGCTGAACCATGAGCTTGCCGCGTCCCACATGCTTGCGCCTATGCCGCTGGCGATATCGATGGGAATTGGTTCGCAGCCCTCCCCAACCCGGGTGGCAACCATTCAGAACGTCAATGGCCAGGCCATCGTACTCGCGCTGAAGCACAAGGACAATCGCGATCCGCGCAACTGGAAAGGCTTCAGGTTTGCGATTCCCTTCGATTTTTCGATGCACAACTTCCTGCTGCGTTATTACCTGGCGGAGCATGGCATCGACCCGGATCGCGACGTGCAATTACGCGTGACGCCACCCGCTGAGATGATCGCAAATTTGCGGGCGGGCAACATCGACGGATTTCTTGGACCGGACCCGTTCAACCAGCGTGCTGTGTTCGATGAAGTGGGATTTATTCACGTGTTGTCGCGAGACATCTGGGCGGGTCATCCGTGCTGTTCGTTCAGCGTGCCCGAGGCGTTTATCCGGCAGAATCCGAACACGTTTGCCGCCCTTTACCGTGCGAATCTGAAGGCGGCCGCGTTCGCCCACGAGTCTTCGAATCGCCCTGCGCTCGCGAAAATGATCTCGGCGCCGGCCTATCTGAACCAACCGGAACTCGTCGTGCGCCAAGTGTTGACAGGAACCTTCGCCGACGGCCTCGGCCACGTTCAACGCGTGCCCGATCGCG
The DNA here is from genome assembly GCF_001557535.2 of Burkholderia sp. PAMC 26561. Classification (NCBI taxonomy): domain Bacteria; kingdom Pseudomonadati; phylum Pseudomonadota; class Betaproteobacteria; order Burkholderiales; family Burkholderiaceae; genus Burkholderia; species Burkholderia sp. PAMC 26561. The sequence continues at coordinate 537,924 of NZ_CP014309.1, forward strand.
TCGATTTCGACCCGTTGCCATGGTATTCCATGGCGGTCTGGATGATGACGCAGATGAAGCGATGGGGTTACGTCAAGGGCGAGGTGGACTATCAGGCGCTCGCTGAAAAAGTCTTCCTGATGACCGATGCCCGCAACGCGATGCGTCAGGTCGGCGAGCCGATCCCCGCTGCTGCAAATGCCGGCGGTTACAGGCCTATCACCGTCATGGGCCACCCGTTCGATTCGAGCCGTCCTGACGACTACCTTCATAGTTTCGCCATCAAGCGCGCGTGAGCGCAGGAGGAGTGATCATGTCGCTATCAACGCGTTTAACGCTCAGGCATAGGGCCGCGCTGTGCTCGCTGGCGGTGCTGGCGCTGCTGGTCATCGTCTGGGAGGCGGCAACGTTGCCTGACGTACCAACCGCCAAAATACAGACAACAGCAAGCGCCGAAGCCACTGAATACGCCATGCTGATGGGCAAGATTCCGGAGACGGGTGCAGCGGATTCAGCGCCAGCGAAGGTGACCGGTTTTCCGACTCCGGCGCAGTTCGTCGAGGAAGCATCGACGCAGATCGCGCATCCCTTCCATGACGACGGTCCGAACGATAAAGGGATTGGCATTCAGCTCGGCTTTTCGCTTGTCCGCGTAGCGACCGGTTATATCCTGGCGCTGCTTGTGGCCGTGCCGCTTGGCTTCCTGATCGGCATGTCAGAGCTCGCGTTCCTGACATTCAATCCCTTTATCCAGGTACTCAAGCCCATCTCGCCCCTTGCCTGGATGCCAATCGCGCTTTACACCATCAAGAGTTCATCGGCCTCCGCCGTGTTCGTGATCTTTATCTGCTCCGTCTGGCCCATGCTGGTCAACACCGTGTTCGGTGTAGCGGCGGTCCGCCGTGACTGGCTAAATGTTGCGCGCACACTCGAAGTGCCGCCGCTGCGACGGGCGCTGACCGTGATCTTGCCGGCTGCCGCACCTACTATCGTGACCGGCATGCGCATCTCAATGGGTATCGCATGGCTTGTGATCGTCGCGGCCGAGATGCTAGTGGGCGGCACGGGCATCGGCTATTTCCTGTGGAACGAATGGAACAACCTGTCGCTGTCCAACGTGCTGTTTTCGGTGCTGCTAATCGGGCTGGTCGGCATGGGCCTCGATTTCCTCTTTGCTCAACTTCAACGCAAGGTGACGTATGTTGACTGACACGGCTAGCCAGACGGGACAGACGGCGAATGCGGCCCCTTTCATCCGCGTTGAAGGCCTTTCCAAGCGATACAAGAAAGACGCGCCACCCGTCTTCGAGAACGTCAGTTTTGCCATTGGGCAAGGCGAATTTGTCTGCGTAATCGGACATTCCGGCTGCGGGAAAAGTACGATCCTTAACGTAGTTGCCGGGCTTGAAGAAGCAAGCAGCGGCCACGTCATCATGGGCAACCGGGAGATATCAGGGCCGGGGCTTGACCGCGGCGTGGTGTTCCAGGGACACGCGCTTCTGCCGTGGCTCACGGTGGAAGCGAACATTGCGTTCGCCGTGCGGTCGCGGCATCCAACATGGACGCGCGCGCAGATAGCGGAGCACGGCATGCGGTTCATCGACATGGTGGGATTGAAGGGCTCGGAAAAGAAAAAACCGTCCGAGTTGTCAGGGGGCATGAAACAGCGCGTCGGCATTGCGCGGGCCTTTGCCCTCGAACCCAAAATGCTGTTACTCGACGAACCGTTCGGCGCGCTCGACGCCCTCACCCGTGGCGTCATTCAAGACGAGTTGCTGAAGATCTGCGCGGCAACGCGGCAGACCGTCTTCATGATCACGCACGACGTGGACGAAGCCATCCTGCTTTCCAGCAAGATCATGCTGATGAACAACGGGCCCCGTGCGCGAATTGCAGAGATTGTCGTGAACACGCTGCCGGCTGATCGCCAGCGCGAAACCATTCATCACGACCCGCAGTTTTATCGGATACGCAATCACTTGGTCGACTTCCTCGTGCGTCGTTCGCGTGAGTTCGGGCCGTCCGATGAAGACGAGCAAACCCAGCCGCGTCTCGTGCGTCCAGGCCTGGACAACGACGGCGCGTCCGCAGGACATTCCGGCGCGCTCATCCGGGCCATCGCTTGAGATTTCATTTTTTCATTAAAGGAGCACTATCATGATTTCCGGTCGCACTGAAGTAACACAAATGATCGTATCCGCCAAAGTCGCCAAGGGTTTGAAATGGAGCGATATTGCCGAAAAAATCGGGCAGAGCAAGGAGTGGACGACCGCCGCGTGTCTGGGTCAGATGACACTGAACAAGGCTCAGGCAGAAATGATGGGGGAGATTTTCGGATTGTCCGAAGAAGCCGTGGCGTGGCTGCAAATCGTCCCTTACAAGGGCTCGTTGCCCAGTGCTGTGCCGACCGACCCGCTGATCTATCGCTGGTATGAAATCGTCAGCGTGTATGGCACCACGATCAAGGAATTAATCCACGAAGAATTTGGCGACGGCATCATGAGCGCCATCGACTTTTCGATGGACATCCAGCGCGAAGCGGACCCGAAGGGCGACCGTGTAAAAGTTGTTTTATCCGGAAAATTCCTGCCGTACAAGAGCTATTAAGCGGCCTTCCAAAATGATCTTCCGACAGTTCTTCGATCCAGCGTCAAGCACATTCACGTACCTTTTGGTATCGCGCGAAAATGGCGAGGCGCTGATCATCGATCCCGTCAAATCGCAGTCGGAGACCTACGTGGCGGCGATTAACGCCATGGGTGCGCGACTCGTTCACGCGATTGATACCCATACGCACGCCGATCACATCACAGCACTAGGTGACTTGCGTGATGCAACGGGTTGCGTGACGATCATGGGCGACATGTCCAAAGCGCTGTGTGTGTCGCAACGTGTGCGTGAGGGCGATCTGCTGAAGGTGGATGGGATTGAACTGAAGGCGATCTATACGCCGGGCCATACCGATGAATCGTTCAGTTTTGTACTGAATCCGGCAAAGCCGCAAGCCGTTTTTAGCGGCGACGTATTGCTGATTCGCGGCAGCGGCCGCACCGACTTCCAGGGCGGGGATGCCCGCCGCTCCTGGGATTCAATCGTCAATAAGCTCTTTACGTTGCCCGACGAAACCGTGCTCTACCCGGCGCATGACTATAAAGGCTGCACAGCGTCGACCATAGGCGATGAGCGTCGGCTTAATCCTCGTCTGGCCGGCAGGACTGAAAGCGAATATGTCGCCACTATGGAAGGGCTTCGTCTGCCGAATCCCGCGATGATGGACATCGCCGTTCCTGCAAACCTGGCGTGTGGACAATAGCCGGTAGGGCCATTTTCCCTTTGCTGACGACATTCATCGGCGTCGATATAATTAACTTCGACGAAACCAAGGGGTGCTTTTCGGCTCGAAGGTGTCGAATTTAAGGGGTTTCGCTTTTATAAGGCTCAACTCAATTAACATGAGGGCCAACAAGAGATAGTACGCCCGCGCCACGGCACTCCGTTACCGCGTCGGCACGATGTTGACGACTTATCCCGAACGCCAGAGCCCAAGCTAGCTCGACGGATTTGTAGCAAGGCTTGTCGACTCGTCCAATCAAACACGCGTTTGCCGGAATAGCCCTGGGCCTACCCCGAAGGCGTCCTTAAATTTTTTGCTAAACGCGGATTCTGACTGGTAACCAACATCATCCGCTATTTCGGCGATGGGTTTTAAGGTTCGAGAAAGAAGCATACCGGCGAGTTGCATCCGTATGCGAGCGAGCAGGACCATCGGCGAATCGACGCTCAAAGCGGAAAAAGCACGAGTGTACGTGGCGCGTGACATCGCTGAGCGTTCCGCAAGCAGTTCGATCGTCCATTTTTCCGCAGGGCGCTCAAGCATGGCGATGACGGAGGCCCCAATACGCGGGCTGGCAAGCAATGTCAATATGTCCACCGATGCCGGTTGAAGCGCGACATGTGCCCGTAGCATCATGGCAAACAACGCGGTACATAGCGCGGACACAATTGAAAGTGCGCCAGGCCCAGCCTGGTCGGCTTCCCTTCGCATAATTCCTACAATACTTGCCAGATCGCTTACATTACCGCTCAAAAAGGGCGCGACAACAATATCAGGTAGGACAGCGATCAAGAGCGCATTCGGCAAATAGTCAAACCTTCCGCATAACAGGTCAATGTCCGGATCATTCGTTTGACTGTTTGTGCTTACTGTGACCGCGCCATTGAAGTGACTTGTCAAGGCGGAAGTGTGGACGTCGGCGCCTACCCGACGATGCACAGATAACACGTGTGCATCGCCGCGCGGCAGCATGGCGATGTGACCAGCACGTAGCACAGTTTCGGGACCGTCGCGTAGTCGAAGAACGCACTCCCCGCTGACAACGACGTGAAACAGCGCTTCGCCGTCGGGCATCCGGGCGTGGTCGAGGGACCAGTCTCCGCCTAAAAGGCAGCGCTTTTGCAGCGACCCTCTAAGACGGCTTAGCTCGATCAACCGGTCAAGTGCATCCATCGAATCGCTCGCTTATCTGCGCGGAAACCGGAGCATAACACCTAGGCCATGCAAAAATGGCTTGCGCCAATTTCTGCAAGGGCGTCCTGACCGCGCTGAACGATCGTTACTGTTCTTAACAATTGCACCGAAGCCTCCTACGGAAGCAGCAATATTCCCTCCACGCAGAATTTGCGTTGAAAACGAACCTCACGCAAGTGCGACCATGATCTGGACGTCCCGCGCCGGGAGTGCGCGCCAGCGGAGCGAAGTTTTCATCGCTTGCGTTAGCGATCTTTCAAGCAGACCAGTCGCCCCTTTCACACTATCCCTTGAGCTCGTTAGTGTTGAACGTTTGACGGCGGTGGATCCAACCGGAGACGAACCAGCTAAAGATAAACACACCTATGATCACATAACCTAAAGTGCCGAAATTCTCGTTCAAAGCACCCACGATATCCCACAATTGACCCTGTGGCTTAAACCTATCAGCGATCAACCCAAGCGCTTCGACGCCGCCTACAATGATCGCCACCGCGACAGAGATAAGCGTTATCGTTGCATTGTAGTAAATTTTTCGAAGCGGTTGTAGATAAGCCCAACCATAGGCGCCGAGCATCAGGTGGCCATCAACTGTGTCAACGAGCGACATACCTGCGCTGAAAAGAAGCGGAAATACCATAATCGCCCAAGGTGACAGCCCGTGCGCTGCCTGGTCCGCAGACAGGCCGAGCAACGATATCTCGCTTGAGGTATCGAATCCCAACCCGAAGAGGAAGCCAAGCGGAAACATATGCCAGCTTGCGCTGACAAAACGAAACACCCGCCGGAGTATCCGGGAGATAAGACCGCGCTTTGAAAGTAGTGCGTCAAATTCGTCGTCGACGTAGGCGCCTCCACCCCTCACCCTACGCAAAGTTTTCAGGATCGAAATAAGAATAAGCACGTTCATCAAGGCAACCGTGAGCAGGAAAAGCGTCGATACTGACGTGCTAACTATTGCCCCGATCGCCTTATACTGCGCGAAACGACCCGTCATCGCGGTGGCTATAACAGCGACCGCTACGGAAACCAAAATAACGACGCTTGAATGTCCGAGGGAAAAGAACAAACCAACAGTGACCGGGCGTTTGCCATCTTGCATCAATTTGCGCGTCACATTATCAATCGCCGCGATGTGGTCCGCGTCTACCGCATGGCGTAAGCCAAAGCCATAAGCGAGCAAAGCGGTGCCCAGTAGAACTGGATGTAACCGGAATGCAATGAAGGCCCATAGCCACGCTACAATGTTTAAGCCGATTAGGAAGCCGTATGTGCCAACTAACTTGCGACGAATTGGCTTGTTGGATTGACTAAAAATGGCAATGACCTGCGCAAACATAATATCCCGCTTGAGAGTGTGAGCATCGCTATCAGATTAACAAGTCAGTCTGTGTCTCATGCCGCCGGCCTAACGAAGTGCGCCGGTAATGCACGCTTGATGCGCGATCGATCGTTGTTTTGTGCCAGACCCAGCCATGTGCAACCAAGCCTGGATTGCGCAGGCGCGTTATCCACGGTTGCTGAAGGAATGTCGAATAGCAGCACCGACTCGGCGACTGTTACCTAGTTTCTACAGCCGCCGATATCCGGTCCATCAACCCGGTCACAAGACACCGCACGCCGATGTCGAGTCTCAGAGTTCCGAAACATTGAGACTAAACTGGGACACCGAGGCGGACGGAAACTTCCTTGGTCTTACGTCCAATTTCATCGGGTGTCAGCACGCCTTTTTGCAGTAGGCAGTGCGATGCGGACACGATCCACTTTTCGTAGTACGTCAGCTTCGCTGCCATCTCAGCTCCGATTTCTTCTGTACCGCGGCGCTTCTCTTCGGTGTTCACAATCTTGTGAAAATCAAGAACGTCCAGGAGTGCATGGCAGCGTTTTTCCCATGGCAAAAGCTCGTGCTCAGCCATGGGAACAGGCTCGTGGGCGCCCGTCCCGCCAAAGTCGTTGACAAGCTTTTTGACAAGCATCGATGTATCGATCACTTTCACTCTCCTATTAAGCGTGCGGGACGGAAACACCAATCATGGTGTCGCGCGTAACCAGTTTAGCCAACTGTGCTTCCGTGTAGTGCTCGGTACCCTTAGGTCTGACGGGCAACACTAAGTAACGCAGATTTGATGTCGAGTCGTTGACACGCACTTCGACGTTGTCAGCGATATGAGTGCCAAACTCTGCGAGAACGGAACGCGGTTCTCGTACGGCTCTCGAGCGATACGGCTTACTTTTATACCAATCTGGGGGCAAGCCCAATACTGGGCGGGGGTAACAAGAACAAAGCGTACAGACAATGAGGTTGTGAACCGAATCGGTGTTTTCAAGAACAGTGAACTGCGTGTCGTCGTAGATTGAGATTCCCATTTCTTCGGAGGCTGAATTCCCATTCGCAAGAAGCCTTTCCTTGAACTTGGGGTCCGTCCACGCGCGAGCAACTAGTTTCGCGCCAAGCGTGGGCGATCTCGAGTCGAGAACCTCAATCTGGTGACGTACCTCATCGGCGGTGATCAAGCCTCGCTCAATGAGCAGTTCGCGAATCGACAATTCGAGGATCGCATAGTAGCTAGGCATATCGTCATGCTCAATCGCCGCATGCTCCGAATGATCGTGTACGTGTTCTTCAGCCATTTTTTAGCTCCTAAGCCTTTTCAAGCCAGTTTTCAAAAGTTTCAAGTTGGAGATGGTCTTCGCTCGCGCCCGTATAGTCGGGCCACAAATCCCTTTGAGAGAATCGGACCTGATAAACCCAAAGCGGGCTACCTGCATTCCGCCCGAATGCCTCTTCCTCTGGATTGACGTGCTGGTCGACTACCCGGACGACCAATCCCTGCTTGCCGCGAAGATAGAAAGGCGTCCGGTAGTGCCCGATCGGATAGCGCATAGAAACCGCGACTTGATCGCCGACTTTAAAGGGGGAAACGCGCCCGTCTCGGTTGACGACTCCGGAAATGGGTAGCTCAAGAGCTCTTGCCGAGGCAAAGGCACTGTAGCCCATCGCAACGGCGGCGCCACTAGCAGCTAACGCCTTTAGCCATGACCGCCGGGAAAGCGTCTGTTGCGATGACGCACCTTGTGCGCGACTCAAATGAGGGAAACCAGGTGTTGTCATAGCTGCCTTTTGTTAGTCCTGCTTGGAGCGATGTCAAGTTCAAAGCTTGACCGAGATTCAAAGTCGACCTGCGTGACCGAAGACTACATGTAGACGTCTTAACTAGGACTGCTGTTCCGGCTCAAATTCATGTTCAAGAAGCTCATTCGAATATCCGCTGTCTTTTTAAGGCTCTGTACGACTAAACCGGGCTGCGCATGACGATTCCATAGAAAGAACTTTAGAACTGTTGCGGCTTAAACTCCAATCGAATCACGCCACTTTCGCGACGGAAGGTAGAAATCACCGTGTGGCACTCTTCCGGGGACGCACACAAAAAAATGTATCGGCGGTTCTGGCGCGGCCGTTCGCCCGACAATCGCTAGGCGGGACACGAACGACCGGACGGCATGGCTGGGGTGGACTATCACGCCATCTTGCATTTAAGCGCCGGTCGAAGGTTTGACGGCCGAACTCTTTCGGTCCGATCCTCTTATCGGAGACATTTTCCGGTTCTATGCAACAAGCCAGCACTCGATCGCATGATCGGTTACAGGTGGACTCGCGCACAGCGCGCATAACAGCAACGCTGGCGTCGAATAAACATATTGAGCGGAACGAGCAGCCGGATGATTCGCCGCCGCATTCCCATCTGCTTCATACGTGCGTACATTCGTTCTGCGATGACCTCCTACATCGGGGGACTTTTTGTCGAGCAATTTGTGACGCGCTACTCGGGTCCATTACACCGCAATCTCAAAGGTCAGCGTGAGCGTTTCTGCGCGCCAAACAGGAGTTCGTACGATATGCTTAACGTCGTTGGACCAGTCATATTCGTCCTCATGTGGTCCACGGGACTTGTCGTTGCACGTGCAATTGTGTCGCACGCGTCCTTGGGCACGTTTTTGTTCGTTCGGATGATGTTGAGTGCGGGTCTGCTCGGTGGGATCGCCCTTCTGATGAAGGAAAAGTGGCCATCTCCCAAGCAGTTACTACTCCATCTGAGCGCCGGTGCGCTGCTACACGGCGTCTATCTATGCGCGGCTTACTGGACGGTGGCCCGTGGAATGCCGGCAGGAATAATGTCTTTGATGGGTAGCATGCAGCCGTTGGTAACCGCGGCGGCGCTTTTCTTTATCGACCGCGAGGTACCGCCGACTCGTACGTTGGCCGGTCTGGCGACGGCCTTTGCCGGCGTCGTTTGTGTGCTCGCTCCAGCGCTCAGCAATAACGGCTATGGTCATATTGGCGTTTCTAATATCGTCGCCGCAATAACTGCTGTAATCGGCATGACAGCTGGAACCATCATTCAGCGTGGGAGACTATCCAGTGACGGGGTACGCGTATCCGGAAGCATCCAAAATGTCGGCGGAGCAATGGTTGCTCTAGTTGGGATGTTTTTTGGTTCGTTTGGTCGATGGGATAACTTGCCCATTGTTTGGTTTAGTTTAATATGGTCTGTCGTAGGACTTTCGGTCGGCGCTGTATTGCTGCTGATTTGGATGGTTCGATCTCAAGGAGCCGCCAAGATGAGTACGTTGTTGCTGGCGGTACCTGCACTCGCCGCGGCCGAGGCTTGGTTCATATTCGGGGAAAAATTAACATTTGTTCAGATCATCGGTTTCGTTCTGGCCGTATCAGGCGTTGTCGTTGCTCGTGGAAAAGCCAAAGCCCTCCCGCAGCAACGAGTCCAAGTAAAAAAATTGGGCAACGCCTAAAAAGAAATTCTTAAGCAACACAAGCGAGGCACCAGCGATTCCCGAGGGTTGCTGGTCTTGGCGCTGTGGCTGACGGCACCTCTTGTGCACTTTGAGCGCCTCGTCCAGTGGCGCGGTCTAACAGCCAGGCGTTGAATGAATTAATCCTTGGAAGCAGCAAAGAATACTCATCGTTTTGGCGTGGCTGTTTTGGTGGCGGTTGCTATGGATACCAACATCAGGGGTAAACCTCCACCGACGACAGGACAATGACTTATGCTATTTTTGCGACTTCCTTGCAGTTCCAAACGCCGCGCGTACATCGCAGCTGTGCTAATCGTCTATTGGATGACCTTAGCTATGACCGCACAGGCTGAAATTTTGGCATAGCGTCCTCGCTCCATGCTTCGCTTTCAAAGCAAATACGACATACAGAAAACAGTGTCGCGGTTCAAGGTAGCCCGAGCCTCGCACGGAGTAACGCTATTCGCGGATGTTGATCAGGACTCCGCCGCGACGAACGTCGGATCGTTGTTGAGATCACGGCGGCTTGTTATGTTCTGGAGCCCGAAGGCTGGCATTAAGCGAGTGTGCAGCACCGTCTGTTCATAGCGACGCGGCATCTGCATGCTCCATGTGAGCGCACCGCGTCCGCCGCCGCGGCTTAAGGAACTACACACAAGAATTCCGGGAGATGGTGCTGGCGCAAGCTAACGACCCGGAACTTTCGATCGCTGATGTTGCTAAGGAACACGGTCTGAACAAGAACATGGTCGCGAGTGGTGACGCCAACGTTCGCCTGCGCCACCGAAGACGCGGTCGCCTGCGCCAGAATCATTTCTCCATTTCTCCCGCGCAGATCACGCCGTCGTTAACGCAGCACCCAACCATCAAGGTGGAGCGCTAAGCGGTTCGGGTCCGCTCGAAGACACTCCTGATTTCGACGTGCTGCGCGTCGCGTTGGCTTACTTGTGTGATGCGTCAATGACGCTGGTACCACCAACTGGACACGTGTGTGGCTGGTCGCGGGCGTCACCGACATGCGTGCGGGCTTCAACAGCCTCGCAGCGATGGTGCAAAGTGTTCTCGACGTGATCGGTTCAGTGGTCACCCGTTCGTCTTCCGCTTTTCCGGCAAGCGCGGGATACTCGTGACATAGTGAATCCTTTAATTAGAAGCCCACAACTTGAGCGGGTCTCTGCTTCCTGTCGAGCCTTGAAGCGAGGCGGCCGCCGTTCCTTAATGGCACGTACACTTTCCCTGACGGCTTCCGAATCGAGCGCGGCAACCGCTCAAGGCACTTGTAGCTCGCTCCAGATGGATGGTATTCCAAAGCACGATGGCTGCGGTCAGCAGATTGAGATCGCTGGCTCAGGGTCGCAAGCATCGGCAAGCGGACCCTGACTAACCGCTACATCAGCAAACCATCGCGAGCGCATCCCCATTGGAACACTCGACCTCGCAGCAACATCTTAGCAATGCTAAAACGTCAAGTCTCGCAAGGCTGGACGGCAATCGACAAGGCATCTTGAGACGATTGCGCATACCAATGCGACGATGCGGCATAAGCACGGCAATCCGTCCGTCGTACACTTTCGGCTTCGCACGGGCACTTATTGGCGTCTGCGCAGGCTCCTCAATCCATCATCTAACGGGCAGTACCAAATGAACTTTGGCTTTTTTACGCTACCCGTACCACCACTAATTTTGTTTTTTAGCGTCGTGATTTCTTTATTTGCTGGACGGTTTCTTGGAAGGGGCCGTGCCCACGTGGACAATGCCCTGTTCACCAGCGTCTTCATCGGATTGGTGGTCGCGCGGGCGTCGTTCGCCCTGCGCTACCTTCCCGCCTATAAAGAAGATCTACTCAAGATCCTCGACCTCCGCGATCGCGGATCCGATCCGATCCCGGGCCTGATCGCCGGGGCGTGCGTTGTGTCCTGGTTCCTTTTGCGCCGCCGTGCGGTGCGCATGCCGTTGTCAGCGGCAGTCGTAACCGGCGCTCTAGTCTGGAGCACCGCTACGGTAGCAATGGATTTTTCAAGGCTGCCCGAGAACATTCCGGCTGTCTCGCTTGTCGACGTCGACGGCTCTATTCGCCCACTAACCATAGGCGACGGCAAACCGACGATTGTGAATCTATGGGCAACGTGGTGCCGGCCTTGTCAGGCGGAGCTGCCAGTTCTGGCCGACGCGCAGGCGAGCAATTCGGGGCTCGACATCGTGTTCGTCAATCAGGGCGAAAAGCCCGAGGCAGTAACCGATTACCTCACGTCTCACAATATTCATATCTGCAACGCGCTGCTCGATCCCGGACTTGGAGTTGCAAGGGCGGTGTCGGCGAACGCCTATCCCACTACGCTTTTTTATGACGCGAAAGGCCGATTGTTATCGGTGCATCTGGGTCAGTTTTCGCGCGCGACGTTCACAGAGGCTGTTGAGCGGTTCTATCCTGGGATTGCAGCAAAGAGGGCTCAGTAACTTTAGGCGACGTTACAAAGCGCCGCTTGCTGCACGGACCAATAAGACGACGGAACCTTCGCTTAGGACGGGACAATGACTGATCACATCACGCGACTTTCTCGCAGTTACACACGGCGTGCATACTGCGGGGCTCTTTTTGTAGCTTTCTGTATGACATCTGCCATGACCGCACATGCTGGAACCGCTGGCGAACACCCGTCCTCCGTGCTTACCTTACAAAGCAAATACGACTTTCAGACGACCGTGTCGCGGCTCAAGGCTGCCCTAGCATCGCGAGGCGTAACGCTTTTCGCCGATATCGATCAAAGCGCCGCCGCGACCGGCGCCGGAATGTCGCTAAGACCTACGCGGGTTTTCCTTTTCGGAAACCCGAAGGCCGGAACGCCAGTCATGGCGGCTAATCCGCATGCTGCATTGGAACTGCCGTTGAAGGCGGTGGTCTGGGAAGACGCCGAACATGGCGTGCACGTGGATTATCAGGATGTCACTATCGCACTCGGCCGCGACTATACGATCGATCCGCAAGTGTATGCGGCCTTAAAGCAAACTCCGGCGTTGCTGCGTACGGTTGTCGGACAAGACTGACTGCATGTAATGAACGAAGGCCAAGGGTTGAATGAGACGCAGAGCATTAAGACGAGATGATCTCGCCTAATCCAGGGCTATATGCCGCCCGTATAGTGGATTCACTCTTTCGACCATTCACCTATTTCACGCCCACAGGTACGAGCGGAACTAATCGCGGCCGAAATGGCAGGACTCTCTCCGCTCAGCGATGTGCACTATCCTGATTCCAGGGCCAACACAGTGGCTAATGCCGCGACGAAAGAAAACTTGGATAGGCCGCCAAGCGTGGCTCATGAAACGGATTATGGCAAAAGCACGGGAAGCACATCCGAGTCGGGATCGAACAAGACCCGTTCATGTGACAATTCTCATCTATCTCCTGCGATCGAAGATTATCGCGGTGGTTAAGCGAACGGTCTCGCCAGGCCGATCGCTGTGCCATGCAGTTGGCTTTATTGCAAACGGTCCGGGTCAAGTGATACGGTGCGGGTCGCGAATAACATTGAAGCTACGTTACGGAAAGAGAACAATCCATGCAGTGTCTGAAAGGCGTTTTGATCGCCCTGAGCTTTCTTGGCATGACCACCGGCACACATGCGCAGTCGACAACGGAGCTTCCGTTTGAGACGCACGCAGCGTTTTTTTCTGCTGAGGTCGGCTTGCCGGTTGCGATCGATCCGCAAGTATTCGTTATCGACAACGACGCAGCGGCTGCGGTCGGCGCTCAAGGAATTTTCCATATCGTCGGACTTAGGAATGCGCGAGTGTCGGATTCGCCGGTGCTACCCGTTTACTCCGCTATCCGCAAACCCTTGCATATGAACTTGGGGCAGTGGCTTGGTGCGAGAGGAGCCGCAAGACTCACGCCGCTTTCAGATGGTCGCGAAACGGTGGCGGTACAGCTAGCGGGACTGGTGCCGGGCCCGCGCTATAGTTTGTTTGAAAATCATTTCGATCAACAGCCGATCGGTTTCAGCCCACTCGATGGCACCGGTATAAAGAACACGTTTAAGGCCGATTCCAGCGGTGCGGCTAGGGTGACGGTCACTGCTCCTAAAGTACTTACGCACGAGAATGCCATTCTGATTGTCTATCACTCGGATGGACTTGCGCATGGGAAACTGCGCGGCAGGATCGGCCGGGACGCGCATCATCAGTTGATCGCGCGCGTGCCTTGATTGCAGCGAACAAGATCTCGGACCCAATACCTTCTTCGCGTCTCAGGGGCGAGGGAATGTGCGCGACCGAACCAGTTCCCTCGAGCCTTCGAAGCCAAATCCCGAGTGGGCGAAGGAAACTCGCTTAGCTTTTAACGATTGGCTTTTCGGCAGCGATGAATGCTGTTTCGTAGTTTACATATTCCGTCTCGCTCACAATCCCATTGCCGTCCACGTCCATCGACGTCATGATCGTTTACGAAATTGCGCTGTCAGCATTTTTTAGGGCGCCGACGATGCCGTTCATAAACTGGTCATGCGACAAGAGACCGTCCGTGTTTGCACCAAGAGCTTGAAAAAGTTGATCTGCTTGAACTATCGTCTCACCAAATTGCTGTGCGACAGATTCAAAACTTGCTTTCATTATGAAGCCATCCGGTTTTCCGTCAGGGCCAAGCGTCGGATGCGAGATGATCGCGTCGCGTACGGCGGTGTACGGCAGTTTGCCCAGCATTGCCATTTGAACCGTCGTTACAATCTCGCCGGCTTGCGAACCTGCTATCGTAAAGCCGAAAATTTGATCTGAGTCCGCCGCTATGATCGCCTTCATGAACCCGTGCGTATCGCCTTCGTTGGCGCGCGCGGAATGCCCGCCACCGGCAATTTGACAACACGCACCGCCATGCCCAGGCTCGCGGCATCAGTTTCGTTGGGGCCGATCCGGCCAAGTTTCGGTTCCACGAACAGCGCGTAGGGGATGACGCGGCTGCGGGTCGTCACTGTGCCACCGGAGAGCTACGACTTTAGCACGCGGTAGTCATCGAACGACGCTTGAGTGAACATCGGTGTGCCAGCGACTTCGCCAATTGCCCACGTATTATCTGCTGACGTCGAGAGTCGCTCGTCCACGTTCACGAAGCCACGCGCCTCGAGTTCGACACCTGCCGCGTCCATCCCAATGCGCTGCGTGCGCGAAATGCGGCCCGTCGCAAAGAATCTCGGTACCACTGACACGAGTGCCATCGGCAAGGTCAACATTGACAATTGCCCCGAGCGGCCGCTGACGCGTCATTTGCACGGATACTCGCACATCGATGCCTTCCTCGCGAAACGCCGCTTCGATTTCGTCCGTGACGTCGGTGCCTTCTCGCATCGCAACGCGGGCCGCTTCTTGCAGTACAGTGACTTTGCTGCCCAGGCGCCGGAATGCTTGCGCCATTTCCAAGCCAATGTAGCCACCACCTACAACGATCAGATGTTCAGGCAAATGTTCGAGGGCAAGTGCTTCAACGTGCGTCATGGGTTGAGCGTCGCGCAGGCCTGGGACATTGGGAATCGCGACGTACGTGCCAGTATTGATAAAGACGTGCGTTCCTTCGACGACTCGCTCGCCACCTACCCCACAGCGACGCGCACGGTACGCGGCGCGATGGAACTGCCTGTACCGAGGATCAGATCGAATCCAGCGGCATCGAACGCTTTCTGGTTAGTGTTGACCATCCGTCAACGATGGCGCGAACGTGGCGATGCACTTCTTCATGTTGACTTTCTTGTCATCGGTGCCGTGCGTAGTGGCGTCAGCCGAGCGAACCGCGTGCATCAGGCGCGCACTCTGGATAAGCGCCTTTGCTGGGATACATGCAATGTTGATGGACGATCCGCCGATCATTCCTTCTTCGACGACGGCCAACCGTTCCTAATTTTGAAAGTTCCATGGCGAGCGATTTTCCGCCTTTCCCGTCACCTAAAAAAACATAATCAAATTTTCGAAAGTAGTTGCGGACATCGTGATCTCCTTAGTTGAATATCGCGGACGCCTTTTGATATTTCCGTTAGCGTAAATGTCTAAGGCACTATAGACGGCGAATAGCGCGCTGCCGTTGTGCGGGACGCTCGATATTTTGCTTACTCCTCTCAAAATGACCATCGTGTCTTAAGCGAGCGCCTACGCTATGGTCCGACAATCAGGCACCCAATCTAAAAGCAAATTAGTAAGAAAGGTCAGGGCGTCCTGCCGATTTGTTGGAACACACTGAGCCAATCCTCGAGATGCCACGTCCGCATGATTTTGCCGTTTTTCACTTCGTGAAAGGCATGAACAGCGAACTTGATCGGTTTTGACGTCGCCGCCACGCCGATTATCGGACCGGTTTGCGTTCCAGAAACACTGGCACGAACGGCGACGCGGTCGTCGCTGACGAGAACATCGAGCAGATCAATCTTCATTTTGCGCAGCCCGAACGCCAGCCTTTTAAACGCCGGAATCAACTGGTCAGGGCCAAACTGGTCATCGGATATCGCAGGAATATATTGCCAATCGCGAGATACAACTGTGCGCAACAGTTCAATATCGTGCGCGGCGATCGCTCGGTAAAAATCGACGATAAGCCGTCGTTGCGGCGAGTGGGGCATTTCGTGCAGATGTTCCATATTAGCTCCTAGGCGCACGATAAATGAACATCAAACTTCGCTTGGGAAGTTAGCGAAAGTACGTGTTCGCCAGTTCGACAACTTCATCAGCTCGCCCGTTCAGCACCGCTCGAATCATGTACAAACTAAAGCCCTTTGCCTGAGCCCACTGTACCTTAGGGGGCAATGCGATCTCGTGTTTCGCTGTGACCACGTCGACGAGAACGGGACCGGGACGCGCCAGCGCCCGCTCCAACGCGTCCAGCAAATCTTCCGATTTTTCGACGCGGATACTGTAGATTCCCGCGCCTTCCGCGATCGCTGCGAAATTGGTGGCGCTTAGATCGGTGCCGGTATCAAGGTAGCCGCCCGCCTTCATCTCCATCGCGACGAAGCCTAATGAACTGTTGTTAAACACGACAACCTTGATCGGCAAGTTTAGCTGGCGGGCGCTCAGCAGATCACCAAGCAACATGGACAAACCACCATCGCCCGACAATGAGATCACTTGCCGCTCAGGTTGCGCCGCCTGCGCTCCCAGTGCCTGGGGCATAGCATTGGCCATCGAACCGTGATTAAACGATCCGATCAGCTTCCTTGACCCGTTCATTGTGAGATATCTTGCCGCCCAGAGCGTCGGTGTGCCGACATCAGCCGTAAAAATGGCGTCTTTATCCGCAATTTCATCTAACAGCCGGGTTAGGTATTGCGGATGGATCGGCCGTCCCGGGGGCGAAGGACGCGCGTATTCGTCTAGGTCTTTGCGCGCTACCGCATAGTGCTTCTTAGCGTTTTCGAGAAACCGACGATCGCTTTTCACTGTCAGCCGCGGCAAAAGTGCCTCGATAGTTTCACGGACACCGCCTACCAGCCCAAGTGCAAGAGGTGTCCGCTTTCCGAGCGCACTGCCGCGAATATCGATCTGGATGATCTTCGCTTTCGGCGGGTAGAAATTCCGGTAGGGGAAATCCGTACCCAGCATAACCAAGGTTTCGCAGGACATCATGGCGTGATAACCAGAACTGAAGCCGATGAAACCCGTCATACCAACGTCGAATGGATTGTCGTGCTCTACGTACTCCTTTCCGCGCAGTGCGTGCACGACGGGCGCGGCGAGTGTATCCGCAAAAGCAACAATTTCATCGTGTGCGTCCGCGCATCCGCTGCCGCAGAGCATGGTCACGGCGCTCGAATCATTTAGCAAATCCGCGAGACGGTTCAGATCGAATTCAGCTGGCACAATAGTGGGCGGATCTGCGTCAACCCAAGTCGGCATCGTAGAGGGTGCGTCGCCTAGGGCGACGTCTCCTGGCAAGACAATCACAGCCACGCCCCGCTCGGTGATCGCGGTGCGCATTGCACGTTCGAGTACACGTGGGAACTGGTCGGCGCTGGTTACCAGTTCGACGTAGTGACTGCATTCTTTAAAGAGTTCTGTAGGATGAGTCTCTTGAAAATAGCCAAGCCCAATCTCGGTGGATGGGATATGGGCGGCGATGGCGAGTACAGGAACGTGATTGCGGTGGCAGTCGAAAAGACCGTTGATAAGATGCAGATTCCCAGGGCCGCAACTTCCTGCGCATACCGCCAATCGCCCTGTCACCGCTGCTTCGGCTCCGGCGGCGAACGCAGCACTTTCTTCGTGCCGAGTGTGCATCCAGCTAATCGATTCGACTTTTTCGAGGCTGGCGGACAGGCCGTTCAGGCTGTCACCCGTAACGCCCCAGATTTTCGTAACACCTGCTGCCTCGAGTGTCTTCGTAAGGTAGTCAGCTAAATTATTGCTCACGGTGTGTCTCAATATCAAAGAAGGTGCAGTTCGCGGGCCTGCGCGTTCAGAGTTTCGCGAACGTCGGGATGAGCGAGCCGGATCAGCGCTTTGGCGCGTTCGGTCGAAGACAAGCCTTTCAGATTGGCTACGCCGTATTCGGTCACGACCAGATGCGTATCAGTGCGCGGCGTCGTGACAGGACCATTCAAGCGAGCAACAATCTTCGACACATGGCTCGCACCTACGGTTGAGTGAAACGCGATGATTGACTTGCCGCCCCGCGATGCATATGCGCCCCGAACAAAGTCGAGTTGACCGCCGGTGGCGCTGTACTGGTGCCCTTTGACATGTTCGGAATTACACGCTCCCGTCAGGTCCATCTCGATGGTCGAGTTCACCGAAACGACGTTGTCGTTTTGTGAAATCACATGCGGGTCGTTGACGTAATTGACAGGGTAGCTTTCCACAGTCGGGTTATCGTTCATAAAGTCATACATTGCCTTGTTGCCCATCGCGAACGTGAACACGGATTTACCGCGATTGAGCGTCTTGCGAGAATTGTCAACCGCGCCTCGCTGAATCAGGTCGACCAAGCCAGGCGTGAGCAACTCAGTATGGATGCCAAGATGCTTGTGGCTTGCAAGCGCGCTGCACACGGCGTTGGGCAGCGCGCCAATACCCATTTGGAGGCAGGCACCGTCGGTGATGAGCTCAGCAATAGCGGCGCTGATCACTTTGTCTTCCTGCGTCGGTGCTTTGGGGTTCAATTCGGGAATGGAATGATTGGATTCCACAATGGCGTCGACTTCGGAGATGTGGATCAGAGAGTCCCCGAACACACGCGGCATATTGGGATTGACCTCGACGATCAACCGACGCGCCGCGCGCGCGACGCCGCTGGTGTAGTCGTTGTTCGTGCCGAAAGTGAAATATCCGTTCGCGTCCATCGGTGAAACCATGACGAGCATCGTATCGATCGGAATATGGTCCGCAAAAAGTCGCGGAGATTGGCTAAATGTATTCGGCACGAAATAGACTACCTTCCGGTCGCCGTCCGCTACTCCGAGCTTGATCAATTCACGCTCTGGCGCACCCATAAACATGCAGTGCGGCTGAATGCGACCCATGAGTGAGTAGCGCAGCAGGCTCTTGCGCAAAAATTCTTCGGAGTGGAAATAATAGACTTTCAATGCGTCAATATCGCCCGCTGCCGCGCGTTCGCCCAGCGCTTCCAGCAGTGCTGGCGGCTGCGACATGGCCATGCCAAGGGCAATCGCCGAATCACTGCGCAGCGTCGAAATTGCCTGGGCTGGCGTTGCGAGTTTGCTCTTGTAAAGTTCTTCTACGTTCAGTTTGATATTCATGATGTTTCTCTGTGTTCGTGGTTGGCAATCGGCCCCTGAAGGTGCATCGATCAGTAGTTAGCATCCGCTTCGGGCGACTGGCCGCGTTTGTAGACCAACATGGTGCGTTCGAATGTCATCACGACCTTCCCTTCCTGGTTGATGCCTTTCGTCTCGACGGTGACGATGCCTTGCGTTGGGCGGCTCTTCGATTCGCGCTTTGATATAACCGTCGATTCGGCGTACAGCGTGTCGCCAGCGAAGACCGGATGCGTTGCACGGACCTTGTCCCAGCCCAGATTTGCAACGACCTTCGCGCTCACTGTACGTACGCTCATGCCCGTGACCAGCGCAAGGGTGAACGTGCTGTCAACGAGCAGCTTTTTCCATTCAGTCTTCGCCGCGTACGCTGCGTCGAAGTGGACTTGCTGTGTGTTCATCGTCAGCAGCGTGTTCCAGATGTTGTCGACGTCGGTAATGGTCCGTCCGGGCCGGTGTTCATAGGTATTTCCCGGCACGAAATCCTCGAAGTACAGGCCCGACGTTTCGCGGAAACGGTTGGCCTCGATCTGGCGATAAGCGGAAATATTGGCGGTCATGGTGATTCTCCTTAAGTGGGTGGGGTGTTTAGGCGGCGGCAAGTATTTCGCGCGCTTCTCGGGCAATAGCTTCGTCTACCATGCGACCGTCGACGACTGCCGCGCCCTGATCGTTCGCTTCTAGCACGCGCTTGGCCCACGCAATGCGATCCCCGGAAGGTGTGAACGCACGGGTGATAGACTCAATATGCGACGGATGGATCGCGGCCTTTCCTCGAAAGCCGTTAGTGACGGCGAACGTTAAATCGGCCTTGAGCAGGTCGACATCGTGGATGGCAAAACAGGGCGCATCAATCGCGCTAATCCCGGCTTGCGCGCATGCCGCCGCGATCCGGACACGAGCCACCTGCAGCGCGAGCGCTTCAGGCTGAGCGCGGACATCGGATGCGAAATCTGCTGCGCCGAACATCAATGCGGTCACGCTTGGTGCAGCCTGCGCAATCGCACTAACGGCAGACAAGCCTCGCGCCGATTCGATCAAAGGAACGAGCGCGGCAGAGCGGTTTGCTTCCGCTAAAAGAGCCGCGATCTGTACCACTTGCTCTTCCGATTCAATCTTTGGCAACAAGATGAATTGCGGCATGCGGGAGCTATCAAGTAGCGTGGCAAGATCATCCAGTCCAAACCGCGTTGCGGTTGAATTGATCCGAACGGCAAAGGCAGGAAATGATTCGTCGGCAGGCGCGTTGAGCAGCGCGCGCAGATTGTTTCGTGCCGTACGTTTGTCGGCGGGCGAAACAGAATCTTCAAGATCAAAGATCGATATGTCGGTGTGACTTTTTGCAGCGCTCAGCAGCCGGTCGGGCTGGGTTCCTGGCGTAAAAAGCCAACTGCGCTGGCGAACAACAGAATGATTCGGCATGACGTTGGGCACCTTGTTGAGTGATTCGATGCCCTGATTTTCTTCGTCATGCACTGCGCCGACAATGCGGCATTTTTGGTGTCAGCCTTCGGAAATGTAGAAGGCTGGCCAAGAGGACCATCTACTCACCAAGAGAAGCTGGCTTGTGCGCCTTCAAACCGTTGCCTTGTTTGGTCAAATGATCGAGAAGCTTTCGCGCAAACGTAGGAAGCGCATCACGTTCGCTGACGCATACACGCATCTCGCGCACCGCCCATTCGTCGCGCAGACGCAGCGTCCGGATGCTCATGGTGCGTTTGCAACGGCGAGCGGTGGATTCAGGCACAACAGAGACGCCCACCCCATTTTCGACCAGCCGACAAATAGTGTCGAAGCTTCGTAACTGAATTCTTTGGCGGATCCGCTTATGCAGCAGCCGAGCGTGACCCTCCAGGTAGATCTGGATAGATGCATCGGCGCCGTAGCCCACGAAATCGTGTTGGATCAGCTGTTCAAACGCGATATCCCGCATACCGTCGAACGCACTTGCTGATGCAGGAACTACTGCACAAAGCCGATCTGACGCGAACGGGAATGCCTGCAACCCGCTCATATTCGCGGTCGACGCGACGATTCCTATATCCGCCACGCCGTCCATTAACGCTTCGACGATTTCATGGCTCAGGCGCTCTTCGACCTCTATGTTGACATTTGGATTGTCGGCGAGGAACTGGCTCACTGGCGTGGGTAAGAACTCAATGAGCGCATTGGTGTTTGCCAGCAGCCGCACGGTACCTTTGAGTCCGTGCGCGAACTGACCAAGATCGTCGGTCAGGCGTTGCATCGATGCGAGCGTCACTCGCGCATGGCGCAGCAGCGTACGGCCGGCGTCGGTTGGTGTAACTCCCAGGCGCTCGCGCAAAAGAAGGGGCACGCCGACCGCCTCTTCCATCTGTTTGATTCGCCCGCTTGCTGAGCCTAGGGCGAGATTGGCGCGCGTAGCGCCATGCGTGATACTCCCCGCCTCGGCGACAGCGACGAACAAGCGTAAATCCGCGACATCGAAGCGCATCTAGAGCCTCCTGAACAGGGTTACATGCAGCGGCACGCGTCAGTGCCGCACGAGCGTCGTCAACTCGCAATGCAACACGTGCTTCTGTCTTGCAAATCCGCTCATTTTCCACGCAGTAACAACATGTAAGCGATGCGAGGGGCTCTCGACGCATCCCGCAAACGCCCCCTTGTCGAGCAGGCGTCGCGTGGTGGTTTCGAAAAGCGGCCAAGCGATTGCAATCTGCGCGAAATCACCAAGACGGATCCAATTAGATTTTACGTGCGATGCGGACCGCAACACGATCGGGGCTACGGTAATCTCGTGTGCCAGGATAGGCCTACCCGGACCTTGACCACCGCAGTTCCCGTCAGTGCGCATGTGTAGCCGGCGTACGTGAACCGTCAGCACCGCTACATAAGACTTCGATCAACTTATCCCGAAAGACGTTCTTCTCATTAGGATGTCGCTGCACGCATACGCGAAGGTCTCGTTTAGACCAAGGCTCGATCAAGTCCACCACGGCAAGCTGCCCTTGGTCTGATGGTTCGATAGCCGAGCGCGGCACGATGCCAATGCCGGCCCCGGAGGAGACCAGACGCGCGATCGCCCGATAGCCTGAAACCTGCACCCGGACGTCGAGGCGGCCGCCAAGCGCCGTGGCATGACTCATTAGGAACGTGTGCAGTGCAGCGCCTGACTGCAGACTAATAAACGGTTGTCCGAGGCACTCCGCGAAACTCGCCGTTGTGTTCAGCTCGAGCGAATGGTCGATCGGCGTAAGTAGGACGAGCTGATCCTCGCGATAAGGAAGAAAGTCCAGATTCGGATACCCCGTCTCAAGCGCTACTACACCAAGGTCGGCGCGGCCGGCCGCGACGGCTACAACGATATCGTGGCTCAGACGCTCCTCCATTGTTATCCGCACGCTCGGATGCAGCGCGAAGAACCGGGCAAGGTCGTGCGGCAGATGGGAACTGATCGCATTGTTGTTGGCAAAAACCGTCACGTGGCCAGTCAGGCCCTGCGCAAAGGGAAGTAGGTCAGCCCGCATTTGCTCAAGTTGCGCCAGACACCGCCGCGCATGCTCCATCAAAACATGGCCGGCGCCCGTTAGGCTCACTCCGCGGGCCTGACGCGTAAGCAACGGCACACCCACCGCATTTTCCAGATTTCTTATCCGCAAGCTCACTGATGACGGTGCAAGGTGACACCGTTCGGCTCCGCGCGAAACGTTGCCTTCTTCAGCGACCGCGAGAAAGACCTTTAAATCTGTCAGATCGTAGGGCATACCGTTCGGCCACGTCGAATTTTGCAAAGTGTATCGCAACTGAGGCCTTCAAATAAAAGGCACTTGAATGGCGCTTTTTTATTGTTGCATCGCGTCATTTCGTCATTCGCGAACGCAACGTTCGAAAAAGCTCGCTGTATCCGGAACCTTAATTTATCGATACTCGATTCAGTACATCGACAGACTCTGGAGACAACAATGCGCGTCATCGAAAACGAAGCTCTGCTGGCTAAGCCATTTGCGGGCTTGGTCGTAGTGTCGATTGAACAGGCGCTGGCTGCACCCCTCTGCACAGGGCGGCTTGCAGAGATGGGCGCACGCGTGATTAAAATCGAGCGTGCCGAAGGCGATTTTGCGCGTGGTTACGACCAAGCTGCGAAAGGAACCTCGTCTTACTTTGTCTGGACGAACCGTGGCAAAGAGTCGCTCGTGATGGATTTTAAACAGCCCGACGACGCGGAGCTTTTGCACCGTATCTTGACCAACGCAGACGTGTTTGTGCAAAACCTCGCGCCCGGGGCACTCTCACGCGCTGGCTTTGACAGCGCCTCGCTCCGTAAGCGGTATCCACGCCTTATTACCTGCGACATTACCGGCTACGGCAACGATAACGACGCCAGCGGCCAAAAGGCATATGACCTGCTGGTCCAGTGCGAGAGCGGCCTCGCAAGTATCAGTGGCTCCCCGGAGGCTTGCGGCCGTATCGGCGTGTCCATCTGCGACATCGGTGCGGGCATGAACGCCGCCATCGCCGTGCTTTCCGCACTTGCGCTACGCGAGCGTACCGGCCGCGGCTCGGGCGTATCGGTGTCCCTGTTTGATGGTGCGGCAGACTGGATGACGATTCCCTATCTGCATGAAGTTTATGGCGATGGGGCGCCGACCCGCCAGGGACTAAAGCATCCATCGATCGCACCGTACGGGTCGTTTTCCACCCGCGACGGGCATGACATCGTTATCAGCATTCAGAACGAGCGGGAGTGGCAGCGCTTTTGCGAAGCATTCCTGCAGCAGCCCGAGACTGCGTTGGATCGGCGCTTTGCATCGAATACCGAAAGGGTTCGAAACCGCGATGCGCTGGACCGCTTAATTGCAGATACCTTCGCGAGCCTTGACTTGAGCGAAACACTGGAGCGCCTGTCGTCGTCCAACACTGCATATGGTCAGGTACGTTCGGTCCGGGGAATGTCCGAACACCCTGCACTTCGCACCTGGCCTATGTCCGTTGACGACTCGGAAATTCAAATGATTGCCCCGCCCGTGCGTGCGCCATGGGATGAGCAACGGTTCGCCCGCGCGCCGGCCATCGGGGAGCATAGCGAGGCCCTCCGCGCCGAATTCGCAGTGCTAAAAACCAAAGCAATGTCATGAGTTAATTCGATCACTTGCACGGACGGATCGGCAGATCAGTTGCCGATGGCGACTTACTGTCGTCGCACCGTGCGCGCTTGATGGTCGCCGCACTCGGTCATCCTCAGTCGGATTTCAAGGGCGGCATACCACTACGACCGCCACTTTGGCGCTGGCTTTGTTTGCTCGACAGGCGAACGCCGCTGGCCCTCAGTCGCGACGTACACCCAGGTCGCAGCGGCTTCCTGGCACCCGTCGCACGTTAAGGACGGCCGCTTACCCATTTCTCGACCTAGGCGTTCAACCCGCCCACTCCAGCAAGAGAACACGATCAACGCCGCGTCAGACGGCGACCAGCTTGTGCAATGGGTCAGATTGCGCAGCCGCGCGCTTTCGTAGCGTGCGGAGGCGAAATTCTGAGCGACATCGCACCAAGCGATACACGATGGTTACGTTGAATATCAGGAGACAAAACATGAACCCAAGCCAATCTGCGCTGCTTGACGACACGATTGAGAGCTTATCTGCCTCAAAGCGCGTACAACGACGCGCGGCAATCGCCAGTGTCATCGGTACGACCATCGAATGGTACGACTTTTTTATTTACGGTACTGCTGCAGCGCTCGTATTTCCTTCTCTGTTTTTCTCATACGGCGGATCCGATGGCCTGATGGAGTCATTCGCTACAATTTTTGTAGGCTTTTTATCACGTCCATTAGGAGGCGCGCTCTTCGGCCATCTGGGTGATCGAGTCGGCCGTAAATCCACTCTTGTCGCCACCCTTACGCTGATGGGCGTCGCCACGGTGCTAGTCGGTTGTTTGCCGACAGAAAAAGTGGTCGGACCTGCTGCAGGATGGCTGTTGATTGGGCTTCGCTTCCTGCAAGGCATCGGGGTCGGAGGCGAATGGGGGGGTGCCGTTCTGCTTTCGATGGAATCACATCATGGAAAGCGGCGGAGTTTCATGGCATCGTTGCCGAACGTCGGCGTTCCGCTCGGCCTCGTGATCTCAGTCCTTGTCTGGAGCGCCTGCAGTCATCTGGCCGGTTCAGCGCTGCTGGAAAACGGCTGGCGGCTCCCCTTCATTGCGAGTGCGGTGCTGCTGATGTTCGGACTGCTTATTCGCGTCGGCGTTCCCGAAACGCGCGACTTCATCGAAGCCAACAGGTCGGCCGATCGCACGAAGAGTCCGCTCGGGGAAGCAATTCGCACCGAGTGGCGCGCCATTCTCCTCTCGGCGCTCATCCGTCCGGGTGAGCAGGCCGCTTTTTACACGCTCACTACGTTTGCGGTGCTGTACGGATCAAAGCATCTGGCGCTCGGTCGGGACCTTATGCTGAACGCCGTATTAATCGCCGCCCTGGTCGCTTGCTTCGCGTTACCGTTCTTCGGTTATGTCGCCGACCGCATTGGCCGTCGGCGGACTTACATGTCAGCCGCGATCTGCATGATGTTGTTCGCATTTCCCTACTTCGCATTACTCAACACGCGGCTGCCGCTCGCAGTGATTGGAGGCACCGTCTTCGTAATGGTCATCCACGCGGCACTATACGGCTCGCAGGCCGCCTACATAGCTGAGTCATTCCCCGCTCATATTCGTTACAGCGGAGCATCGCTGGGATATCAAGGAGCATCTATTATCGCGGGAGGCCCGGCGCCGTTGGTCTCTCTGTGGTTGTTCCAGACGTTCCACTCGGGATACGCCGTTGCGGCTTATCTTGCCGCTATGTCCCTTGTCAGCATTTGCGCATCCTTCTTCCTTGGGCGGCCGAAACCCGCTGCCGTTCCGGATGGACTGCGCACGAATGTGTAGGTAAGCTTACGAGTCAGCAGCACTTGACGGAATCGTTTCTCGTTCTCCCTAGCGATCGACCAGATCGCTTTTCCAAGAAATCAATACAGACCCTATCTTGGAAGACGTGGTTCGCATCGGCAACAAAGGGACAACGCTTGCATGCCGCCAATGGCATTCAAAGGTCCCACGCCTGCGCCATAGCAAAACGCAACAGAGTCGTGAGCACCAATCCGCGTCCAAAGTGACCAATTCAAAAGCAAGGGATATTCACATGGTCCTCGATAGATGAGCCGCTAGCCCGCATTCACTAGATAGGTGTAAGCCTTGGACAAAAATCTGTTTTTATATAATGTTTTTTGTTCTGTAGTTAGGTCTGCGGCATTCGCCACGTTGGCCGTATGGGGGGCATCTAGAGGTTCCATGCTTGCGACTGTCGCTAGCGGCGCTGTCTTTTTCCTGTTCTGGATGTCTCTTCCTTGCCGGCAATGATCCAAATTAGGCCGCCATCCGAAATCGCGCGCATGGCTTCGGCTACGACTCATACGCTTGCCGGGAGCTTCCTCGTCAAGAAGTAGTCGATCATTGCGGCGATCTCGGGGCTGTGCGTTTCGAGTGCGAAGTGTCCTGTGTCAAGAAAATGCACCTCGGCATCGGGAATGTCCCGCTTATAAGCCGTCGCGCCTGGCGGAATGAACGAGGGATCATTTTTCCCCCAAACCGCAAGGAGCGGCGGCCGATGGGTTCGAAAGTATTTCTGGAAGCTTGGATAGAGGGCGACGTTACTACGATAGTCAAGTATCAAATCGAGCTGGATCTCCTCTGCGCCCGGACGCCCCATGTAGGCGATGTCTAAGGTGTAACCGTCGGGTGACATCAACGACGGGTCGGCTCCGCGCAGGTATTGAAAATTCTTGATCGTGTCAGCTGAAAGCGAGCCGCGGCAAGCCTCTCGATTTGCGGGCGTCGGGGCGCGCCAATAGGTTTGCCAGTCGCCCCATGTGTCGCTCAGGCCTTCGATGTAAGCATTTCCATTTTGACTGATTATCGCTGTCACGCGCTCCGGATGCGCCATCGCAAGCCTGAAGCCGGTCGGCGCGCCGTAATCGAACGCGTAGATCGCGTATTTTTTTAGCCCCAGTGCAACTGTAAATCCGTCGATAACCTTTGCCAAATTATCGAATGTGTAATTGAACTCGCCGCGCGGCGGTGCTTTGGTGTTGCCAAAGCCAGGGAGGTCTGGAGCAATTAGCCGATATCGCTTCGACAGTTCGAGCATCAGGTCACGGAACAGGTGACTTGCTGTTGGGAACCCGTGCAGAAGTAAAATAACGGGCGCGTCCTTCGGACCGGCTTCTCGATAAAATACCTCGACATCCCCAACTGTCTGGGTACCGTATGTTGTCTTGCTGCTTCCATTTGACGTCCTGCGGTCTTGCTTCCCGGCGCCAGTTGAGCCAGATTCATCTGCGGTGGATAAAACCGGCGCAATAGCGCCAATCAAGCCAATTCCAACTGCGACAAGCGTCCTTCGAAGAGAAAGATTGGGAAGAATCTCGTTCTGCATGTGGGTTTTTTTCATAGCTACCTCTTTATGTAAAGACGTAATGAGCCATACACAGGAACCGAAGGATCTCGTGCGGCGAAATGCGGAGGATATTTGACGGCTCACGATGTCGCACCCAAGATGACCCGTTCTATATATCTATGGGCGGATCATCTGGGCGGTGGGCTGTCATGCTGAACTTCAACTAATTGGGCGCCCTTTCCTTCAATGATCAATCGAAGGAAAGGGCCGTAACTTCTCCGACTTGTGAAAGGTGCGGATCATGCAACATCAGCTCAGTGTGTCTAGCGCCGCCGCGGAGAATGGACGGAGCTCACTAGACCGCTCTTCCCGAATCTTTGCTAGCCACTGCGGGTCATTTGCTAATGCGCGGCCGACTGCGACCAGGTCGAACTCCTTATGCAGCAGTCTTTCGCTCAGCGCCTCTAGACTCGCGAGGTTTGAACGATGCGAGTGACTATCGCCGGTTTTGGAATTGAACAACGTATCGAGGAAGTCGGGACCATCGAGACCGACTGAACCGACGGTAATAGTCGGAAGCCCGCTGAGCTTTTTTATCCATCCCGCGAGGTTAAGATCCGATCCCGCAAACTCAGGTTCCCAGAATCGGCGGGTCGATGCGTGCAACAGGTCAACACCCGCGTCCGCCAAGGGTCCGAGCCATTCTTCCAACTCGACAGCTGTAGCCGCCAATCTGCTGTCGTAGTCTTGAACCCGCCATTGCGATAGACGAAAGGAAATGACGAACTCGGAACCGACCTCCCTTCGAATAGCTTTAATGATTTCTGCCGCCAGCCGCCCTCGATTTTTGACACTCGCGCCGTATTGATCTTCGCGGCGGTTAGTCTTTTCCCAAAAAAATTGATCGATCAGGTAACCGTGTGCGCCATGGACCTCGACGGCGTCGAAACCAATGTCTTTGGCCGTTCTCGCAGCCTTCGAAAATGCCAAGACTGTGTCTTGCAAGTCTTCATCGTTCATTGGCTTGCCTGCGCCGCTTACAGCAGAAGGACCTTCGCTGATTGCGTCGGGATGCGGACCGGCACCCGCTTCGCGCATCAGTCCAAGATGCCATAGCTGTGGTGCGATCTTTCCTCCCGCCTCATGAACCTGCCTGACCACTTCGCGCCAACCTTCGATGCTCGCCGAATCGTGCAGATTTGGGATACTGGAATGATTTGACGCCGCGGGACGGTCTATCGTCGTACCCTCTGTAATAATTAATCCAACGCCGCCTTCCGCGCGCCGGCGATAGTACGCCGCGACGTCGGCGCCCGGAATCCCACCAGGACTTTTTCGACGCGTCATTGGTGCCATAACCACCCTATTGTTGGTTGTCAGGCTTTTAAGTTTAAAGGGTTGGAATAATGGCGAAAATGGTTTCATAATATTCGGTTCGCTGACGCAAACGGCAAATTGAATTAGGAGAGGATTGGGGGCGTCCAGGAGTTTATGTCCATTCGTTTCTTGAATCAAATAAATACACATTTTGTTTTTTGAACGAGATGTCCCAACGATGGAACGGTTCCCGTCACAACTGCGATAATTTGAGTCCACTTGGCGAAACAAAAGTCGTTTAGGACGAGCATTCACTACCATCCGTTCTCGGTAGTCTTATAGAGAAATCGTGGACGGGGCGCTAGTTTTCAGCGCACGCCAGCGGTTAGGCGTGACTCCCTCCCATTGATTGAATATGCGAGAAAACGAATTCAGCTCTTCGAAGCCTAGGAACCAGGCTATCTCGCCCAGATCAAGATTGGTATTTTCCAGCAACCGATGGGCAACGCGCTGCCTGATCCCATCAAGCCGTTCTTGATAGTGGGTCCCATTTTGAGTGAGTCGCCGTTGCAGCGTTCGCGGGCTGATCGAGAGTTCAGCAGCAAGCGTTTCAACACTCGGACGTTGTCCGCGCATTCCGCGAAGAAGCGCCGCGTCCACCTGACCATCGAACGTTTGATTTTTAGAAACGGATGCGAGCTCCGCGTCTAGGCCCGGTACAAGTTCGTGAACCATGCGTTCATCGTGCGTAATAAAAGGTGTCCTCATATCAGCCGATGAGAAGATGAGCGCATCTATAGGCGCATCGAAACGTATGTCGCATTTGAAATGCCGTGCGAGTTGCGCTTGACGCTTGGTCCGGCGAGCCAGCTCGATCCGCTTAGGAGCGATTGCACCACCTGAAGCCCTCCCTGCCAACTTGACGGTGGACGCAAAAATGGCGTCGACAAGCAAATCCGGCGCGAAAGCGTCTGCAAGAAGCCAATGAAACGTAACGGCAGCTTCGCCACCTGTCACGTCGACCCGGACGTCCTCCGGACACGTGAGACGTTTGTAGCGCGAGAGCTTCTTGAACGCGTCTGCCAGGTCCTTTGAATGAAGCGCGCACGTTGACGCTAGATCAAGTTTGCCATCAAACGCATGGCTACCGATACGGATGCCGATTTCTTCGTCTCCGGCAACCTCACCAATGGCTGACCATACAGCAAAAAACAGCCGTGTATCAAGGTGCAGCGTGCCTATCGACGTTGTCGGCCGCGGCACGCCGGCCCTTTCGAGCACACGAACAACATTGACCCCAATGGCGTCCAGGCGCGTTAGAAGCGCTACGCTTATAGGCACGGTTTCGGATTGAACGCGCACATTGGGTGTCGGTGTCATTTAGGCCGCCTTCTCTTCAGTCGAGCCAATTTTTTTAAGCAACGATACGAGCGACTCGATATCCGCGTCGTCAGCGTCGGTCGAGAGACTTAGGTCGTTCCACTGCGCGTCTCCTGCGGCTTGAGCCTTATTCACCATGCTTGCGATCATGACTGCATCCGTTCCTAACAACAGTCGCAAAGGCGGCTCGTCAATACCCGCGATCTTCAAGATCGCAAGCGCGGCCTTTTTCGGGTCCCCTATCGGCTTGACCAGTTCACGGAAGGCTAGAAAGGCACCGATGGACTCCCGATACGCCTCTCCTGGTTGCACAACCGACATTGACGAGCCGGCCCAATCTGTACGGAAGCCACCAGGCTCCACGATCGTGACTTTGATCCCAAGCGGTTTGACCTCTTTCGCCAACACTTCAGAGAAACCCTCTACCGCCCACTTTGCTGACTGGTAAGCCGAAAGACCCGGTGAGCCGGCACGACCGCCGATAGATGAGATCTGCAGGATATGACCCGCCTGCTGTGCCCGCATGACGGGAATCGCAGCGCGCGTGACATTTGCCACGCCGAAGAAGTTCGTCTCAATCTGAGCGCGGAAGTCGTCTTCATCACCCTCTTCGATCGACGCGACATTGCCGTATCCGGCGTTATTGACCAACACATCGAGCCGACCGAAAGCATCCACGGCTTCCTTTACCGCTGCCCGAGCCGAAACCGAATCGGTAACATCCAACGACACAGCACGCACGCTGTCGCCGTATTTTTCGACAAGTTCCGCAAGATCTGACGGCTTTCGCGCGGTGGCAACGAGCCGATGACCTGCGGCGAGAACCGCTTCTGCCAATGCACGGCCGAGGCCACGTGAACTTCCAGTAATGAGCCAAACTGAAGACATGCGATAACTCCTTTGAGTTGAACCCTGCAGCCGAGGTGGATGCGATGAACAGATCTTAGGAGTGTTATGAAGAGACCTCTAATCTAATCGCGCCAACTTGTCATCAGATCATTCTTCGCTCGAACGGCGGACGGTCAACATCCTCTATGGCTAACATCACGAACCAGGACAACGCAATTGTCTGAACAACGCAGTGCATTTTGCTTTTAGTAACTGCGCGCGTCGCGCGCCAGCTGTGCTGATGTCTTTTCCCTTAAAATCTGACTCGGTGATGCAGGGCTAGACATCAACCTGCCACGAGTCAAGAGCTTCAGTGTCATCACCATCAGAGCACCGACAATCAGGTTTGCAGCGACAAAGAGCACTTCTGCGAGCCATTCAATCACGCCGGTAGAACCTCGCTCGACCAGTCGCATTGCAAGCGTAGGCAACGCCGCAACGCCAAAACTGAAAGACCAATAAGACGCCGTGAACGCTCGGCCGCGAATCCACGGAAGCAGACGCACAAGCAGCAGCGCTTGGTAAAGCCCGTAACCCATCAGCATGTGCGCGAATATG
Organism: Burkholderia sp. PAMC 26561; assembly: GCF_001557535.2. Classification (NCBI taxonomy): domain Bacteria; kingdom Pseudomonadati; phylum Pseudomonadota; class Betaproteobacteria; order Burkholderiales; family Burkholderiaceae; genus Burkholderia; species Burkholderia sp. PAMC 26561. The sequence goes on from NZ_CP014309.1 coordinate 569,545, forward strand.
TCAGGAACGCCACTGGTTAAACTCATGTAAGCGACACCCCCAACCGCGGCCGGGGCGATCTGAATACCGAGGGTAGGTCGAAGAGCGTCGGGCAAAGAGTCGTAAGCCATAGCGCGGTGAAGCACGAGGGATTCGATTGCGATCCAGAAAAACAAGCCAACGCCGAAAAACAGCATTCCTACTTGGGGTAGCCCAAAAGCGGCCGCAGCAGTCGCCGTAACGAAATTCGGGGCGACGGTCGGCAGATAGATCGCTGGCGTTATGAGCGCTGCCCGACGGCTTCCTTGCCACAATTTCCCATGTAAATAAATTCCAAGTACCACCTGCGCCACCACTGCCATTGCGAAGATGACGGCGGCGATCGTCCGCCCATATGGCAGTAGTGCCATTGACGCCAGCAAACTCGAGACCGGCACCAACGCGGCGAATGAAGACTGCACCGGATTGAGGAGCTCGGAGCGAGCCTCGCGCGTATGGCGTAGCCACTTGTAACTGTAGCGTGCCAATGCAAACAACCAAAGCGCAATACCAATCGCGCTCAGTGCCACCGCAAAGTCAGCGGGTAATCGCCAGACACGGACAGCGACGTCCCAGGCGTTTGCGCTTGCCAGTACGCCTACCACTATGCCGAAGAAAGCCACCGGCATTTGGACGCGATCTTCGCTCATCTCTCAGCTCCAACAGTATTTGTTTTCATCACCTGATCCGCCGGAGTGGACCGCGAAGACATTAAAGCAGGTAAGTCGTTAAGTTTCTCCCCGCCGTGCCCAGGCGCTGAACGGCCGGTCTATATTGACCTTGAAAATAATATATTCGTTGGCCAGCCTGGGTAGACAAACAGTGCTCGGGTCGATACTTGACAAGGCTCAGCATCATGTTTCTTCTTAAAAGCGCGGCGGTCCACAGCAGCGCCGATACGAGCAATTATCCGTGCATCCCGCCCCGAGCGAGTAGTGCAATCGTCTCCATTTACAATGTCATCGTCTCAAAGCCGATCTAACGTTTAATCAGTAAGCGACGGTGCATCGGCTATGTCCGATGCACCGCTCGGCCGCGCGAGTCGAACAGTTACCTGCTCGCCCCAACAGGTTTTGTTCACAGGCATGCCAAGTCCCAAGATACCGGTACCGACTTCTCAAGCGAGGATGGCATGGCATGACATAGACACACGTGCCAAGGCGGGCGACGGCCCGTCCGGCCCGAGCATGCGAGCTACATTGGCACGAGACCACGAACCGCATTGGCTTTCGCGTCACAAACGATCTGGCCGACCTCGTTGGTTCGCATGAGAGTGCGAACGCGCCATCTTAGTAATTCGGCCCTGCTGGAAGCCATCGCGGCCACTGTCTCAGCAAGACCCCCAATCAGCATGCTAGTGCTCCAAAACTCATCGAAGTTGCCGAAGATCCGTTGCACCGAGATCACCCGGGTCTCTACGGACTCGAGGCCAGAGGCGGCCCAAACCCTTTGCAGCGCCTTTAGCCCCGAGACCTCGGCTTGAGGGGGCATCGGTAACTTCACGCTCATACGGGCGAGTTCAGAGCGAATGGGCTCAAACGGGAGCCCGCCACCGGCAATGTCCCATGCGTAAGCAGCAACTAGGCCGCCAGGCCTGACCACACGAGTCATTTCAGCAACCCCTCCAGCGGGGTTCGGGACGAAGAAAATCACAAGAGCCATTACAGCGGCATCGAAGCGGTCATCATCAAATGGCAGCGCCATCGCGTCGGCCTGCTGGAAGACTGCACTACCAACAGCCTTCCGTTTGCGGGCGAAATCTAGTTGGTCTTCAGACTGGTCAATTGCCTGAGTTTCGTGTGGCATACAGCGACTGATCAACGATTCGGTGAAGGCACCGTTACCGCATCCAACATCTATCCACCTCTTCCCATGCGGCAGGGCAAGCCAGTCTAGAAACTCATTGGCGACCAACTGACTCCAGATTCCCATGCCCCGCTCGTATGCGGCTCCGTCGTCAAAACGAATGGGCTGCTCCCCTTTTGACATCGTCATTCAAACCTCCTGATGAAAAGTTGCGTGCGTACCTTACGAAGAATCCGGAAGGTTGGCGTTTGCGTGCTCGTTCCTCTTTTTCCGAGCCTGGCGCCAAGCTGGTGAAAAAGTGTAGCAAAGCGATCGGGATCTCCCAGCGCCGGAGCGTCCTTGCGTTTCGGCAGACCAACGGGTACCAAAAAGCTCGGCCATGTAGCGATGCTAGATTGGCGCGATCGGATTGGTTATCCGTGTGAAATCCTCTTAAAGTCCTTCTAACGCTTCCGGTTCTACTTATCTTAGATGTCTTGACGTGCTTTCGACCGATTCATTTTTAAGCGTTGGTAGTCGTCGTCAATACGGACGTTGAACAAATTGTTTCAGGTCTGGCTAAGCGCAACTTTAAGCCTCAGGCGACGGTTCGTGTGGGGCGATGGCAGGAGTCCACGTATGGTTGGCAGCATTCGCCGTCCGTTGAGCGTTGCGATACTTCGATCTTGATCCGATACTGGATTTCGATCATCTAGTCGTACGTCGCGTGGCCCGCGCCGTTGGAAGCAGCTGCATTTTCTTAAATTGACAGTTTGCGTCGACTCCTGGTCGACGCCACGCCCCTACAGGATCTATTGTGAACAAATTAACTACCGCATTTGGCGCACCAGTTGCGGACAATCAAAACATACGCACCGCGGGGCCGCGCGGTCCGGCGTTATTGGAAGACGTATGGTTTCTGGAAAAGCTCGCGCATTTCGATCGCGAGGTCATTCCCGAACGTCGTATGCATGCAAAAGGATCCGGTGCGTTTGGAACCTTTACCGTGACGCATGACATCACTCAGTACACCAAAGCAAACATTTTTTCTGAAATCGGAAAGACGACCGAGATGTTCACGCGCTTCTCAACCGTTGCAGGTGAACGGGGCGCGGCCGACGCCGAACGCGACATTCGTGGGTTTTCCATGAAGTTCTACACAGAACAAGGCAACTGGGATCTTGTCGGAAACAACACGCCTGTTTTTTTCCTGCGCGATCCGCTGAAGTTCCCCGATCTGAACCACGCAATCAAGCGCGACCCCCGAACCGGTCTGCGAAGCGCCCAAAATAACTGGGATTTCTGGACACAACTTCCTGAAGCGCTCCATCAAGTTACGATAGTCATGAGTGACCGCGGACTTCCCAAAACGTTCCGACACATGCACGGGTTTGGCAGCCACACTTACAGTTTCATCAATGCAGCGAACCGACGCTTTTGGGTGAAATTTCACTTCCGCACGCAGCAAGGCATTTGGAACTTGACGGATGCGCAAGCCGAGAGCGCTGCCGGTAGTGATCGTGAAACGCACCATCGTGACCTGTACGAATCGATCGAACGCAAGGACTTCCCGAGGTGGACGTTGTCGGTCCAGATCATGCCGGAAGACGAAGCGGCTACCTATAATATTAATCCGTTCGATTTGACGAAGGTCTGGCCAAAAAGCGACTATCCGTTGATCGAAGTTGGCTTCATGGAGTTAAACCGCAATCCCGAGAACCATTTCGCTGACGTGGAACAAGCCGCCTTTGCGCCGGCCAATGTGGTTCCAGGCATCAGCTTCTCGCCCGACAAAATGCTGCAGGGGCGTCTTTTCGCATACGGGGACGCTCAACGCTATCGCTTAAGCGTCAATTACCATCAAATCCCAGTGAACGCGCCGCGCGGGGCCCGATACGTTCATAGTTACCATCGCGACGGCTTGATGCGAGTCGATGCGAATATGGGGGGCGCTACGCCGTACGAGCCGAACACTCGAGGCGAATGGCAGGAACAACCCGATTTCCGTGAACCCCCCTTGTCACTTGAGGGAGCGGCTGACCACTGGAATCACCGCGTTGATGACGACTATTACTCCCAGCCCGGCAATTTGTTCCGCAGCATGAGCGCGGAACAACAACAGGCGCTGTTTGACAACACCGCGCGCGCGATGAAAGGCGTGTCGGTACCTGTCAAGGAACTCCATATCAAGCACTGTAAAAGAGCCGACGCGCGATACGGCGAGGGCGTAGCCAGCGCGATCGAAGCGCTGGAAAGCAGGTTGCCCTGAGAAGCTCGCTGCATCTGCGAATACGCTGTATCCCGGCTTGCCGCAACTGAGACATTCGCAATCGAGGCGATTGCGAATGTCTCCCTATCAATCTTTTTTGAGAAATTCGATGACACTTACAACACCATCCACCGTCCTGATCACCGGTGCCTCAAGCGGCATTGGTGCAACCTACGCCGAGCGCTTTGCCAAACGAGGACACAATCTCGTGTTAGTCGCACGCGATCTGGACCGCCTCGAACAGGCAGCCGCGCGCCTACGCAGCGAGCATGGCGTATCGGTCGACGTGCTAAAGGCCGATCTGACTGAGCGCGAAGACCTCGCTCACGTGGAACGCCGCCTTCAAGACGACGATTCGATCGATATTCTTATCAACAACGCGGGTGCTACAGCACCGGGCGGATTTCAAGCGACCACTGTCGATCAGCAAGAGTTTCTGATCCAACTTCACATTACGGCTGTGATGCGCTTGAGCTCGGCGGTGGTAAAGCGATTCGTGGCAAACGGAGCCGGCACTATTGTAAATATCTCTTCAGTGCTCGCGCTCGCACCCGAGTATCCGCTTGGCGTGTATTCGGCGACGAAGGCTTTCGTGCTGACCTATTCCCAGTCGTTGCATGCCGAGTTGGGTTCGCGTGGCGTGTATGTGCAAGCGGTGATGCCCGCAGCCACACGGACTGAAATCTGGGAACGCGCCGGACACAATATTGCTGCGGTTCAGGGGCTCATGGAAGTTGCCGACCTCGTCGACGCTGCCCTGGTCGGGTTCGACCGTCGCGAGTTGATCACAATTCCGCCCTTGCCCGACGCTCAGCAGTGGCTTGACTTTGATGCGGCGCGACAGGCGATGTTGCCTAACTTCGGTCAGGAACACGCAGCCGAGCGTTATCAAAAATGAAGCGCCTTGCAACCCGTCAAACGTACGAACGCTGACATCTTAATGCGCGATGGGCGTGTTGTCTTATAGCGTTCTTGTTTAATCGGCACGTTTGGGAGCACGGGTGCATAGACAAATGCACTCCCCAAGACGATGCCAAAAGAAGATGTCGACGAGTCATGGGTGCGGCGTCGCGGCACACCCTCTCCGGTAAATCCAATTCGACCATCTTGCACGAGGGACTCCCGTCTCAAACGACATCGAGGGTCGATTGGATGCGCTTTTCGCAACTCTTAACAAGGGAGCGTGCGTCGCATCAATACTCACAATAGTTAGGAGTTTTCATGTCCCGTCCAGTCTGGTTGATTACTGGTTGTTCAAGTGGTTTGGGTTACGCTTTAGCCAGCGCAGCGCTCCGCCATGGCAACCGAGTTGTGCTTACTGCTCGTAACACGGTAGCGCTTGAGGGACTACTCAGCGCATATCCTGAAACCGCACTTGTCGCGTCCCTAGATGTTACAAAAGGCAATGATATAGAGCGCGTAGTTCGAGAAGCTGAGGCCCGGTTTGGTGCGATTGATGTCTTGGTGAACAACGCGGGAGTTGGCTATCTGGCGGCTGTTGAAGAAGGAAGCGAAGACGATATCAGATGGCAATTCGATACCAACTTTTTCGGGGCTGCGAACCTGATTCGAGCTGTGTTGCCGGGTATGCGCCGTCATCGTCAAGGTACCATCATCAACATCTCGTCAATGGCGGGTGTGGTCAGCTATGCCGGCATGGGCTATTACGCTGCAAGCAAGTTTGCCTTAGAAGGGCTTACGGAAGCGCTGTGGCAAGAGGTAGAACCACTTGGCATTCGCGTCATGCTTGTTGAACCTGGCGGCTTCAGAACCGGGATTGTACAGCGCAACCGGATGAGCGAGCAGATCGAGGCATATGCTGATACTGCGGGAGCCTTCCGCCAATTTGTTTCGAGCGCCGGCGAGAGCGTCTATCCGGGCGATCCGGAAAAAGCAGCGAAAGTCATCATTGACATGGTTGCGGCCGACAACAAACCGCACCGTTTGATTCTTGGTAGCGACGCCTATCCTGCCATTGTCGCTAGTCTTGACGCACAGCAATCGGAATATGCCGAGTATGAAGCGGTAAGCCGTAGCACCGACTTCAACGGATAGGATCCGGCGAGAGGTCCCGTTTTGTCAGATCAGCCCGACTTCCCTCAGGGGAAGAGTGCGGGTATGCCCAGATCTACCAGCGTGTACCCCAAAATGTTCTAGGCGTTGATCCGCGGGTTCGCACGCCAGGTCGGTGTTGACAATGAATGCCTCGAGCTAGGCAGACTGTCGGCTGTCCCGCTGCTCGAACGTCGAGATCCGCTCGTCATGCGCATTTTGGGCGGCTCGCACCGCGCCCCCGTACGCTGCAGTCCACGCAAGCAAACTGCTGACTGGCTCGTTCAGCGTACGCCCGAGTTCGGTGAACGAGTATTCAACGCCAAGGGGAGCGGTATCGATTACGTGCCGTTTAACGAGTCCATTTCGCTCCAGGCGCCGCAAACACTGGATCAGACTTTTTTGTGAAATGCCCGAGATATCGCGACGTATCGCATTGAAACGCCGGCGCCCTTGGTGATCGCAAAGTGAGCCGAACACCAGAATTGTCCACTTATCACCAAGAAGATCGAGTAAAACCCGATCCTCGCGAAGCGTTATATCGAACAATTTGGACATACGTGCGGTTTCCTCAAGGTGACTTAGTGTCGTCAAGGTGCGTATTTTACACTAGGTTACCAGCTGATACCATTCAACGTTCATCCTAAGGAATTCTCATGACTACGAAGACACAGCAACGCATTCTGTTTAAAGGAGCCACCGTGCTCACAATGGACCGGAAACTCGGCGATTTTACTCGCGGCGATGTTTTGGTAGAGGGCGACAAAATCGCCGCGGTCGGCGTTGATCTGCAGGTCGGCGAAGCACAGGTGATCGAGGCTAGCGATGCGATTGTGCTGCCGGGATTCGTGGATGCCCATCGCCACGCTTGGCAGGGCACCCTTCGCCGCTTGATGCCTAACGTGGATACCCTGGGCGACTATATCGACGCGACCCACTTTACGCTGGGCAAGTTCTATCGCCCCGAGGACATGTACATAGGTAACCTTCTGACAGCGTTGAGCTGTTTGGATAGTGGAACGACCACCGTCGTTGACGCCTCTCATAATGCGCGTAGCCCTGAACACACGGACGCCTGCATCGACGCGCTTCAGGAAGCAGGCTTGCGCGCACTCCATATGCCTGGTCGCCCGCTCGCGGGGAGCTGGGCTGAACACTGGCCACACGACCTCGAGCGTCTCAAAGCCGAACGCTTCGCGTCGGATGATCAATTGCTCACGCTCGGCATCTTTTGCCAGCCCGATCCGACAATATGGGCCTTGGCCAGCCGCGTGGGTCTGCGCACCCTTTCGGAATTCCTCGATCCGATGGCACCAATGCTTGATCAAATGGTGGGTTTGCTTAACCCAAGCAACATATTCAACCATTGCACCAGCCTTCCCGATTCAGCATGGCAGGTCTTTGCTGATGCAGGGGTAAGTATCACCGTCGACCCGCGCTCAGACGCGCAATATGCATTGGCAGGCGGGGTTTTCGCTTATCAGGCCGCCATTGACCATGGTCTTCGCCCGGGAATCGGTACCGATCTGGAAACGGCCTACGGCGGCGACATGTTTTCCGAAATGCGCGTGGCTTTTTCGTTGCAGCGTGCAATTGCGCAGAGCCGCCGCTATCAAAACGACGCCGCCGCGCCGTCACCCGTTACCGTCAGATCCATTCTCGAGGCGGCGACTATCGATGGCGCACGTTGTGCTGGATTGGACCATCGCATAGGAAGCCTGACACCAGGTAAGCAAGCTGACCTTATCCTTATTCGCACTGACAATATTAGTCTGTTCCCCTCCAACAACGCGTTCGGTACTGTCGTGCATGCAGCCGATCGCTCACATGTTGACGCCGTCATGGTCGCCGGACATTTTCGGAAGTTCGAGGGCAAACTCGTGGACGTTGATCAAGGCAAAGTGCGCCGTGCCGCTGAGGCGTCACTCTCTCACCTGTTTGAAGCCGCCGGCTACAACCCGGACGTGCTCGAAGAGAAATTTCCTCAATTAGCCGGAGAGAAGCCGCAGGCGTGGACAGGAAAATAATGTTCAGCGAGGCGGCAGTAGGGAAGCGCCGGGTAGGACTACTTAAATGCATATAATTTCGACATCTTTGCGCGGCGGGTTTGTCACCAACACGGCCACGGTGGGTGGCCGTGACCCTGACCCGTTGCACAACATGGTCGTGCTCGATGTTGCGTATCCCGGCGATAAAGCTTAAACATGCTGGCCATAGCCAGAGACAATCACGATTGCGTGTCGCTGTGGGCCTTGCGTTAGAACTCCCCCTCGAGTAATTTGGCGCACTACAAGGACCACATAATTGATGTCTATGGACGCAACGTGATGCTCCTGCCGCGCGCCCCGAGTGAGTAACCAACTGAGCGCGCGATGCGGCGGGTAGCGGGTAGATCCGTCCGACGTCGACCTTAGGTTCTCTCCTTGATCCACTCAAACAACCGCGTTGTGTGGGCATTGTGTCCGACCCGTGTACGCATGTGACCGCCGACATTCGGGCAGGAAACCAATCGCCCTTTTTGCAGCCCGCAATTTAACCTGCGGGCGCATGAAGGGTATCACCGCGGGAGCGTCGCTGACGCTGTCTGCTTGCAAATCTCCCTCAGGGAAAAGTAATGACGACCGTAGATGAAAGACTAACGTGGCGCTATGCGACCAAAAAGTTCGATGCAAAGAAAAGCGTGCCTGTCGAAAAACTCGAACGTATCATTGAAGCTGTGCGGCTGGCACCTACCTCAAGCGGGCTCCAACCGTTTGAATTGATTGTAGTCAGCAACGCCGATATCCGCGCAAAGATTCGAACCGTGGCCTGGGACCAAGCTCAAGTGACCGACTGTTCCCACCTTCTGATATTCGCTGCATGGGACGACATCACGCCTGATCGAGTCGATATGATGTTCGACCTGACGAACGAAGTCCGAGGTTTGAAAAACGAGGGTTGGGAAAATTACCGCCAGATGTTGCTTGGCATCGTCGCCAATCGAGGAGCGGAGGCTAACCATCAGGCCGCCGCACGACAGGCTTACATCGCCTTAGGAGTTGCCTTGATTACTGCGGCTTTCGAAGAGGTTGACGCTACCCCGATGGAAGGATTCGACCCAGCAGCAGTCGATGAGATCCTCAATTTGAAATCAAAGAAGTTGCGTAGCGTCGTCATGCTACCGTTAGGTTATCGGGCGGCCGAAGGTGATTGGCTCGTGAACCTGAAAAAAGTCCGGCGTAGTCGCGATAGCTTCGTCACTGAAATAAAATGAACCGGACGTTACCCCCGACTGCGCAGGTTCGAAGATATTAAGCTAGGCTCGTGTGGTCTCGGATTGCCAGTGAAGAAAAGGGAGCTAATCGCGATGCTCGCTGATAGCCTGACGACACCGGCGAGTCTACTAGTTTGGTGAAGTCTGCGTTGATGGTGTTCCGATCGAGGATGATTACCGGCCATAAGGCGAATGACCTTTGACGCTAACAGGCCACGCGGAGTCAAAACCTACCTCTGCGCCGACCCTCATACTCTTGATCGGCGACATGAAGGATTCTTTTTTCCCACTATTTCCGCGAGCAATCCCGAAACACCGAGGGTTCAGATGTTCAAAAGACGTGACGGCACTTCCGTTAGCCCCTCAATGCTCAACGTTTTGAAGCGCAACTTCCGTGGAACGGTAGTACTACGTGATAAGGCGAGCTCAGTGCACACGACCTTCGGGAGCAATTCCCAAACTGGTCGAAGTCAATACGCAACACGCCCCGGTAACTTCTTCTCACACAACCACGACATCGAACTCACCATTGAGTTCGACGCAATCAACGCGCAACGTCCTGGAAAAATTGACGGCGTCGCTACCCGAGTACCAGTCGCGAGAGCAGAGCGGCGGGATTCGCTGCATCTTCGTTGGGAAGTATCGCAATAAACACGGATTACTAAAGATGAAAAACAGACTTGGACAAATCGCGAAATTGGATAATCTAGTAGTTGCAGCTACATTGCTGAGCGCAAGCGGTCTTGCTAACGCGAACCCGGCGCCAAACAAAGAATTTTACCCGCTCATTGAGCTGACTGTTACTCGCTTGGACGTCGCCCGTGACGTCGCGCTGACGAAATGGGACACTCGAAAGTCGGTAGAAGATCTGGAGAGAGAGAAGCAAGTAATCTCGACTGCTGCTTTAGAGAGTTCAGCCGTAGGTGTGCCCGAAGGCTTTGCTCGGGACTTTTTCTCGGATCAAATCGAGGCCAACAAGCTCGTGCAATACGGCCTGATGGCACAGTGGCATCGCGACGGTAAAGCACCTACTTCACCTCGCGCTAGTTTGAAGGACCAGATCAGACCCAAGCTTGACAAGCTTCAGACCGCCTTCATCCAGCAATTAGCTTCGACCGAAGCTTTGCGCTCCAAACCGGAATGCGCCGCGCAGTTGTACGCTGCGACTAGCGGCTACGGCTCTGAGCGACGATTGTCAGCGTTATATTCTATTGCACTAGATCGGGCACTTGCCCGAGTTTGCGTCTCATGAGGGCTGGTTAGAATTAGTCGCCGAGCAAACGAGTTTCGTGGCCATCGGCGCGGTTCCTAATTTCCAGCTGCGCGGCCAGCAAGTTCATCTGGCTGGCCCTGCGTAACATTACGGTCGACTGGAGTCGCACCCTTCTTTGGTAAATCGAATCCGGCCACCTTGCGAGCGGGGCTCCGGTCCCAAACGACGTCGAAGGTCGATCATTGATGCGTCCGGTGGATTATCGGTCGTTCAAGTGGTTTGGGTTACGCTTTAGCTAGCGCAGTTCTCTACCACGGCGACCGTTTTGTGCTTACTCCCCGTAACACGGTAGCGCTTGAGGGACTAATCAGTGCATATCCTGAAACCGCACTTAACATAGGCTAGTGTGTGTTCGCACTGACGGTACAGAAAAACGGAGCTAACCGCGATACTTGTTGATAGTCCGACGACACGGGTCAACTAGTTGCGTGGAGTCTGGGTTGATGGCGTTCCGGTCAAGGAGACTATCGCATGTCCGTCCGTCCGTCGAACCATGCGTGTGGCTGGTTTGCATGACGTGACAGTAACGCCGACACAAATCTAACCGTTGCCACAGACGATGCCACTACGGCATCGCTATGGGCTTTGCCGTAGCAAACCAACTCTGTGACTTCAGCTGCATCGCAAAGCAAAAATTGACGTTCGTTATGGACGCAACAACAACTTCCCCGTCGTGCGCCGCGACTGAATATCTTCGTGAGCGCGCGGCGCGTCGTGCAAGGGGTAGGTCTGCCCTACGTTCACCTTAAGGTTTCCCGCCTTGATCCAGTCAAACAATTGCGTTGTGTGAGCAACGAGCGCGGACCGCGTACGCACGTGATCGCCGACAGTTGGGTAGGAAACCAATACGCTCCGGGGAAGCGTGCGCAGGTCAATGGGAGGAAGGGCCTTGATCGTGTGCCCGTAGTAAGCCAGCACTCCGTGATGGCGCAGGGAGGCGAGCGAAGCGTAGAAGGTATCCGCGCCGACTCCGTCGTACACTACTGCGACGCCCTCTCCTCTGGTTAAATCAAGCACCTCCTTTGAGAAATCACCATAGTCGGCCACGATGACTTGATCGGCGCCCGCGTCCTCAGCGGCTTTTACTTTGTCTGCGCTGGAGACCCGACCGATGACTTGCCCGCCCCGCAATTTAATCATCTGAGAAAGCATCATTCCAACGCCGCCAGCTGCAGAGTGTACTAATGCGGTGTCGCCAGGCTGAATCGCGTAGGTCTCAGTCACAAAATGGTGCGCGGTCAGCCCTTGCATGAGAAGTCCCGCAGCGGTCTCATCCGAGACGCCCTCGGGGACATGGACTAGTGAATGCGCGGGTGCGATCAATTGTTCGGCATAGCTTCCCCAAACAAAAAACCACGCTACACGGTCTCCTACTTTAAAGTCGACAACATCGGCTCCGACTTCAGCCACCCGCCCCACTCCTTCCACGCCAGGAGTAAAGGGTAGTGGGACCAATTTAAAAAGACCCTCACGAGTTCCGATGTCCATGTAATTGACGCCGGCGGCCACTACATCTATTCGCACTTCACCACTACCAGGGGCCGAGCTTTTCCGTTCGGAGAATTGCAGTACTTCGGCGGCACCATATCGCTCCATTACTATCGCTTTCAACGTTAATCCTTTACAGTTATTCTGGACAGAATGATCCAGAATAGGAGAAAAAAACACCCAATCCGAGCTTCGGAGGGTGAGTGACGAAAAGAATACGTGAGACGCTTACTTCGTAAATTTATCGCGATGAACGGAAAACTAAGGTACTCGGACGCTTTTCTCAAATCCCGCCATAGCGAAATCGACTAATTGTCGAAGTTGCGACGTGGAAGCACCCGCACGCCCGTTGACCTTCATCCCAACCAGTGTCGCCCCGATGAATGCTGCCGCGCCCTGTTCATCAATGTCTGTGCTCAACTCTCCATTGGTCTTGGCTTCGGCAAATATATTGACAAGTGCTGCGCCAAGCACCATGGCACTTGCACCGTTGATATGTGAAACCTCTTTATCCTGGGTTCCGAGCTCACATATAGCATTGACACCCATGCATCCACGACTATGATGAGCAGGTGATTTGTCAGCGTAGTGGTACAACGCGGACCTGAGGCCCGCTAAAGGCGACGACGCACCACCGCCTCGCAAGTGATGACAAAACTCGGCGATACTATCGGCGTTATAACGCTGCAATGCTTCCAAAAACAAAGCACGCTTATCGCCAAATGTGTCATACATACTTTGTCGCCCAATCTTCATATGCCGCAGAAGGTCGTCGGTCGAGGCTCCTGAATAGCCTTTAGCGCAAAACACGGCAATCGCAAGACGAAGAACTGCTTCACGGTCGAATTCTTTTTTGCGTGGCATCTGGTGATCATACGTATTTTGGATTAATTGGTCAAGATACGACGATCAATTTTCTAAAGCCCGCTTGCGTGGTCGATCTAGAGAATTAAGGGTACGTGCATGATTGAAACTAACGTATAAAACCGAGCTCAAGTTGAAAAATCAGCAGCGACCAATCGCTGGCGATGATCATTGCGGCAAGGCGGCCGTCCCCCACACATCCTTCGCCGGTCTGCTAAGGGTCAATTTACCAGGGGACTCTTCGCAACGTTTACAGGCTTAGTCGATCCGGGCAAACGTCAAAACAATTGCCGCTCAGATTTACTATTCCGCAAGGCAGCTAATCAGCGTCTGACGTTCTGGATAGTCGGGCTCCGGGGCCCGCCAGTGATCCAACATCTGCTCTGCTTCTGCAGTGCATTCTCCGTCAAGCGCGTGATACGGCCTCCTTCAAGAGAGGAACGGCAAGGGGCAGCGAGCCTAGCAGGATGACGGCTCCTACGTGGTTGAGCGGCGATTGTCAGCGTTACATTTCATCGCCCTGGATCGCGCACTTGCCCAGGTTTCCGATTCATGAAGGTTCGTAGCAATTAATCCGTGCAACGGTTCGGTACAGGGCACGCAATCGACAAATTTCGTGGGATCTTAAATTCTAGCATTGGTCGCACGTAGCGTTTAATCGCTCGATGCACTAATTGGAAGTCGTTGGGATGCCTTAAGTTGTTGAATCATGGCCGGCGCTATACGATGTATGTTTCGATCTCCACCTCCCTATATGCAAATGAGGTCGCCCCGTACGGATAGACAGTCAGCTCCCTTGGACATGAGAACGCCTACGGTTTAGACGTTGACATGCGATCAAAGCGCGCCAAGCCTTTTCAGGTTCACATCACGCACCTCCCTGCCGGGCGTGAACGGACCTGCCAAAGGCGTTGCGAACGGTGTGGCACGGTGTCGCCTCGGCATCGGACAGACTTTTGTCGCTCGAGTGTCAAGGTCGGCACCGTAAAAAACAATTCTGCAACTGACCGATGGCCGTGTAATTACCGCTGGAGCCGAAAGATCGAAGGGAGTAGTGTTCAACCAGCAGCAAGATCAGAGTTCACGACCTTACTGCTAATGTGCGGTCACAATAAATGTCTCCCAAGGGCCCACGGAGGTACGATTAGCAACGAGCGGGGCCGTGCCAGCGCTTTCCGCCGTGACATACGCACCACTCGCTGTTTCGCGCAAAGCAATATTTCCATCCGCTTCAGGCACCTCCGTGAAGGTCTCTCGTAATCCAATTGATGCAGTGCTAGCACTTAAAGGACTTGATCCATTGCTGCCAGTGGTAACGTAAAGATTGTTAGACAACGATTTAAGGGCGATGTTGGTATTGCCAGCATCGACCACCATGTATAGTTCCCACGGACCGACTGTGGTACGGTTCGCGATCAAGGGGCTTGCGCCAGCGTTATCCGCAGTGACATCGTTCCCATTTGCCATTGCTTGGAACGACACGGTAGTGCCAGGGATCAACTTTTGGACTTGAACGACAGGCTGTGTGGGCCGCGTGTATGTTAGTGCGAGTTGCCCTTGCAGCATTTTTTGACCATCATCAGTGAGGCGCATGTAATAGTCTGCCGAACAATGAGTCCCGTCGATATCAAGCGTAGGTAACCCGCCCGTGCTCATCGAAGCGTCCTCAGCGGTTGGCATTATTTGATTTCCCTCGTTATACTCATCGTACATACTGACGTACACGCTTTTTACTCCAGTGGAAACTGCGTTCGCGAATTGCTCCCACATGAAATCTCCATGCACACGCTGTGGAGGTGACCCAGCGTTATCGCCTGGAAGCACTGCCGCTTGGAAATCGAATCCGTGGGCGTTTGCATAAGCCAAATCATCCTGCCAAAGAGGTTTCACTGCATCCGAATCACTAATATTGCCAATCGATCCAATCATCCACGGCTGAATCATATTTGCTGCGTTGTAGACGGGAAGCCAAGCAGGATCATCAGTGCGCCAACCGCGCGATGTACCCAAAATCACATAAAGCCCCTGATTTTTCAGCCAAGTAATAAGGCTAAGCATCTGCTTAGGAGTTGTGCTGCTGGTAGAAGTTGCGATCCAAAGCTGCACGACTGGCTTTCCATTTTGTTTGGCATAGAATGGAGAAGCCGTCATCTGCAACTGGCCATTTATCACATTGGTCCAGTCGTTTGGGATTTCGGTAGCGTAGTTAGTCCATCCCGTTATATCGTAATCAATGTAAAATTTAACCCCGTACTTAGGGGCAGTAGCAAGCACATTTCCAGCATTGATCGTGGCTGCAGTAGCTCCGGTCGGATTAAAGCGCTGGATCGCAACGGTGGGCTTACCATACTCCCCCAGCCATTTCATATGGATGTCCACCACGTCACGATTATAGGAACTGAATAAAGTCGCCGGCAGGCCGTTACCAAGCGTACCGAAGCCACTCTGATATTGCATTGGAGTGCTTCCGTAAAGCGTTTGGTAGGGACGCATGTCTGGCCATGCTTTAATTGCAATATTTGCTGATGCAGGCGCAGGCAGCTTGTTGTTGGTCGACCAATGCTCCCACGCCAGACCATCCGGGGGTGTTCCCTCTCCAGCCGAAAACCATCCCTGATAACCTACCGTAACTTTTCCGACGATGTCGCCCGTCCCACTTTGCGCTTGCGCGGAAAACGGCAAAACAGCGATAGTCACTGCGAACACAGCGGCTATGCTTTGGAATATCCCGGTTAGTCGTCTGCCCAATTTCTTGCCGGTGTCCTTGCGAATCACGAATGCCATACTATCTATTTCCTTGGTTAGTAAATTTTTTGATCCGACAACTAAGTTACCGTAATGTTCGTCCAAGTTGATAAGAGAAAAGTTCAGCGCTCTCGCGCCGTGAAAATCGCTGCCTCGGTTCTGCTTTTTCTTACCAATTTATGCCTACAGTAGGTTGTATGGTTAGGAGATGAACAACGCCGTGGTCATTTCGTTGTTGACCGGTTTGGCATGCATGCCGGCGGTGTTCACCAGATATCCTCGCCTGTAGTCGAGGCTTTTCGTTTGCTTCGTTCAATGCCACAATCATCAGCCCACAAGGATGCTGGCGAAAATTAACATAACAAACTAATTAATCATACGAAAAAAAATCGATCACTCGAAAGATATGCTGGGGACGTTACTGTCGGCGATGGAGCGAGAGTGCAAAAGTCTGCAATCGTTATTACCGTGGCATTCGTCGTTGCATCCTATTTGGCGTCGAGCGGTCAGTGCGGATATTCCGGCGGCATCGATTGCGAGCGTTTTCGGGGGTTGGTCATTGGAGCTTGGCATCCTGGCATGTGGTCCAAAAGATTGGATAAAGCAGCGTCTTTTTTGTCACCAACACATTAGAAAGTGATGCTCGAAAACATACCGAATTCCTATTACCGAGATTGGTGCATGTCATCACGCTCGACGGGGGACTCTTCCGCCGCTACCTGCCGAACGTACATCATGGCGCATTCGCATCGCCGGAGGCGCGTTCTAACGTCTGATGACATGTACTCGGGAATGTGTTTACCGCGCTACCCAGCCTGGATAGTGGAACGTGCTAATTCCCGGAATCGCCGCTATTGGAACAACTCCCTCGTATTTGGCCAGATCCGGTTTCCGACTCTCAACGCCGTAAACTTCGGCGCTGTGGGACATGCCTGACGCGCCCCTTGCGCACAGCGCAGGCCACGATGCGGCACCGACGTTCGTGTGCTGTTTTATTTTGTGGCAATCGCTTAAGCGCCTAACGGAGGCGAAACGGCCATGTGCTAAAGGGCCAAAAGATGCTTAAATCGTTGCACCCTAGGCTATCGTTATCTCGCGCATCAGGTCTACAAAAGCACGAAGTCCCGCGGGCAGGTTGCGATGCCCAGAGAAGTAAAGGCTCAACCCTGGGAAGTCGGGCGACCAGTCTTCGAGGACGCGTATCAGTCGTCCTAGGCGGAGATCTTCGCGGATACTCCACATTCCCAAACAAGCAAGTCCCGCCCCTTCGAGCGCCGCCTTGTGGATCAAAGCCTCACGATTAAGTGTCAAGTAGCCCGGTGGCGTGATCTTCACCGCCTGACTGTTACGGGCGAATTCCCATTGGAACAATTTGCCGCTGGACATACGCACGCGAACGCATCTGTGCGCCATCAAGTCGTCGGGAACGATCGGCTTATCGCATTTCGCGAAATATTCCGGGCTCCCCACAATCGCCATGCTAAGCGATGACGTCAAGGCGACCGCGACCATATCTTTGGGGACATTGTCGGCGAATCGGATGCCTGCATCGAAGCCGCTGCCGACAATGTCAGATAAGTTGGCTTCAACGACGATTTCAACCTCCATTCTTGGGAAGCGTCGCAAGAACTCTAAAACCAAAGGTGCCAGGATCAGTGAGGCGGCTCCTTCGAAGCAGTTGATGCGGAGCAACCCGGAAGGAGTGTCCCGGTGGGCGTTGGTGGATTCCATCGCGTCAGCGATTTGGCGTAATGCCGGCCTGATCTGCGCCAGAAATGTCTCCCCCGCCTGCGTCAAAGCAACGCTCCTGGTGGTACGGTGAAATAGACGCACCGCCATGCGGGCCTCCATGTCCGATACCGTATGACTGAGCGCTGAAGCGGAAATGCCTAGATCGTCGGCCGCCTTGCGAAAGCTCAGGTGGCTTGCCACGGCCATCACGGCGTTAAGTTCGAAGAGACCATTTCGTTTCATATACCCATCCGTTGGCGCGATCGAATTAATGCGAATTGTGCACTGCTTCATCTTCAATTATGCAGATAGTAATCACAATCGCGCAACTCTACACTTCCTACATCGGCACACCACGGCGTTTCCCGGTTCGTTCGGCGGCCTAGGCACGACATCTCTTTCCAATCCCCGACGCAATGGAGAATTTCATGACGCGATCCACCTTTCTTCTTATCAACGCCGCAATTGGCCTGCTTTTCGGTTTGGGTCTTTTGTTTTTTCCGCAGTACTTCATGAGCACCTTTGGACCCGCCCTAAGTCCAACAGCAACGCTTCTAGCGCGCGACATCGGCGCTTTCCTGCTTGGATTCGGGCTGTTGAACGGCTTCTCATCCAAGGCTGATTACTCGCGTTCTCTTGGCGCGGTTCTGGCCGCAAACCTCGCGGTGCAGTGCGTCACGTTTGTCCTGGATTTGCGGAGCGTGCTGGGTGGGGTCGTTGATCAGCATGGTTGGGGACCTGTGATGCAACACGCCGTACTGGGTTTCGGCTTCGCTTTCTATTGGCTACAAGCTCGACGTCTTGCTTCGATGCAATCGGTATGAGAGCGTGCGGGTGTCTGGTCTTCGGTCGGCTTGGGAAACGGCACGACCTCAACTCGCTTCACCACACTCCCATCGTCGTTATCTAACTTAAGAACGATCGTGCATCGCACGACGGCTCCCTGTCTCATAGTCAGGGGAACCGATACCCTTTCGCGCACGTGTCTCCCAGTCTTTTTGCCGGCTTCCAACAACACATACGGCAAGAGAATGGGGCAAGAGTCCTCTGCTCCCGTCTAGCACCAACAGACAACAACGCGACTACTACGCAATGGCGTCCATCACTCGGGCCGAATAGACCATCGTGGCGCCAGCGTTAATTGCGATAGCGAAACCAAGCTCTTCGGCGACCTCTTCTCGCGTCGCGCCCAGCTTCGCTGCCTCGGCACTGTGCACCGCAGTACAACCGTCGCATCGGAGCATAACCGCAACTGCGATCGCAATTTATTCGCGCGTGTTCGCATCCAGATGGTTGGTCTTCGTTCCCGCATTCGACAACGTCTGATACCCTTTCACCGAGTCTGGTACAAGTGTCGCGATTTCGTTGATGCGGCCAAACAACTGCTCCCGATACTGCTACCAATCCAACATGACTTTACCCCTTTAAATTGGCTGGCGATGCGCCTGCTAGTGAGACAATTATCTACACCGCAATGACATCGCACCATGCGCGGTCGTCTCGAAAAAAAACTTAACCGTCTCAATCATCTTGATCGGGAACACGCGCGAGCAAGCGCTCGACCCAACGCAATTTGGTACAGTGGTTCCAGCTTGTGATTCGACGCGCATAGTCCAACGTTAGCAAAACCTGCTGACCGCAGTGAGCATAGCGGCATGTGAGGCACTTGCAGCACCAACAACTGCGCGACGCATACCGGTTAGCGTGAGCAATACGGGCCGACGGGTCTCAATAAGATCACCAAGCTGCACGATAAACACAAGCCCAACGCAATACCCGGGGTGGACTGAGCGAAACCACCGAATTACCTGCCCAAGATGGCAACTCAACGTCGGTGCCATGATGGACATCAATGGTTAAGCAAAGTAGCTGCTGGCGGCGATCAGCCCGAACCCTAGGGCCCTGAGCCCGGCCATGGAACCGCGCATTGCTCGGCTATCAGGATCCGGGGCGCTCTCAAGTCAAAAGAATCGACCGCTCGCCATCACCCGTCATGCGATGGTATGAGAATACGGGAATGCGCAGCCCCGGTTTTTTTGACGTGACGGATTCCTACTGACTTGAGACTTCGCTGAAGCTTAGTTATAAGGAAAGCTCCTGCGATTATTGCCGATATAACACTATGCAATATTGGAGGGCGCTTGCTAAAACCGCTTGCCGGAGCTTTATCTTTCTTATCTTGACCCGGTAAAACGAGACAAAAAAGTCAAGGCGCGCGAACCGCCTTCGCTGCAAGCGAGAGGTATTTATTAGCGCCGGCTTTCATCAAATTACATTTCCATGTCCAATTTTGACAAACCCAATACTCAATCGTAAACATCAGGAATACAAACGAACGTGTAACTAATCCTTCATGAGCGGCTGATACCGTTGCGCCACCCTCGAAAGTTACGGTAAGGACTTTTTGAGGACTCAAGCAGGCCCAATATCGCATCTCATGGAGACAAGCAATGCGTCAAGCCGCACAGAAATGGAATACCCGAACCGTATTCGTTGCAGTACTCATGGCAATGGCGAGCCTGAACGCCAGTGCTCGCGACGACAACGCGCCCAAACGCGTGTTGTTGATCAGCGTCGATGGGATGCATGAACAGGACGTCGCACGCTGCATTGGGGCGAACACTTGTCCTAACCTGGCTTTGCTTGCCAAGTCAGGCGTGACCTATACGAACGCACATACGCCCGGCTTGTCGGATTCGTTCCCGGGGCTTGCCGCACTCACAACCGGTGGATCGCCCAAGACGGCCGGACTCTTCTATGACGTCTCCTACGATCGCACGCTCTATGCGCCGGGCGACCCGACGTGCTCTGGCAAGCAAGGGTGGAACGTGATATTTGACGAAACGACAGGTATCGATGCCGAGAACGGCGGCGCTTTGATTCACCTCGACGGAGGCGGAGCGTTTAATCCGCAAGCAATCCCGCACGCTATGGTGAAGGGCGTGTGTACGCCCGTCTACCCGCATGACTACATCAAGACAAACACCGTATTCGAAGTCATCAAAGAACATAAACAAAATGCGCGGACGGCATGGGCCGACAAACACGCGTGGGGCTACGATTGGCTCAACGGCCCGTCAGGGCTGGGCGTAGACGATCTTGCGCGGACTGAAATCAACTCTATCGACCCAGCAACAAAAACAAACTACACAGATGTCTACTCGCATACGTCAAAGTTCGACGACTTGCACGTGAATGCACTGATCAACCAGATCAACGGCAAGGATTCAACCGGCAAAACTCGCGAAAAAGTACCAACGCTCTTCGGCACCAATTTCCAGACGCTGAGCGTCGCCCAAAAAGCGACTGTTTCAAGCGGCGGCGGTTACCTCGACGCGAGCTTCACGCCGGGTCCGCAAGTCGCCGCCGCGATTGCCTACGTTGACGATTCGCTCGGGCGCGTTGTCAGCGAACTCAAGCAGCGAAACCTGTTTTCATCAACGATGATCATCGTGACGGCCAAGCACGGTCAGTCGCCGACCGATCACACGAAGCTCATCAAGAATGGTGACACGGTTACCGCGCTGCTCGAAGCCAACGGTTACCTCGATGCCAACGGCAACTTCGGCCAGAATGCCACTAAGACAGGCAATCTCAACGACGGCAGCGGTCTTTCCGGGACCGGATTAGTGCAAAGCGATGACGTTAGCCTGATCTGGTTGCGTGATCGCAGCCAGACGGACGCCGCCGTCAAGACGCTGCGCGCGAACCTCGATTGCAATGCGCCCGGCATCTGCGCTGATGGACCGCAAGCCTATATTCTTTCTGGCGAGCGGATGGAAAATGCGTTCGGCGATCCAGCACGCGGCCGCACGCCGGATATCATCGTGCAACCCAATCCGGGCGTGATCTATACGTCGAGCAAAACCAAGGACGAAGAGCACGGCGGCAATGCACCCGACGACGGTCACCTTGGTCTCGTCGTGTCTTATGCGGGACTGCGTCACGCAAGTACCGTCGCCGCGCCCGTCACCACCACTCAGGTCGCACCGACGATCCTTCAGTCCCTCGGGCTCGACCCGGACCTCCTGCAATCCGTCGCCCGCGAAGGCACCCGCGTTCTGCCGGGTTTTGACATCGACCGCTAAACCATCAATACCTCGTACCGTGAGTAGTTCGGCCGTACGAGGGCCGCTGTTTCTTTCAAAGTTTGTCAACGAGGTACAAACATGTCACTTAAAAACGGCTGGCCGGTCCTTCGCAGGTCGGTCCAGTTTACCTTTGCCCTCTCGATCGTCAGCGGCGCTGCATCCAGCGCTTTCGCCAATAACCGTGATTCTGATGACGAGCACGCCAGCAAATTTTTCCCCGGCAATCTCGTCGTGAGCCGCAGCGTCTATCCCAACCAGTCTGCGATTGTAACGCCAGGCACGGTGCTCCCGCCCGGTTGTCAGCAGACACGCGCAGGATGCAGCGCACCGAGCGGAGCCACCAGCGACGGCACCTATCCGTATGTCTGGAACAACGTCCTCTACGACTCAAATTTCGGTATTTCATCGAGGATATTTCTCGACCAGTTGACGCCCACCGGTTTCCCGATCAGTAGCCTGGAGGTGCCCTACACAACCGATCCGGCGGCAAAAGGCGATCATCTAGCAACGAGTTTCAGTTCGAAGTCAGAGGTCGGCCTGCACCTCACGCCAGACGGCCGGACGCTCACGTTCATGGGTTATGTTGCACCGATCAACCAGATCGATGTCTCGAACTCCAATACACCCGGAGCAGTCGATCCGACCAATCCTGACGGCCAGGCGTTTTATCGCGCGGTCGCAACCGTCGATCGCGACGGACGTTTCACTTTCACCGAAACAAATGCCTACAGCGGCAACAACGGCCGCTCGGCTGTCCTGATTGAAGAGGGCGACAAGCGATTCTTCTTCACGACCGGCAACGCAGGCAACGGCAGTAACCCGCAACCCTCAGGCGTGGTCTTGGGCGCAGGTGCGCAGTTTATAGCTCAATCCACCCTACCCGAAGCTCAACAGACTCCCTCGACGCCCACGCCACTTGCCAGCTTCTCGGTAACGAAACTAGGCGTCTCGGCTGACAAGATAGGCAAAGACGATAACTTCCGTGGCCTCACGGTATTCAACAACGTCGTCTACATGACGAAGGGCAGCGGCAGCAATGGCGTCAACACGGTGTATTTCGTGGACACGACCGGTAACGCATGTCCGAACGGCACAGGCATTCCCGCCCCTCATGCGAAGCTCCCGGTCGATCCACTTGCCTATGCCCCGGCTACGCTCCAAAGTGACGGGCTGCCCTCGAACATGTGCATCCTTGCCGGCTTCCCCTCCACCTCAAACAAGGTGACACCGGCCGCCATGTTCCCGTTCGGTTTGTGGTTCGCCGATTCCAATACGCTTTATGTCGCCGATGAGGGAGATGGCTACACCGGTGGCGGTGACCTATTCACGCACGCCGCGGCTCAAAAGAGTGCAGGGTTGCAAAAATGGGTATTCAATCCAGCGAGCCGCATATGGACTTTAGCCTATACCTTGGTCGACGGCCTTGGGCTGGGAAAACCGTATTCAGTACACGGCTATCCGATGGGTAGTAATGCCGCAACGGGATTACCCTGGACGCCTGCGACCGACGGACTACGCAACATCGTCGGTCATGTTGGCCGCGACGGCATCGTCACGGTATGGGCGACGACCTCCACCGTCAGTGGTAATGGCGACACCGGTGCTGATCCGAATCGTCTGGTTGCGGTGCAAGACGTACTGAAGGACAAAAGCGCAGCGGAGCATTTGCGATTCGTGACGTTGCGCTCGGCTGGCTTTGGTGAGGTGCTGCGTGGAGTGGCGTTGACACCGGGCACGGAGCTGGGCGACAACGAACACCGCTAGGCTTTTCAGGGCCGGCGAGTAGGTTTCTTACCTACTCGCCTGCCCGGTAGAACTGCCTATGAGTAACAGCCGCGCATGGACTGGCCGAGTGCCGAAGCGTGCATACTTCGCAACCTTTGCTGATTTGACGTGAACTACTTTCAAGAGCGGAAACGGCACAACGGCAAGAGTATTTACGGCCGAAGATGCTAACATCGGATCTCTTTCGGATCTCGGTTAGACTTTGCGTGAAGGGGCTTTTAATCTCTCCCACTTCAAATCCGCAAAGCAAGGACCTTGAGTGGCCTCGCTGACTTCACGTCATTGTGTTCACCGTTCCATTCCATCGCTCGATCAACGGACGCGTAGGCTGACCTGCCCTGCTTTCGCAACGGCACCAAGCTCTCCATATGCTTCGGCTACTGTCCTGGGAGCAAGAAGCCCGCCGGCCCGACGCTCCGGTTCGTTCACATCGCTCAGAGCAGCGGCCACATATGCTGCGGCGAATGCGCGATGACGGCTCAATCGGTCAATCGGTTCGTCAATTGATTGCTGTGCGCGTTTGAACGTGCCCATGGTAGCCGGACTCACTGTACGCCTGCAGACGCGTGCGCAGCGGCCGTGCGATATGCGCTATGGGACGAAGCGTTGAGCGCCCACACTTTCGCTTCGGCCGCCTGAATATCGCGTGGATAGTCCGAATCGTGGGTACTCGCCCGGTATCCCACCTGCTCAAGTTGAATCACTTGCTCTAGGACTTGCCTGCGGGTCAATGGAGCATTGGACGATTGCACAAACGATGTCACGGAAATAAGCGCGACAAAGGCTACAACGGCGCAGACGAGCAGTTTCATGACGGGTGTCCTCAATGTCGATGGCAACGAAAACAAAGCGATTGGTCTTCATTGTCGACCCCAGACACTGGCGCGACGCTGACGGCGTCATCACGAAATCGTTATCTTTGGCGGCCGCCGCACAGGACGCGTCGACCTTGTGCGCGAGGTGGCTAGGTCCGGCCTTTTGTGAGAGGAAAGGTAAGGACGAAGCGAGTCGCGTCGCACTCGCTTTCAGCGTGTGCACGACCGCCGTGCAGCTCCATAATGGTCCGAACGATCGCGAGTCCCAATCCGGTTGATCCGCCTGTTGAGTGACTGCCGGCACGGGACGGGTCCGCACGATAAAACCGATCGAACACGCGCTCGATTAAAGCCGGATCGAGCGGAACGCCTTGATTGGTCACCGAGACGCGCATCATGCCATCCAGGGCCTTGGCATCGAGCGTGATCTTGCCCGCTCGTGGCGTATAGCGGACTGCGTTCGCGAGCAAATTGCTGACCGCGCGTCGGAACAATTCTACATCTGCGCAGAGCCGCCCGCCGCCGCTTACCTGCAAATGTACGCCGGCTTCATCGGCAATGCCTTCGAAATATTCCGCGATTCGCAGCAGTTCATCACCGATACTAAATTCCAGCGTGTGCTTCGCGAAATTTGGATGTTCTGCACGCGCAAGAAACAGCACGTTCTCGATCATGCGTGAAAGCCGGTCGCTCTCCTCCAGATTGGACGCAAGTACCGCCTGATAATCTTCGCACGAGCGCGGCCTCGCCAGCGCGACTTCCGTCGCGCCGCGCAGATTTGCCAGCGGCGTTCGCATATCGTGCGCGAGGTCCGCGGTGAACCCGGACAACCGGTTAAAGCCCTGCTCGAATCCCGCGAACATGGTATTCAGTGAAACGACCAGTGTCTGGAGCTCCTGCGGCACGTTACCTACCTTGATGCGCGAAGCAAGATTGTCGACAGTAAAGTTCTCGGCACTACGGGCAATCGCTCGGAGCGGACTCAGCGCACGCCGTACCAGCAGATAGCTCATCAGGAACGCGATCAGGACGCCAGCAGTCCCTGCATAACGCAGCCGGTCCCGGTACTGGTCCAGCAATAGCCATCGGTCATGCATGTTGCGCGTCACGATGATCGTAACGTCCGATCCATCGGCCAGCCGCCCCATCGCAGCGATGCGCCGGAAAGGTGTCTTGTCGGTAGCCGAACGCTCGACGATCGCCGCGGCTGTGATCTGCCGCGACGCCGCAATGACGTCGGGAGGCCATGACAGCCGGTCCGCCGTTTCGAGACGATTATGCTGCAGCAGCACTTGTCCCTCTGCGTCAAGCACTTCCACCGACAAAGCCTCGTTGCCGAGAACCTGGCTCTCGATCCGCTCGTCGTGCATACGTAGATCGCGGGTATCGGCGAGCTCTTCCACCAGCCGGCGGGTATGACGGGTTGCGAGCACGATATCCAGATCGTCCTGAGTCCGCACTTCGTGCGCAAGCGCCAGGTAGACGTAGCTGCCGACCAGTGCGAAAACGGCAAGCGTGGTGCCGGCAAATACCAGCGCGAGCGTCGCTGTCAGCGAGCGGGACCGAGCGCGCCTCAGCATTAGTCGTCTTCTCGCGTGTCGATCACGTAGCCGACACCGCGCACGGTGCTGATCAATTTTACTTCGAACTCTTCGTCGATCTTCGCGCGCAGGCGGCGGATCGCCACTTCCACGACGTTTGTGTCGCTGTCAAAATTCATGTCCCATACGTAAGAAGCGATCTGAGTGCGGCTCATCACCTCGCCTTTCTTGCGTGCGAGCAATTGCAGCAATGCAAATTCACGGGGCGTCAGCTCGATGCGCTTGCCCGCCCGACGCACCTTGCGACGCGTGACATCGATCTCCAGATCGGCGACGGTGATCAGGTCGCTTTCCCGCGGTGGTCCGCGCCGCGCCAGCGTGCGCACACGCGCGAGCAACTCCACAAACGCGAATGGCTTGACGAGGTAATCGTCACCGCCCAGCTCGAGTCCGCGAACGCGATCGCTGACGTCGTCGCGTGCGGTCAGGAAAAGTACTGGCGTAGCCTTCAAGGTCCGCAGGTTCTTGAGGACAGCCCATCCGTCCATAGTCGGCAACATCACGTCAAGGACGATGACGTCGTAATTTTCTTCTCTCGCAAGGATCAGGCCTTCGGCGCCGTCCGCTGCTGTGTCTATGGAATAACCCGCTTCCTCGAGGCCCTTCTTGATATAAGCGAGTGCCTTCTGCTCATCTTCAACGACCAGGATCCTCATGTTTTTGCCTCGGCGCCGCGTTGATTGACTTGCATCGATATTACGCCAGTCACTTCGCATCGCGATTACAAAACTGTTATCTGCGATTCGTGGCGGCCGGGACGTCGGATTCGGCGGGCATAGACACGCATCAGTTTGAGTCGGGCTGCGCATTGACAGTGCTGCCGCTTCCAGTCGTACCGTTGACCGCACCTCCGTACCCCGTGTTCGCTTGATCGTTCAGCCTGGCCTCGGCAGCCTGGATATCGTCCGGATAATGCAGGCCTTTCTGTGCAGGGTGATATCCGGCATTTTCGATCTGCACGAGTTCGGCCTTGACCTGGGCTTGGGTTATCGGGTCGTTGTTGCTCTGTGCAAATGTCAGGGCCGGAGCGGTAAGGACAGCAGCCATCAGGAATGCCTGGATTGCGCGTTTCATAGTTGACACCTCTTGAACGTTGATCATGACTTCTCGTTGTGAGACAGCCTGAATGCATTGTGCGAGGACGAGGGTGACAGCAAGCCGACCATTCCATTACAAGATTGATAACTGTGGGAGCCGCTTGCAAACGGCAATTCGGAGGCGTTTTCAACATGACGTATTTGTAATTAACTCGACGGTATCCGGTAAGTGCGGGTCGGCGAGACTCGCTCATCAAGAAGCCCGACCGTGTTCTTACGGCTCACCGTTCAGGAAACCCTATGTGGATCGTCAGACTCGCCCTCAACCGGCCTTATACGTTCATCGTCCTTGCGATCCTTCTCTTTATCCTGGGGCCGCTTGCAATTGTCAGAACACCGGTTGATATCTTCCCAAGCATCAATATCCCGGTGGTCAGCATTGTCTGGTCGTATAACGGCTTCTCCGCCGAGGACATGGCGCACCGGATCACGTCGAACTATGAACGCGCCCTGACCTCGGACGTCGAAGATATCGAACACATTGAATCGCAGTCGCTCAATGGCGTCTCAGTGGTAAAGGTATTCTTCCACCCCGGCGCCGACATTAATCGCGCGATTGCTCAAGCAGCATCGAACTCAGCCTCGATCCTGCGCGTGCTGCCGCCCGGAACCCTGCCACCGAATATCATCACGTACAACGCTTCAACGGTGCCGATCCTGCAGCTGGGTCTTTCGAGCAAGTCGCTGCCTGAGCAAACCCTGTATGACCTCGG
The DNA here is from genome assembly GCF_001557535.2 of Burkholderia sp. PAMC 26561. Lineage (NCBI taxonomy): Bacteria > Pseudomonadati > Pseudomonadota > Betaproteobacteria > Burkholderiales > Burkholderiaceae > Burkholderia > Burkholderia sp. PAMC 26561. The sequence continues at coordinate 597,125 of NZ_CP014309.1, forward strand.
CAACAGCTTTATTCGCACGCAACTCGCGACAGTTCAAGGTGCGGCTGTGCCCTTGCCCTTCGGCGGCAAGGTACGGCAGATCATGGTCGACATCAACTCGCGCGCGTTGCAGGCGAAAGGTCTTTCACCACTCGATGTGGTCAACGCCGTCAATACGCAGAACCTGATCCTGCCGGGCGGCACGGCGAAGATCGGCACGCGCGAGTACAACGTGCAAATGAACGGCAGCACGACGAGCGTCGCGGCGCTAAACAACCTGCCGATCAAGACGGTCAATGGCGGCGTGGTGTATGTACGCGACGTCGCGCAGGTTCGCGACGGCTACGCGCCGCAAACGAACATCGTGCGCAGCAACGGTTCGCGTGCGGCCCTGCTCGAAGTCGAGAAGACCGGCAGTACGTCGACGCTGACCATCATCAGCCAGATCAAGTCGATGCTGCCGAACATCACCGCCGGGCTGCCCAAGTCGCTCGTGGTCACGCCGCTCGGCGATCAGTCTGTCTTCGTGAAATCGGCCATAACAGGCGTCGTGCGCGAAGCGCTGATCGCGGCATGCCTGACCGCGCTGATGATCCTCCTGTTCCTCGGCAGTTGGCGCGCTACGCTGATCATCGCTGTGACCATTCCGTTGGCCGTCCTGACGTCGCTCATTGGTCTCTCCGTGCTGGGCGAGACCATCAATATTATGACGCTCGGCGGCCTCGCGCTCGCGGTCGGGATCCTGGTGGATGACGCAACGGTCGCCATCGAAAACATCACGCACCACCTGGAGAATGGCGCGCCTTTGCACGATGCCATCCTGAACGGTTCGGGCGAAATTGCCGTGCCGACCTTCGTGTCGACGCTGTCGATCTGTATCGTGTTCGTACCGATGTTCCTGCTGAGCGGCGTTGCGCGATATCTGTTCGTGCCGATGGCCGAAGCAGTCGTGTTTGCAATGATCGCGTCTTACTTCTTCTCCCGCACGCTGATTCCCACGCTCGCAATGTACCTGATGAAAGCGCGGTCCCGCGACAACGCCGCGCCCCCCGGCCGCTTCGGCGTGCTGATCCGCTTCCAGGCCGCGTTCGAGCGTCGTTTTGAACAGTTTCGCGGCGGTTACAAGCGCATGCTTGGCCGCGCTATTGAACGTTGGCGCATGTTTTTGCCGATCTTCATGCTCGTGTGCGTTGGTTCACTGGCATTGATTCCGTTCACCGGACAGGACTTCTTCCCGACAGTCGATGCCGGCGAAATTCGCCTCCATATGCGCGCGCCGACTGGCACGCGGATCGAACAGACCGCTCGCATCGCGGACGAAGTCGAAGCGAAAATCAACACGGTGATCCCGAAGTCCGAACAGGCCGCGCTGCTCGACAACATCGGCGTGCCGGTGAGCGGGATCAACCTGACCTATGCGTCTTCCGGCCCGATCGGTTCGGAAGATGCGGACATCATGGTGTCGCTCAAGCCCGGCCACAAGCCGACAGCCGGCTATGTGACGACGCTGCGTAACACCCTCACGAACGCGTTTCCAAGTGTCACATTCGCGTTCCTGCCCGCTGATATCGTCAGCCAGATCCTAAACTTCGGCTTGCCGGCGCCCATCGACATCCAGATCGTCGGAGCCAAACTCGACCAGAATCGCGTGGTCGCGAACGATTTGCTAGCGAAGCTGCGCGGCGTGCGCGGTCTTGTCGATGCCCGCATCCAGCAGCCAGGCGACGAACCGGCAATCAACCTGGATGTCGATCGCACCAAGGCATTGCAGGCCGGCCTGACACAGCACGACGTTGCGCAGAACCTGCTGATTGCGCTCTCGGGCAGCTCGCAAACAACGCCGAATTTCTGGCTCGATCCAAAAAACGGCGTGAGCTATCCGTTGATGGCCGAAGTCCCGCAATACGATATCCATTCGCTTCAGACACTTGCCAACCTGCCGTTGACCAAGGTTGCCAACTCGAGCGCGCCGCAGAACATCTTGGGATCGCTCGCCACGATGTCGCGGGTATCGCAGGAAGCGGTGGTCTCGCATTACAACGTGCAGCCCGTGCTCGACATCTATGCATCCGCACAAGGGCGCGATCTTGCCGGGGTAGCGGCGGACGTCACCACGCTCGTCGATCAGGCAAAGGTAAAACTGCCCGCGGGATCATCGATCGTGATTCGTGGTCAGGTGCAGTCGATGCACGACTCGTTCACGGGCCTCGGCATGGGACTCGCCTTCGCCGTCGTGCTCGTTTATCTGCTGATGGTCGTCAACTTCCAGTCATGGCTCGACCCGCTGATCATCATCAGCGGCCTGCCTGCGTCGCTTGCAGGCATAGCGTGGATGCTGTTTGCCAGCCACACGACGCTCAGCGTGCCGGCGTTGACGGGAACGATTTTGTGTATCGGTATTGCTACCGCGAACAGCATCCTGGTCATCAACACCGCTCGCGAGATGCTTCAAGGTGGCGCGCCACCTTTAAAGGCTGCACTGGAAGCAGGTTTCAGCCGTTTCCGGCCAGTGCTCATGACAGCACTTGCCATGCTCATAGGCATGTTGCCGATGGCGCTCGGACTCGGCGACGGTGGCGAACAGAACGCGCCTTTGGGTCGTGCTGTCATTGGCGGCCTCGCAATCGGCACGGTCTCGACGCTGCTATTCGTGCCAGTGGTCTTCGGCATGGTTCACGCGTGGCGCGAACGGCGTGAAAAGAAACGCAAGGATGGCCCGGTGGAAGCAAACGGCCCGGAACCTCGCCCTACTCACTAGTCAATCCGCAATATTGCGCATCAACCTGCAAACAAGGCATTTCAATGAATCCGCATTCCGATCCACCCAAGTCTGATGTCGCCCCGGCCGATCGGGCCCGGCGCCGGTATGTCTTGCCCATTGCACTGATCGGGGCCGC